>JANPCU010000286.1:0-5867 GCA_031431195.1 Planctomycetota bacterium | reverse complement strand
TTTTCATACACTTCTCCCGGGGGGTGGGGCCGCCCCCCCGTTTTTTTTTGCTCCAAACTCTTTGGGTGGGGCGTCGCCCCCCCCCCCCGCCTCGCCACCTCGGTAAAACCAAGGAAACCTGATCATGCTGAGATTTGTCCGTCCGACGCCAGTTCGTCCAGCTCGTCGGGGCAACATTCTGGTACTCACCGCGATGGTGTTTTCCATGCTGCTGGCGTTCATGGCCTTCGTCGTGGATGTCGGTTACATCGTAACCTCGCGATCAGAGCTTTCCGCAGCGGCTGATGCTGGGGCCCTGGCCGCCACCGTCGAGATGGGGGATGGCTTTGGCACACTGACGAACACTCAGATCGCCACGAACTCCAAGTCAGCGGCCGTGGCTGTGGTCGCGGCGAACGCGGGAGGGGGGATGACCTCCCTGTACTGTAATTCCACCCGCGATGTAAAGCTGGGCAAGTACACCTGGGACGCCGCCACCTCCTCGTGGGTGACGACCTGGAATGCGACGCCGTACAACGTGGCCGAGGTCACACTGCATCGGGATCAAGTGGGGAGTACGCTGGGTGACAGACCTCTCGACCTGTTTATCGCGCCCTCGTTTGGTAAGAGCAAGACGGGTGTCGCGATGGTCGGAAAGGCCGCACTCCTGCCATCGACCGGGCTGAAGAAGATCCCGAATGTCAATCTCGATCTCTTGCCGATCACGCTCGATCTGCCCACCTGGACCGCACTCGAAGGTGGGGCTGGCACGGATCTCTACTCCTACAACGCTTCGACGGGAGTCGTGACTTCAGGGGCAGACGGAGTCAAAGAAGTCGACCTGTACCCGCTCTCCAGTGGCACCACGACGGCTGGAAACCGGGGGACAGTCGACATTGGCAGCAGCAACAACAGCACCGCCGACCTGAGCCGACAGATTCGGACTGGGGTCAATGACTCTGATATGTCTTATTTCGGAGGACAGTTCAACTGGAGCAGCGGAACGATCACTCTCAATGGGGACACCGGTCTGAGTGCCGCGATCAAGGACGATTTGACATTCATCAAAGGCAAGCCTCGCATGATTCCGATCTTTACATCGGTTGCTGGTCCCGGCAACAACGCCAACTACGTCATTACCAAATTCGTCGGCATTCGGATCTTGCATGTGCAACTCACCGGCAATCAGAAGAAAGTGGTCGTTCAGCCTGCCAGCATGGTCAGTTCCTCGGGGATTCCCGGGACGACCACGATCGGACTGGGCACGATTTTCACCCCCGCAGCCATTGTGAAGTAGTCCGCGAAGTCTCCCTTTGGACTGCTTCGCGATCATCATCCCTCCCCTCACCGCAGTCTTCCCAGGTGCTCAGATGCGTTCTTCGTTCCTCCGCACGACACACCTCAAACCGGCTCACCGGTCCGGTGCCGCCGTCGTCGAAATGGCACTCGTGATGCCGATTTTCTGCATGTTCATTCTGGCGATTGTGGAGTTTGGCCGGGGCTTCATGGTGGTCCAGTTACTCAACGATGCGGCTCGCGAGGGAGCCCGTTCTGCAATCCTGGCGGGCAGCACTAACGCGGCGATCACCACTGATGCCAAAACTTTTGTGGTGGACACCGTACGGTGTGTAGCCGCCAATGTCACGGTGACGATCACGATCACGGAAGCGGCGGGGAATCCGGCGACATCCAACACGCTGGCCAACGCTCGCAAGCGTGACCTGTGCAAAGTGAAGGTCTCGGTCCCGTTTAGCAGCGTGAGTTTTCTGCCCGGAACCTATCTCAGAAGTCGGACACTGAGTGGCATGTCCGCGATGCGTCATGAGTAGTGTTTCGAACTGTAGAGCCGTAGTCGTAGGGTGGGACCAGCCGCTTTGGGCGCAGGCCCACCGTGGCCTAAATGGGCCACGTCGCACGATCTCTCAGGGACATGCGTCGCACATGGTGGGCCTGCGCTCCGAAGCGCGCTGGTCCCCCCCTACGGCATCGATACGTCGCCCCGATTCCGGCAGGCGATCAACTCCGCCACAATACTGATGGCGATCTCCGGGACGGTTTGCGAACCGATCTCTAGTCCCAGCGGGGCATGCACGCGGGTGAGCAAGGATTCTTCGATCCCTTCGCGGCGCAGGTCGTCAAAGATCATCTTGATCTTACGGCGACTGCCGATCATGCCGAGGTAACGCGAGGGGCGGCGTACGAGGTGAAACAGGGCCTCTTCGTCGTGGTTGTGGCCCCGCGTGACGATGATGCAGAACGTATCCTCGTCGACCTCCAGCGCGGGGAGGATCTCCTCCATCCGCCCGGCGATTCGCCGCACCGACTTCGGGAAGCGTTCTTCGGTCACGTACTCTGCCCGGTCATCGACGACCGTCACATCGAAGTTCACATCAGCGGCCAGATCCGCCACTTTCTGCCCGACATGCCCACCGCCGATGACGAGCAACTTGCCTCGCGCCAGATGCGGCAGATAAGACACCCCCTCGGCGGCATATGGCCGGGGGCGTTGAGAGAGTGGCTTCATCCCGGCCAGCAATGTCGCCGATGGCAGGACACCTTCCGGCCCCGCAACGCACTCCCCACTCCGGTCGAACAGAAACCGCGACAGCTCGGGCAACCCGCAAACGTCCGGTTCAAGGACCACCGCTTCCGTACAGCCTTTTCCAAGATCGATCAGCCGGGCCAGCTCCTGGTAATACGAGAGCTCGGCACCGGTCCGCAGCGGATCGACCAGCATCCGCATCCGCCCGCCGCAGATCAGCCCATCGTCCCAGCCGTAGTCGCTGTCGAGCTGAAATGTGAGGAGCTCGGGCTTCCCATCGAATAGCAAAGCCAGCGCTCGGCGTTTGACTTCCGCCTCGACGCAGCCGCCTCCGAGCGTGCCCAGCTGGTTGCCATCCGGAAAGACGAGCATCGCCGCCCCCGCCTTCTGCGGCGTCGACCCGCGCGTCTCGACGAGCAGCGTCATGGCGACCGCTCGGCCCGCAGCGAGTGAGGTGAACAGAGCTTGCAGCAGTTCCCGCATGGTGAGACAGGCCAGTCGGATCAGATCAGGGATTGAGAGGCAGAGTCATGATTATGCTCGTTCAAGATGCCCACAGCGAGCGCGTGGGGCATGTTTTCAACTCGCTGGGCAATGTCGAAACCTGGCACCGACAAACGTGAAGCACGCATATTCAGACGCAAATACACTCTGGCTGCATACCGATTTCAATCTCGCGTGGGCTCGATAAGATTCAGAATCTGTCTTCAGTTGGCACCGACAAGAATGTCTGTGCCACTGAACAGTGAGGCAGAGATTCCTGTCTGCCTTTCCGGAAGAGCCATGCTGAATCTGCTTTATACATCGAGCGGCGCCGAGGGAGACATTCCGGCGAGCGGGGCAGCGTCAGCCACCTGGTTCTGCGGGGTCTCCTCGAAGTCCCATCCGGCTCACGCCGGACGCTCGCCGGAATGTCTAATACTCTCCTCGTGGAGTATGACGCCCACGCGACTCATCTCATCGTCAAAATGGCGATCGCCCCGGCCACCACGCTCCTCCCTCTCGCACCACGTGGGTGGCCTCAGTACACTTAATTCGTGGTGACTTGTTCACAGACACCGTCCTTCAAGGCTCCCGATGGCAAATCGCGACCAGGAACTGATGCAGCTGGTGCAGGCGGGGGAGCAGGCCGCCTTCGCTGAGCTGGTGGACCGGTTCCGGTCTCGCCTCTTGCGGGTTGCGCAGAGTTCGCTGCGTGATCGGCAACTGGCCGAGGATGTGGTCCAGGAAACTTTCCTGGCCGTGTTTCAGGCCCGCCAGACCTATCACCCGACATTCGCCGTCAGCACTTGGGTCTGGACCATCCTGCTCAATCTGGTCAGGCGCACTCGCGAGCGACTGGCCAAACGGCAGTTCCGCGAGGCCACTGCCTGCGAGGTCCGACCGACCTTGTCATTGACCCACCCCGCCGAAGATCGGGAGCAGCTGGACCACTGGCTGTCACTGATCCCCGAGGCGGAAGCGGATGCGTTGCGGCTGAGGTTCTTCGGGGAACTCAGCTACGACGAGATCGCGGCGTCGATGGAGAGCAGTGTCAGCGGGGCCAAGCTGCGAGTGCGGAATGGACTCGAGCGGTTGTCAGAACTGGCCCGTCGAGAAGAACTGACTCGAGAAGAACTGACTCGTCAAGAAACGGACACTCCCCGAGCGGGAGCTTCATCCGGAGAGAAGTCATGAATTGTGATCAGGCGTTTGATGTCTTGACTGGCCCGAGTCGCGCGAGCGATCGCGAGCTACTCGTCCATCTGGCCGGGTGTCCCCGGTGCCGCGAGATGCAAGACACGCTGGAACCCGCGCTGGGGATGTTCCACGCCGACTCGGCTGCGATCACCCGTCGTAGTCCGTGGGAGGTCGCCGCCGAGGGGAGTGAGGTCGCCACGCAGGCCGCCCTCCAGCTCACTGGCGCGGCTCACCCTCCGCGCCGGGGACTGCACAGCCTGTGGGGCTATGCCGCAGCTGTGGTATTCGGAGCTGGTCTGGTGTGGAGTATGAGCGCGCTCACTCCATCGACGGAAATGCGACCAGCGTCGCAGCACACGCAGGAGGATTGTCTGTACCTCGCCGATGCGCGGCCCACGGGGATGACTTCCCGCCAGATGACGCAGTCGTGTTTGGCGTGTCACGTGGTGACGAACGGACCGTAGCGATCCCGTATGGAGAGCGGAGTGATTGATGTTCGCTCGCCTTACGCCTCCCGGTTGCCCACCAGCTTCTTCAGCCACGGCGCGAGAGCCAAGATCAACACGCCCGGGACGATCGAAGAGACAACAAACAGAAAGAAGAAGTCTGCTTGTCCCCCGAAATGCCACGGGAGTGTAATCTCTCCGGCTTCAATCTTTTTCACTTGTGAAGCAATCAGGCCGCCCCCCAGGTTGGCCACGAAATTGGATGCGAACCAGATCCCCATCAACAGTGAGACGTGTTTCACGGGAGCCGCTTTCGTCACGTACGACAGTCCCGTGGGTGAGATGCACAACTCCCCGAAGGTATGCAACACGTAGGTGCCCACCAGAAACACAAAGCTCGCTTTGGCTCCGGCGGCGACAGCTGTCGCGGCTCCCCACGTCAAGACGGCAAAACCCAATCCCAGCAGGATCAAGCCCAGCCCAATTTTGACCGGTTGACTCGGGTTCAGGCGGCGTCTCCCCAGCCACGCCCACATCGCCGCAAAGAACGGACCCATGAGGATGATGACACCGGCATTCACCGATTGAAACCAAGTCGCGGGAATCTCGCGAGTGGCTCCCCAACTGCGATCGATCTTGTCTTGAGCGAAGATATTCATGCTCGAACCCGCTTGCTCAAACGCCAGCCAGAAGAAAATGTTGAAGAGCATGAAAATGAAGATCGAGGCCGTCGGGCCTCGGTCGTCGGGAGCTTGTCGCAGTGTGAATAGGACGGTCCACGCTACGCAGGCGAATGTCAGTCCGATGAGCAAGCTGTTCGCTTGCCATGACTCCATGCGACTGAACCAGGCTCCCACGATTCCAAACCAGCCCTGAAAGAACATCCAGGCCACAGCTCCTGATAGGAAGATCGAGATTGGCAGAAACACCCACGCTTTCGCCCCTGCGTTGCGAGAGGGTGCCTCACCGATGCCGGAGAGGTAGCGAGAGCGCAGGAGCTGATACATCAGCAACCCGGCCATCATTCCGACCGCCGCCGATCCAAAACCATAATGCCACCCCACTTTTTCACCTAGTGTGCCACAGACAAAGGCACACAAGAACGCTCCGAGGTTGATCCCCATATAGAAGATTGTGAAGGCCCCATCGCGACGCGGGTCTTTCTCGGGATACAACTGCCCGACCAACACCGACACACAGGGCTTGAAATGGCCGGTCCC
>JANPCU010000285.1:0-18868 GCA_031431195.1 Planctomycetota bacterium | reverse complement strand
CCAATGGAGCGCCGTCCACCTGATGCTGAACCGCCTCGCCCCGGCCCGGCAATTCGCCCCCTTCAAGTATCGCCACACCCCGGCAGCTCCAGTCGTCAGTGCGGTTTGAGGGATTTTTGGCTTTTCGGATAGCCTCTAAGAACGAATTGGAGTTCGCTCATGCCGACCAAGCGGCGAGGGCGCTCGGCATCGACACCTGGGACATCCACTGGCTGCGGCTACGAGAGAAGCCCGCCGATCCGGGCCGGTGGTATCACGTCATGGCCCTTTCTGACGAGGACAGCATCGGGGCGGTCATCGAGTTTGCGGAAACAAACCTTGATCTCACGACAATTGCGACGGGCGCTGGCAACGAACTTGGCCTGGGCCGTGGCTTCGAGCAGCACTCCTGCCTGGATTACGTCCTCCAAGAACTCCGGCGGTTCTCTGGCCGGGGAGGAACGCTGATTGAAGCTGGTCTAAAGAGTCCCGTCGTCAGGAACCGGAACATGGCGGTCGCTGCCCTCGCCGGTTGGTCACGGGGAGAATGGCCGAATGGACTCGACACGTCGCTGGAACAGGCTGCCGGGTGTGAACCCGACGAAGGCGTGCGGGAGCGAATGCTCAAAGCATTGCGAGGCGAGCCATTGTCCCCATGAACCAAGCTGGACGGATGGTGCGAGCTATAACAAGCAGATTATCGAGAGTGCCACATGAACGAGCCTGAGTATGTCGACCCCAGCAACCTTCGACCTGGGGCGATTCGGAATGAATCGCTGCCGCCCTGCTCCATAAACGATGAGCCGACGAAAAGCCCACGACGCTGGAAATTGCCCTTGATGATCGTGGGTCTGCTGCTCCTTGGAGTCAGTGGCTACGTCTACTTTGCACAGCCTTGGTATCCACTCTACAGGGCGAACCGAACTCCTGGCCGAGCGTGGTCGGCTTGGGATGCTGCCGACCATAACGTAGACGGCAAGTTGACTCGTGAAGAAATGGAACTCTTTGGGAAACAACAGCCGCATCGAGATGTCGAGCAACTTTTGCGGAACTTTGAGGCTGCTGACACAAACCACGATGGGATCGTGTCGCAGGAGGAAATCGACGCCTACGGAACCGACATCGGCAGCAAAGACCTAAAAAACCGTCCGAAGTAAGGGCGGTTGTATGTTCGCTTCAGAACGTCGAAATGATCGACGTAGAGTTAGCCTGCCGTTGTCGAATCATCCGAGGGTTGTGGCAGCGACTCCTTCGGCAAATGGCGATAGATCGTCGCTGCTGAGACGCCTAGCTTTCTGGCAATCTCGGCGATCTTTACGCCTTGAGACCGAAGCTCAACGATCTGCTTAATTTTCGTAAGCCCGATGTAGTTCTTTTTCGGCTCGGCCCAGGGATCGGTTCCAGCAGCGTCAAATACCGCCTGGAGCTTCTGCTCCAATCTACGCAGCACTTTGAAGTGCTTTTTGCGAACAGGATTCGTATAGCGATTCAGATTTTCGTCTTTGCTTTGGTGTTTATGCGCTAAGTGCAGTGAAGCGGTTTCTTCGCCACCGATGCGCCGGACCATGTTGGCAGACGTATCACGCAGCGAATTGAAC
This sequence comes from Planctomycetota bacterium, assembly GCA_031431195.1. Classification (GTDB taxonomy): domain Bacteria; phylum Planctomycetota; class Planctomycetia; order Planctomycetales; family Planctomycetaceae; genus TH-plancto1. The sequence goes on along the minus strand of JANPCU010000285.1, from coordinate 17,291 downwards.
GGCAAACGTGGGAATTTTGGATAGTCTCGTTGAATACGATCCAAGAGCCTGCTCCATAAATTCGGAATTGCCTGGGTACGGTTGCCGCCCTTGGTTTTGCTCCAATAGGGTCGCCCCATATCAGTCAGGAGGACGAATTCACTTTCGATATTCTGCCGCTCACGTCGCTTCAAGGCCCAACGAAGCCCTTCGACCGTCTGTTTCCAGAGAAGGTGAATCGAGCGTGTTTTCTTCTTTCGCCGCACTCGTCGAATGTAACTCGTTTTAGTTTCGGACAAGTGCAAATGCGCTACTCGCAATCGTCCAGCTTGGTCTGCACCGTAGGAGCAGTTCAGACCAAGCAGAAGAAAGATACGCTCGATGGGTAAAGCATACTCGTAGAGGATTTTGAGTTGGTCAACGGTCCAGACCGGCGTATCTGCCGACTCATGCTCCACGTCGTCGTCTAGCTCCCTGGGTGTCCTGCTGATGAGGTCAAAGTCCTCCGGCTTGCGCCATCGGAAATGCGTTGACAGGTGAAGCCAACGGAAGAACCTGCCGAGTTCCCCGATGTAGTTGGTGCAGCTTTTTCTCGCCATCGGCTTTTCGTAGCGCTTCGATATGGGACGACGACGGAAGATGCCGAAGACCTGATCGCAGCCATGAAAGTCGAGTTGTCCTAAATCCTGGTCAGGGAGGTAGGTCATGATCGTTTTGATCTGGTCGATTTTAGTCTTGCCGTTGTCAGAAATCAGGCCGTCTGACGAGTCCTTGTACTCGACCTTGATGGCCTCCTGATACGCTCGCAGCGCTTCGTGAAGCAATTGGCCTGTTGCATTGCTTGAGCCAATGACTCGGCTCAGTGAAGCGTGGCTGCGTTCAATATCGTCGGAAAGGTCTTGTCGGCCAATGTCGAACTGAGAATCGTCTGTCGCTCGAACATCGAGTCCGGCTTTTCGTAATGCAGCGATCCTGGCAAAGTACCTTTCCGGCTGCTCGTTCCCTGTGGACAGCGTAAATGGTGGGAGAAATGCAGGTTCGCCTTTTTCAATCGCCTTGGCTGCTCGGAGCGTGTCCTCATTCCAAGTCGGTTTTCCTGGCCTGCTTTCGTGCCATTCTTCGATGTGTTGCCAAAGCATTGTGATCTGCTGAAACCGTTGATGTGCAATTGTACGATCATGCCCCAGGTAGAACTTCGGCTGGCTTCCTGATGCGAGTCGCCCCAGGTTCCGAACGTAGCCTCTCGTTGTTCGCTTCAAATTGGTCTGACGCACGGTTGACCTCGATCATTTTGGCCTATCCGCAGAGGTCTGATTACTGACATCAAACCCTTGTTCTGCGACAAGATCAGACCCTACCAGACCACAATCAGATCATTATGGCAAGAGTTTTCTGTTTTCAACGGCAGTGCGAGATTCAACACATCTGCGTAAGTCCAATAAAAAAGACCACTTACGATTTTCTCGTAAGTGGCCAGGTAGTGGAGGCGGCGGGAATCGAACCCGCGTCCTGAGAACCTTTGAGTGGGGCCTCTACGTGTGTAGCCGGTCGTTTGGGGTCACGGGGGTTGGCACGGCAGGCAGAGCCTCAACCCGTCAGGGAACGACAGTGTCTTATCCGGAAGGTAATTCCCACGACGGCAAGCCGTCTTGATTCCGGACCAGCCCGAATTTGTGACCGGTCTTTGGACTCCTTAGGCGTGGATTCCTCGACTGGCGTTACCTATCTCTAGGCAGCGAGAGCAAACTGCTTGTTGGCAGTTGTGTTTTGATCTGCTTTTTACGTGGCCAGCTGATCAACCACGACACGCAACCGTCACTTTAGGAGAACCAGTCTATACCGATCGCCCCCGATGTGTGGCGAGAAGGATTGAAACTGCTTCAAGCAATCTCGCCGATGGTTAATTCTACACCTGAATGCCAGTTGGTCAAACTGGATCGAGAGAATCGTCGAGCGGGCTGGCCAGTTCTTGAGGAACGGGGGCGAACGGTTCCCTTCGAGTCAGCCACTTGTCAAGCGACTGGGCCGCTGCTCCAGCGAGGGCCGCGTACCGGAAACGCTGCGATCGCACGGGAGGGCTGTCTGCCGACCATGCTCGCGATTCATGGATCAACCGGCGACCTTTTTCGGCGAAAAAGGCGACAAACGCTGCCCGCCTGCGGCTCTCACATCGGTTTCTGACACACGGCCAGGCTGGTGCAGAGGTCGGCTTGATGGGGAGTCGTGTTCTGGGTGATGGCCTCCCTGTGGGCTGCGGCGAAGCGGCGCTGCGATCATCGGCGGCTGACAAACTCCTGGATTCCGCCGTGCCTGGTCTCCGCCAGTCGTTCGTACAGAATGCCCGAAAGCGAATCATGCTGACGCCTGAATGACGATCTTCTGCCACGGCCTATTATTCGGATGCACACCGGGATCAGGTCCAAATTGTCAACCGGCCTTTTCGGAGAATCAGGCCGCACACCTGGGAACAGAGGAACCATTGAGAGACTTTGCCGCCGTATCGAGGATACCTATGATCGCATGAGATGCGGCACCAGCCTTGGTTCTGTCGCCATGTGATCCTCTCCAGACAGGCATTCAAGCATGAGTTCCGGACAACGGGTGGTGATCGTCGGCGGCGGGGTCATCGGAGCGGCGAGTGCATACTATTTGCGGCAGGCGGGGAAAGAGGTAACGCTCCTCGACAAGGGGCTATTTGGTAAGGCATGCTCACATGGGAACTGCGGCTACCTGAGCCCTAGTCACGTTTTGCCGCTCTGCAAGCCAGGGGCGATTACGAAGACGCTGAAGTCGATGTTCAATAACAACTCGGCGTTCTATCTGCGGCCACGTGTCAACCTCAAGTTGTGGAGTTGGTTGCTCAAGTTTGCTCGGTACTGCAACGAGGCCGACATGATGTCGACCGGGCGGGCGCTGCATGCCTTGCTGCAATCGTCCGACAGCGAGTACCGGCGTCTGCTGGGGTCGGAGCTGACGCAGACCGAGTGGGACACGACCGGGATGCTGTTCGTCTACGCGACCCACAAAATGTTTGACGAGTACGCCGAGACCGATGCTCTACTACGGAAAGAGTTCGGCGTGGGGGCCACTCCGCTCGATGGGAAGCAACTCGTCGATTTAGAGCCCGCTTTGAAGCCGGGACTGGCTGGAGCGTTCAAGTACGACACAGACACTCATCTGCGCCCCAACGAGCTAATGGCTGCGTGGAAGCGGCGGCTGCTGGAGATGGGCGTCGAGATTCAGGAGAACACCGAGGTGACCGGGTTCGCCACCGAAGATGGCCGGATCAAGGCGGCTCGTACTTCAGGCGGTGAACACACTGCCGACCAGTTCGTGCTGGCAGCCGGAGCGTGGACGCCACTACTCGGGAAGATCCTCGGCTACACCCCGCCCATTCAGCCGGGTAAGGGGTACTCGATCACGATGCCGCGTCCGCAGATCTGCCCGAAGCACGCCATGATCCTCGAAGAGTACCATGTCGCCATCACCCCATTCCAAACCGGGTATCGCATTGGCTCGACGATGGAGTTCGCGGGCTACGACGAGACGCTGAACCGCCAGCGGCTCGGTCTGCTGCGTCGCGGGGCGGGAGAGTATCTCCTCGATCCGTTCGCCGAACCGGTCGAAGAGGAGTGGTACGGCTGGCGACCGATGAGTTGCGACGGTAAGCCGATCATCGACCGCGTGCCGAGGCTGTCGAACACCTACGTCGCCTCCGGACACAGCATGCTGGGCGTCTCACTGGCCACTGGGACGGGGAAGCTGCTCGCTGAACTCATGACGGGAGCCAAACCGCATGTAGACCCCAGTCCATTCCGGGCCGCGCGGTTCTGAATGGTCAATCGGCTCCCCGCAGATCGAACACGGTGTGCTTCCCACCCAGTCCACCGGTCATGCCGGACAAGTGACTTCGATCAAGTGCCACGAGGAGGTCAATTGGCGGGACTCGGAATCGATTCTGGCAGCGGCTCCGGGCACACCTGCTCTGCGGGTGTCGCTGTGGACTCCCCAGCGGGGGCTAGGATGGGGCTCGCTTCCGGGCAGTCGACCGGGACGGGTTCTCCGATCACACGTTCACTAATGATCCGCTCGTTGATCACTCGCTCGCTGATGATCTGGCCGGGCTCCGGCTCTACAGCTGGCTGGAGCCGTCCTTCGATGACGGGGACCAGTTCGACTTCGGTCTCCATGTAGGGCCGATTGCTCGACCCGGCGGTGACCGCTTTCGTCTCGCAGCGGCAACGGTCTTTGTAGCTGTGGAATCCGGTGTAGCAGTAGGTCTGGTCGAGCGACTTAATGGCGCACGAGACTTCCGTCAGTTCGCTGTTCACCGCATTCCGCAAGCAGGTCAGTCCCGAGACCAGCCCGATGACGCCGACAGTCGAAATGAGGACCAGTTCAGCGGAGACAATGAAGCCCGCCTGATCGTTCCAGAGTGCTTTGGCCAATCGCAACATGATGAGTCCTTCTTGAACGTTCGAGAGATCCCTCGAGCAACTCACGCTGACGGGAGCGAAAAAAAAGGTCGCGCGGGGCGAACGAGATGAGCCATGCAGTTGGCTCCGGTTCCGGCATCTGGGAACAAACCGTTTTCATCGCCAACACAGCGATGAACGATGCCATCTCCTCACTCGTGCCCCGCAGCGACCAGCAACATGGCGATGTCTCACGTCGCCACACACGCTCGCTGTCATAAGTCGCTCGTCGGTCTCCCGAAGTGTTCCGTACGAGGTGGCTGCCGGTTCCCAACGGCCATGACCATCCTCACGATCATTACCATTGGCACAACCCGTACCACCGTTACAACCGGAACTGGGCTTGAGGTGCGTCAAAGCGATACAACATGCGGTGATGTATTCCGTTAGAGTCTAAACGCGATTGTGCCGAGTACCGGCAAATTGATAGTTGTGATGGCTGTAACGATTCAAAGGGTTATCCGGGTGCTTTACGTTTTGTTCAGAGTCCTGAACATGGCTGGGGCATCTGGTCGGACTCACATATCGCGACAGCAGGGGCTGGGGCTGGGGCACAGCTGCTCGCACAGCCGAAGTTGGAGTAAGTGATTGAAACCCGACCACCTGAAGTGTGCGCTTTAGAAAAGAAGGCTGGGGCAGAAATTTATGAGGGAATACCCCACGCGGCAGAGTCGCAATCAAGAAGGAAAGGCGGCGGGGCTGGACGGAGTCGAGTTTGAACACCCTTCTCTTCTCAGACCCAGAGGTCACACCGTAATCGCGGGATGCGTCGCTGGTTGGGGACGCAGCCGGTGTTGCTGAGGGATGACAGGGATTATGCTCACGGTGGGGCAATGGTCCCACGCCCTCGACGCGCGATGGTGAGGAGAGCTGGCGGCGAGCGCCGTGCCACTCACCACTCGAAACATCCTGTACACTCACGACATCAGTCACCTTCCACAGAGATCCCTCCCCATGAAGATCATTCGCTACCAGGACGCCGCCGGCCAGATTCACTGCGGAGTCCGTCATGCCGATGGCAGTGCGACTCGGGCCGAGGGTGGACCGCTCGGTCCCTGGACGGACACCGGTGCGAAGGCCAATCTCCGTCAGTTACTCGCCCCGGTCGATCCGGTCGACATCCTCTGCATCGGACTCAACTACCGCAAGCACGCCGATGAAGGGGGCAAGCCGCACCCGGAACACCCGGTCGTGTTCATGAAGAACAAGGGGACGCTGCAGCACCCCGGCGGCCCGATCGTGCTGCCGCGCAAGTTGGCGAGTACGCAGGTCGACTACGAATGCGAACTGGCGATCATCATCGGGCGCGAGTGCCTGAACGCGACCCAGGCCAACGCCCTGTCGTTCGTGGCCGGGTATACCTGTGCCAACGATGTCAGTGCCCGCGACTGGCAGATCACTTGGGGCGGCAGCCAGTGGTGCCGAGGCAAGACCTTCGCGACGTTCTGCCCACTCGGCCCGTGCCTAGTCACTCCGGATGAGATCCCGAATCCCAACGCCCTCCGCATCCGCACGATCCTCAACGGCCAGACGATGCAGGACTGGAGTACGGATGACATGATCTTCGACGTGCCCACGCTGATCGAGTTCCTCAGCGGCAGCACCCGCCTGCTCCCCGGCACCGTGATCCTGACCGGCACTCCCCACGGCGTCGGCTCCGCCCGTAAACCCCCGGTGTATCTGAAGGCCGGTGACTCGGTCACGATCGATATCGAAAAGATCGGCGAGCTGACGAACCCGGTGGTGGATGAGGTTGTCTGAGCGACACCAATGCCTCACGGTGGCCACCGTGGGGCTTTGTGAGTTGTGTTGAGAGAAGAATATGACAACCAATTGTCGTTCCCTTGTCTCGGCCTATGATATAGATAGCATATAGCTGCAACACGTACTCTCACTCTCCACGTTCCCCAGAAGTTGGTCATCCCATGACTCGCATGGACATCTTTCGCAAGTCGGCTTTCATTGCAGCTTTCGCAGCGGCATCACTGGTCCACGGGTCGATCGCACGGGCTGAGAAAGTGTTGTTGCCGAACGATTCGCTGAATGCGGGTTTGCCCGGCCAAGGGGCGGTTTCGACGGCGGAGGTCGAGAAGTGGTTGGCGGACCCGAAAAACCATGAGAAGTTGGAGGTCGAACTTCCCGCCGGTCTGGCCGTGGGGCAGTCGCAGATTGCGGGTCTGGAGAAGAACCCGCTGACTCGGGCCAAGATTGAGCTGGGACGCCAGTTGTACTTTGACACCCGGCTCTGCGGTGACGACACGGTCAGCTGTGCCAGTTGCCATCATCCGGAAGAAGGATTTGCCAAGCACACCAAGACGGGTGTCGGGATTGGAGGCCAGAAGGGAGGCCGCAACTCTCCGGTCAGTTACAACCGCATTTTGTCGTCATTGCAGTTCTGGGATGGCCGGGCCGAATCGCTCGAGGCACAAGCCGTCGGGCCGATTCAAAACCCGATTGAGATGGGGAACACGCATGAAGCCTGTGTGGCGACACTGCAAAACATTCCCGGTTACGCGAAGCAGTTCAAGGCAGTCTTTGGGGCCGACACGATTTCGATCGATCATGTCGGCATGGCGATCGCCAGCTTCGAGCGGACCATTGTGACCGGTCCGACCCCGTTTGATTATGCGGAGGCCCTGCGGCCCTTTAAGGCGTTGACCGCTGAAGACTTGACCGATCTCCAGACCGATGACGCCGCTGCCTTTGCCAAGTATGAAGCCACCGTCGCAGCTGCCCAGGCCAATCCGATGAGCGACTCCGCCGCCCGCGGGCGCGAGCTGTTCTTCAGCGAGCGGGTCGGCTGTGCGACCTGCCACGTCGGAGCCAATCTGGCGGACGAGAAGTACCACAACCTGGGCATTGGGATGGATGCGAAGGAGCCCGACCTGGGCCGGTATGTCGTGACCAAGGTCGAAGCCGACAAGGGAGCCTTTAAGACTCCCACCATCCGCAATGTCGAGTTCTCCGCCCCGTACATGCACGATGGCAGCTTGGCGACCCTGATGGATGTCGTCGAGCACTACAACAAGGGGGGCACGCCGAACAAGTGGCTGAGTGACAAGGTCAAACCGCTGAAGCTGACTGACCAGGAGAAGCTGGATCTGGTCGAGTTCATGAAGGCTTGTACGGGAGCGTTTCCGAAGATCGAGCCGGGCCGCTTGCCCGCTGGCAAGTAGTTCTCGTTTTTCCAGCGTGCTATAAGCTCCGCCCTCGGTGGTCAAATGACCCCCGAGGGTTTTTCTGTTCCGGCGAGCATCTCCCGCCGAGCGTCCAGCGTGAGCCGGATGGTTCTAGGCGGGAGAGACCATCCGGCTCACGCCGGACGCTCGCCGGGAGACACGAACCCGCTTCCATGTCCGCGTGTCGGAAACCGCATGACTTCCACTTCCTTGACGAATCACGCGGTGCCCCCGGTTGTGTCCGCAGCCTCCCTGTGGAAGGTGGCATGGCCGATCATGGTCTCGCGGATGAGCCAGGCGGTCGTGAATCTGTCCGATGTCAAAATGGTCGCTCCGCTGGGAACCAGTGCCATTGCAGCCACCGCCACTGGGGGCATGAATTCTTTCGCCGTCATCATCTTTCCGATGGCGATGGTGTTTCTGGTCTCCAGCTTCTCTTCCCAACTGTATGGCCAGGGAGACGCGGTCGGGGCGAGGCGTTACGGCTGGTACGGGCTCTTTCTGGCACTGCTGACGCAGGGTCTCTGCGTGCTGGCGATCGAGGTCTTGCCCGACGTGCTGTCGGAGAAGTCGTACACTCCCGAAGTCCGCCGGATGATGATCGAGTATATGGTCATCCGGCTCTGGGGCAGTGGAGCCGCAGTCGGGATTGAAGCGCTCTCGGGATACTTCGGTGGGTTAGGAAAGACCCGCGCGGGAATGGCAGCCAACATCGTGTTGATGGTCGCGAATGTCCTGGGGAATTGGCTGCTCATTGAGGGTCACTGGGGCTGTCCGGCGATGGGAGTGCGCGGCTCCGCTCTGGCCAGTACGCTGTCGACCTGGCTGGCTCTGTCGGGGTTATTTGCCTACTTCCTCTGGACGGGACGGGGCCTGCCCGCCTCGACGCTGAGGTGGTCTGAATTTGTGCGGATGGTCAAGTTCGGGTTGCCTGCGGGGGTGAACTGGTTCCTGGAGATCTTTGCCTTCATCTACTTTGCCAACGCCGTCGTTGGGCACCTGGGGACGAATTCTCTGGCGGCGATTAATGTGGTATTTACGTTGAACTCGGTGTCATTCATGCCCGCATTTGGCTTGGCCAGCGGGGGGGCGATTCTGGTGGGGCAGGCGATTGGAGCTGGGGCCAAAGAGTTGGTGCCCCGGGCTGTAGTCCTGACCACATCAGCGACTCTGTTATGGCAAGGCACCACGGTGGTTCTGTACCTGCTCTTCCCACGGCAACTCATTTCTCCGTTTGCCCAGGGAGATGGGGCGGCCGAATTGCTCGACATCGGCATGCGAATGCTCATGGTGTCTGCTGCGTGGCAACTCTTCGACGCAGTCGCCACGTCGCTGGCAGAGGCTCTGCGAGCGGCGGGGGACACGACGTTCCCGATGATTGCCCGGCTGGTGATTGCGTGGGTCGTGTTCGTGCCGGGCTCGCTGATCAGCGTGCATTACTTCGGCTGGGGAGACGCAGCTGCGACCCTCTGGATCGTGGCCTACCTGGCCTTGCTGGCGGCGGCCATGCTGTGGCGATTCCGTTCCGGGGCGTGGCGGCATGTGCAATTGCTGGAGACGGTGCCGTATTGAGGGGAGACTCAATCCAATCGGACGGTCTTCTTTCGGTAGTCAATCAGCAACGTTCTCAGATCGAGCAGTCCCGTTCCTAACAACGGAAACCGTCCCTCATTCGCGATGACCTGCAACGACATTCGCTGGTCAAACCAATCGATGTCACACAGGTAAGTTTCCAGAGTCACTCTCGATCCATCGGCCAGTATTGCCTCCGTTTCGGCGAGAGGCTCCAATTCTAACTCTTTAGATCTGCTCCAGCGACATCACCCAATGACCATCAAACGCAGTGTCGATCCAAGTCGTCACTGCGGAGTACGCGCTCCGCAGCCCACGGCGAATGCGGACTTCCAACAACGCACGGCCTTGGTCGTCCACCAGTCCGATCACGATGAGGCCGCCCCGATGTGGAACGCGGCGTCATGCCCGATTCGCAACACAAACGACTTTCGATTCGGGTAGGCATTCTTGGCGGCCAAGGCAGCCACGAGAAACGTGTCCCCCAGAAAATAGCCTTTAGACTTCGGTTCGATCGCCACGAACTGGTCGCGGTGGTCCGCTTCCAGAAGAGTCTTCAATTCGAGTTCGTAAACGTGTTTGGCTTGTTCAGCAACTGACATGGCTATTGTCACTTTAGATCGAGATGGTCAATCGCTCTTCATCCAATTCTAGGACGTCTTTCCATCTGGAGCAAACTCAATCCGCAGCCATCCGACCTCACTGAGCTTCTTGAAGTCAACCTCCATTGACAACACAGTCCACGGGTCGCAACCCGTGGACTTTTGAGCAATCATCCACTGAGGCGTTCCCTATCTCGCTTGCCGCGAGGCCCCCGCCGTTTGTACCTGGGTCTCGGTGTGCAGCTTCTTGGCCGAGACCAATTTCTGGTACATCGGAGCTGTCTCCAGGAATCCCTCGAAACGGCCCAGTAGATCGGCTTCTGGACTGAGAACGATCGTGCAAGGGAGTGACTTCACTTCGAGAATCTGGGCGACCTTCTCCTCGTCGTCGACATCAATGTGGACCGAGACAAACGTGCTGTTGATGTATTTTGCCAGCTGGGCATTGGAGAGAGTCGTCTTCTCCAACTTCTTACAGAAACCGCACCACTCCGCCCCAAAGACGAGCAGCATCGGCTTATTCTGCTGGACAGCGACCTGGTGGGCGTCCTTCAAACTCTTTTGCCAAGAGATGGCCTTATTCTCTGGTCCGCTGGCCTGCAACAAGGATCCTGTGCTTAGGCACAACCCCAAGGTTCCAAACAGGGCACTGCGACGAGTGATTCGACTCATTAGACCGACCTTCCATGGGAGTGAACTCCAGCGCCGCAACTGCGAGCCTCGAAGCGCGGGATGTAGCAGTTCAATCGGCACAACCGGAAGATCAGGTTTGTTCGAATCGCTCCCACGCCAGAGTTTTCCCAGATTGCCTGGACCGCCAAGCGGGTGTCGTGTTCAAAGGCCTGGCGAGAGACCAATTGCTCCTGCATAATCACGCCTGACAGACGGGCTGGATACTCGCACAACGATCATTTTTCGAGGTCGTTTCAAACCCGGTACTCGCGGCAAAAATGCGATTGGGTGGCCCACGGGAGTCGATTCCTCTCGTTTCTCGACGTGTGTGCAGGTAGAATTCATGCAGTCTCGATCCATCAGGGTCGGCGACTCCCCCCACCGCAGCCCCTCCCTCCTAGCTGCCATTCATGCCTTCACACTCCCAAATTATTGGAACGCTGGCTCTGACGGCTGTGCTGGTCGTCTCAGCGGGTGTACCAGTTCGCGCCGCTGACCCGACACCAGAGCAACTGAGATTCTTTGAAGAGAAGATTCGGCCGCTGCTGGTGGAGCGCTGTTACGAATGCCACACGGCGGATAAGCAGCAAGGGGATGTGCGACTCGATCTGCGGGAGGCGGTGTTCCCACATCTGGTCGTCCCGGGGCAGCCTGACCAGAGCCGGTTAATTCAGGTTCTGCGGTATGACCCGAATGACACCCAGATGCCGCCCAAGGGAAAGTTGCCTCCGGCCCAGTTGGAACTACTGACCGAGTGGGTCAAGCAGGGAGCCCCGTGGCCCGCAGATGCACCGGGCGGAGCAAAACCTGTGGCGGCGTTTCCGCGTCGCGAGAATGGGGACATTGACTTTCACGCCACAGCGCAGACGCACTGGGCCTACCGGGCAATCACCCGTCCGGTCCCGCCGCAGGTCGCGGACGTGGATCGACTCCGCACCCCCGTTGATGGTTTCGTCCTCGCCGCGCTCGAACAGAGGCAGCTGCATCTTTCTCCCGAGTCAGACCGAGCGACCTTGATCCGCCGCCTATATGCGGACCTGCTCGGCCTCCGTCCGACCTTTGAGGAGGTCGAAGCGTACATCGCCGATCCGTCTCCGACAGCCGACGAAGACCTCGTGGATCGGCTGCTGGCTTCGCCGCGATTTGGCGAGAAGTGGGGCCGCCTGTGGCTCGACGTTGCCCGGTACGCCGACACGAAGGGGTACGTATTCACCGAGGAGCGGCGCTACCCGTTCTCGTACACCTACCGCGATTATGTGGTCAACGCTTTCAACACTGACACGCCATATGACCGGTTCCTGATTGAGCAACTGGCCGCTGACAAGCTCGACCTGCCACCGGGCGACCCAGCCTTGGCGGCGATGGGGTTTCTGACGGTCGGTCCGCGATTCCTGAATGACACCCACTCGATCATTGATGACCGCATTGATGTGGTCACACGCGGGTTGATGGGGATGACGCTCGGCTGTGCCCGGTGTCATGACCACAAGTACGACCCGCTGCCGACGCAGGATTACTACTCGCTCTATGGAGTCTTCGCCAGCAGTCGCGAGCCGCAGGAGTTGCCACAAGTGGGAGCCGCTGATACCTCGGCCCCCGAGTACCAGCAGTTTGCCGCCGAACTGGCGAAGCGGGAGAAGGAAGTCACGGACTATCTCGACGGGGTGTATGTCGAGTTCATCTCGCAGTCTCGCAACCGCATCGGCGACTATTTGTTGGCGATCGCTCAGCGAGCCAAACTGGTGCCAGCCGGGGTGGAGGTCAAGATCGAACCCCCGCTGCGAGATAAGCTGATCGACCGCTGGGAGGAATATGTCCAGCAGCAGGCCCAGCCCGAGAACCGAGTCTGGTTCGCTCTCGTCGCGCTGCGGGAACTCCCCGCCGAGGGCTTTGCGGCAGCGGCGCTCGAGAGGATCAATAGCTGGAACCCGGAGCAGTGCCATCCGACACTGCATCAAGGTCTGAAGGACCAGCCGCCTCTGAACTACATCGATGTCGTGCGTGTGTATGGCCGCGTCCTCAATGAGGTTCGCGAACGTTGGGAGCGCGAGCAGGCCGCCGCTCCGCAGCTGACCGCCCTCGCGGATGCCGATGCGGAACAGTTGCGGCAAGTGTTGTACGGAAACGATTCGCCGGGAGCGATTCCGCGCGACCAGTTCGAGCGGTTCATCGGACGCGATCAGCGCGATCATGCCAAGGAACTTAAGAAGAAGGTGGCCGAACTGATGGTCACATCGCCCGGCTCGCCGCCGCATGGGATGGTGCTGGTCGACAACGACAACCCGATGGAGCCAGTCGTCTTCGAACGCGGCAATCCCGGACGGCATGGCCCGCAAGTGCCCCGGCGGATGCCGCGCATCGTCGCCGGGAATGAAAGTCCGGCGTTCAAGATCGGTAGCGGTCGACTGGAACTCGCGCGGTCGATTGCCAGTCCCGACAACCCGCTGACGGCCCGTGTCTTCGTGAATCGTGTCTGGTTGCAACTGTTCGGCAATGGCCTCGTCAACACGCCGAGCGACTTCGGCGTGCGGACCGATCCACCGACGCATCCCGAACTGCTCGACTGGCTGTCGACGCGGTTCATCGACTCCGGTTGGTCGACGAAGACGCTGATCCGCGAGGTCGTTCTCTCCGCCACGTACCGCCAATCGATCGTCGAAAACGCCCAGGCTCGCGAACTCGACCCCGAGAACCGCCTGCTCTGGCGGCAGAACCGCCGTCGGTTCCAGTTCGAGCAGATGCGGGACTCGCTCCTCGCAGCTGCCGGTGTCCTCGACGACCGCATGGCGGGTCGCCCGGTGGAGATCGAAACACATCCGTTTTCGCATCGCCGGTCGATCTATGCCTATATCGACCGCAATAACTTCTCGGGTCTGCTGCGGACGTTCGACTACCCCAGCCCCGACACCAGCAACCCGCAGCGCCCGCAAACGGTGGTGCCGCAGCAGGCCCTGTTCGGGATCAACTCGCCGTTCATCGAGGAGCTGTCCAAGTCAGCTGCTCAGCGAGCGAGCGGGGCGAACCCAGCCGAGCAGGTCGAGTCGCTGTTCCGCGTGGTCCTCGCCCGGTCCCCCGCGCCGGAGGAGGCCAGTTGGTCGGTGAGTTACCTCGGTCGGCATCCCGAGGGCCTGTGGCAAGTGGCCCAGGTGCTGCTGCTGTCTAACGAGTTTCAGTTCGCTGAGTGAGTGGGGTGGTTGAGAGTTGAGAGTTGAGGGTTGAGCGAAGGAGAAATCCGAAACTCGAACCTGGAGTCCATCCCGTGCAGTCTCGGCTCCTTCCATTTCGTACTTCGCCATTCAGATTTCGTAGCTTCTGACCCTCAACCCTCAACGATCCCTCGGAGACCCAATCATGCACAGCCGCCGAGACTTCTTGAATCGCTCCGGAATGGGGTTCGCCGGTTTGTCGTTAGCGGGGATGCTGGCCGAGCAGGCTGGGTCGGGCGTGGCGCAGGCGGCCACCTCGCCGATGACCCCACGCATGCCGCAGTTCGCGGCCAAGGCCAAGCACGTCATTCACATCTTCTGCAACGGCGGACCGTCCCACGTCGACACCTTCGACCCTAAGCCGAAGCTGCTGGAGTACGTCGGCAAGACGCTGCCGACGGAGAACTTGCGGACCGAACGCAAGACCGGAGCAGCCCTTCCCTCGCCGTTCAAGTTTCAGAAGTATGGCGAGTGCGGGACAGAGGTCAGCGAACTGTTCGCCCACACCGCCCAGCATGTCGACGACATGTGCGTCATCCGCTCCATGTATGCCGATGTGCCGAATCACGAGCCCTCGCTGATGCTGATGAACTGTGGGGAGTCGCGGCTCCCCCGCCCCAGCTTCGGCAGCTGGACCACGTATGGACTCGGGACCGAGAATCAGAACCTGCCGGGGTTCATCGCGATGTGTCCGGGCGGGATGCCGATCACCGAGTCGGCCAACTGGCGGTCGGCCTTTCTGCCGGGGACATACCAGGGCACGTACATCGACACCAAGCATCGCAAAGTGGAAGACCTGATTGCGCATGTCCGCAACAACTCGCTCACATTGGAGCATCAGCGCGACCAGCTCGACCTGCTGCAGAGTTTGAACCGGCGGCACCTCGAAGCGCGCGGAGAGGACGCCGGGTTAGAGGGACGCATCCAGTCGTTCGAGCTGGCCTACCGCATGCAGATCGAGGCCGCCGATGTGTTCGACCTCTCGAAAGAACCGAAGAGCATCCGCGAGATGTACGGCGACACCGTCCACGGGCGGCAACTGCTCATGGCCCGGCGGCTCGTCGAACGCGGCGTGCGGTTCGTCCAGCTGTGGCATGGCGAGGGGCAGCCGTGGGACAACCACGACGATCTGGAGGTCAACCACCGCCGCTTGGCGAACGAGTTGGACAAGCCGCTGGGGGCACTACTAACGGATCTGAAGCAACGCGGGATGCTGGACGAGACGCTCGTGATCTGGGGCGGCGAATTCGGTCGCACGCCGGTCGTGGAACTGCCGACACCGGGCTCCAACGCGGGCAAGATCAACGGCCGCGACCACAACCACTGGGGCTTCTCCATGTTCCTGGCCGGCGGCGGTGCCAAGGGCGGATACGTCCACGGAGCCACCGACGAATTCGGGTTCGCTGCCGTCGAGAACCGTGTCCACGTCCACGATCTGCACGCCACGCTGCTCAAGCTGCTCGGGTTTGATCACGAGCAGCTGACCTATCGATACGCGGGCCGGGACTTCCGCCTCACCGATGTGCATGGGCGCGTCGTCGACGAACTGATTGGGTGAGGAGTATTCCAGTCGGCGAAACCTGCCGCTGGGCCGACCTCCATGCCTTCTGGAAGTCAAGAATCCCCGGTATTGGTTCGTTTTTTATCGAATGCTCTGAGACGCTGAGAGGGACTATTCTATACTGCGCGCGACGTGGGAAACGACGCTTTAGCGAGCCCCCGGCGTGAGCCGGGGTGTTCGAACCAGTCAGCGCCGCGTTGTGATCCAATCCGCTGAGAGAGCATCGCCACAGTCCCATCCGGCTCGCGTTAGTTCCCCTGGCGCGAACACCCCGGCTCACGCCGGGGGCTTGCTGGTCCTCCTTGTTCTTCCGAAGGCCCGCGCGGCATGCAGACCGTCATCGACTCGCTCAAGTGGCTGATCGGCCTCGCCAACCCGGACAACCTCCAACAGGCCGTCAACCTGTGGGGGCCGCCGTGGGTCGGGTATCTGGTCCTTGCCGCGATCATCTTCAGCGAGACCGGCTTGCTCGTCGGGTTCTTTTTGCCCGGTGATTCGCTGCTCTTCGCAGCTGGGTTCCTGGCCAGTCAGAACATCTTCTCGCTCATCCCGCTCATCCTCGTGTTGAGCGCAGCTGCGATCATCGGTGACGCGGTGAACTACCAGATCGGTCGCAAGATGGGCGAACGAGTTCTGGAAAAAGGGAAGCTGCGGTTTGTGAAACATAGTCATCTGATGGCGGCCAAGGCGTTCTATGACAAGCACGGCGGGCAGGCGATCATCCTGGCTCGATTCGCACCGCTGGTGCGGACATTTACCCCGTTCGTCGCGGGCATTGCGGGGATGAACTACCGGCAGTTCGTCCTTTACAACATTGCGGGCGGGATCGGCTGGGTCGTGTCAATGACTGTTGCGGGGTACTTCCTCGGTCAGCTCGATATCGTCAAGAACAACTTTGAAAAGGTTGTGTTGTTGATCGTGTTCGTCAGCCTGCTGCCGATCGCGATTGGGGCCTGGCGGGCGAGGAACGCCCCTCCCGAGCCAACTCCGACGACTGATCCACCTTCCGGAGCCCATTGATGAAACAGACCTCTCTGCTGGCCTTGGCGTTGTTGCTGCTGGTCGGCTGCAGTGAGTCACCGACTCCTCGCGAGCCCGTCGCCGCAGAGGTTGAACTCAGTCTCTCCACTGACTGGGAGATCATCGAGAAGCCGCTGGATGAGCCACTGACCGACGACGAGGTGGTGTCGTTCATGGAGCTGGTCCGGTTACTGCCCGGCGGAAAACCGCCTGTGCTGTCCCCCGTCCCCGGCAGCGAGGGGCAACCGACCAGCACCCCCGAGGAGTCAGTTCTGGCCTGGCGAAAAACGGTCCGCGACGCGCTGACTGTGGATACGTTGATTCAAGGCTGGTCTCCGCGTCCCGCAGTGCGGCGGGTACTCAGCGAGCATCAGGTGGAGCCTCGCGCATTCACCAGTCTGATGCTGCGGATGAGCTGCGCACTGGCAGCCGAGGCGATGGGCGGCCCGCGAATGGTGGCCGCCCAACGGGTCATCGCCGATGAGAAAGTGGAATCCCTGGTCGCCCGGATCCACCAGTACGAACACTTGCGAAAGACCGCTCCGGAGTCGCTGCATGAGGCTCTTGGCGAAGCCGCCTCGCTGGCGGAATACTTGACCCTGCTCGCCTCGGTCCCCCCGGATAGCCAGCAACTGGTGGCCGCGCACCAGGAGGAGCTCCAGTCGATTCTTCCTGTCGCCTCGAACCGGTCGACCTCACTGGAAAGCGTCGAGAACAACCGCATCACGCCGATGCGTTTTGAGGAGCCGGTGCAGCGACCTGCGATCAATCAGAGACGGTGATTCTACATGATCACAGACGTGAAGAGCTGGAGCCCGCGTTCCTGTGAGAGCTGTCGTCTCGTGTCCCAAGGCTTCGAGGACTTCCTGACACGCTCTCCCCAGTTCCGGTCTGATCCGTCCCACTCTGAAGCTCAGCGGGTAGAGTACCAGTTTTGAAAATCCTGGTGTCGGCGGTTCGATCCCGCCTCTGGCCACTTTAACTCAAACCCCGCAGGTCGCCGTCACTCACGGCAACCTGCGGGG
>JANPCU010000284.1:0-38851 GCA_031431195.1 Planctomycetota bacterium | reverse complement strand
GGGTCGACATCGGTGTCCGGGACCGACGCCGCCCCCGCACCCGCCGCCGTGGTGGACCGTGGACGGGCACCGATGAGTTCCCGGCGTCGCCGCGGTCCTAGTCCGTGGAAGGGAGAGACACATGAGTCGAGTACGGGTACTGGTCGGCACTCGCAAGGGAGCCTTTATTCTCACCTCCAATGAGCAGCGCGAGCAGTGGGAAATCAGCGGACCGTTCTTCGCGGGCTTTGAGATCTACCATCTCAAAGCCTCGCCGGTGAATTCCGACCGCATCTATGCCTCGCAGTCGAGCAGTTGGTTCGGCCAGATCATGCAGCGATCCGATGATGGCGGGAAGACCTGGAACCCGGTCGGGAATGATTTCAAGTACGCCAGCGAGACCGGCACGCACCAGTGGTATGACGGCACGCCGCACCCTTGGGAGTTCAAGCGCGTCTGGCACTTGGAGCCGTCGCTGACCGATCCCGATACGGTCTACGCCGGGGTCGAGGACGCCGCTCTCTTCCGCACCACCGATGGCGGCCAAACCTGGCACGAACTGTCCGGCCTGCGAACGCATCAGTCCGGTTCGCAGTGGGCACCGGGGGCGGGGGGACTGGCAGTGCATACGATTCTTCTCGACCCGACAAACCCCAAGCGGATCTATATCGCGATCTCCGCAGCTGGGGCCTTCCGCAGTGACGACGGTGGGGAGACCTGGAAGCCAATCAACCGGGGACTGAAGTCCAAGTACATGCCCGACCCCAATGCCGAGGTCGGCTTCTGCGTTCACAATCTAGCGTTGCACCCCTCGAAGCCCGACACCGTCTTCATGCAGCTGCACTGGAACGTGATGCGGACCGACGACGCCGGGGAGAACTGGAACCTCATCAGCGGCAACCTGCCGACCGACTTCGGGTTCCCGATCGAGGTCCACGCCCACGAACCCAATACCATCTATGTGGTCCCGATCAAGAGCGACTCCGAACACTTCGTCGACGATGGCAAGCTCCGCGTCTACCGCAGCCGTACCGGCGGCACCGACTGGGAAGCTCTGACCAACGGCCTGCCCCAGGAGAACTGCTACGTCAACGTCCTCCGCGACGCCATGTCGACCGACACTCTGCCCAGCTGCGGGATTTACTTTGGCACGAGCGGCGGCCAAGTCTACTGCTCCCCCGACAGCGGCGACCACTGGCAAGCCATCGTCCGCGACCTGCCGCCGGTGGTATCGGTGGAGGTGCAGACGCTGGAGTGATGGTCGTGTGTAGAGATTCAAGAGGGGAACTGAACACCAAGGGCGCAAAGGACGCAAAGGGAAGAGACGGACTTGCGATCATCACATTGAGGATTGAGTATCAGCCAAATCTCAATTTCCCAGCCTGCTCCTCTGCCTTTGCTACCTTTGCGCCCTTGGTGTTCAATCCTGATCGTTCATGAAGGGGAGACTGCCCATCAAACCGACAGCACCTCAATCAGAGCTTACCCCCCGACGTCACTATGAACGAAAACCATACCATCCCTGTTTCAGAACTCGGTGTGCCGGATGGGGCCGCCGATTCGAAGCTTTCGCCGGACGACATCTTTCGAATTCTGACTGCAAAGATTCGTCGCGGAGGCACCATCTGCGTTGCTCTCTTACTCATTGGTTTGCTTGGTGTCTTCGTCAGCCTGTTCTATCGCAGCACACTGGGGGCTGTCTTCGGAGTGGTCGTGGGCATCGCTGGCAAGGTCGGAGCGATGCTGGTCCACCAGAAGCTCCTGTTAGCTCGCCGCATATCCCTGGAACCACAACTTGTCTATTGGGCTCATCCTGGCCGTTCGACGATCCTGGGTGTCACCTGCATTTTGACATTGCACTCGCGGACCGGCCAAGCGTTTGAACTGGACACCTCGCGCGAGCAGGCCGCCAGCGGGATCGCTTGGCTGAGACAGTACAACCAGAGAATTCGGGTTGGTGAATACGATCAGACAGCTCACAGTTCCAATGACCGGAATGTCTAACCACTCGCCTTTGTCGCAGAAGAGCTACGAAATCAGTTGAGGTAAAAACATGCCAGTCGATCCCACCAAAAAAGGCTTCTTGCAAGCCATTGAGCATTGCCTGCTCACCAAAGGCGACAGGGTGGCGGCGTCAGGAGGCTTGGCGGATGTCCCCGACCGGAGTGGGTGTGGAGGTTCGAGACATTCTGGTGAGGGGCCATCGCGTCGGTCCGAGCAGCGACAGGCTGGCGACGGTTCCCCGCCGCCGGGGCGTGAATGGTTACGTTCAGCCGTTGGGGCGTGTCTGAACATTTGAATCTCGACACGTCTGGCCAATTTCGCCCTGCTGTAGACTCCAACTCCAGATTTCGTACAACGAAGACCCCACGGTTCCAAGTGCTCCCTCAATACTGGCGAATCACCCCGGCCAGCACTCCCAGGATTTCAACGTGTTGGGAGTAAATCGGCTGGAACCTCGCGTTGGCGGGGTCGAGGCGGATGCGGTCGGGTTCGCGGAAGTATTTCTTGAGCGTGGCGTCCGAGCCGTCGATCAGCGCGGCCACGATCTCACCGTCGCGAGCGGTGGGCTGGCGGCGAATGATGGCGTAGTCGCCGTCCGCGATGTGGGCCTCGATCATCGATTCGCCCCGCACCTTGAGGCAGAAATGGTCCGGCTCCTCGAACAGCTTGCTGAACTCCACCCGCTCCACCTGCTCGTCGGCCGTCGACGGACGACCCGCATTGATATGCCCGGCCAGAGGCAGGCTGGTCCGCTTCAACTGGGGTTGGTCGGTCAGTTGGATCGCGCGAGACATGTGCTGTTCGCGCGAGATCAGCCCCTTGCGTTCGAGGGCCTTGAGGTGGCACATCACCCCGTTGGGGGAACGGATATCGAAGGCGGTGCCGATCTCCCGCACAGTCGGCCCGTATCCCCGGTTCAGGATCTTATCCTTGATGAACTCGTAGATGTCTTTTTGACGCTGCGTGAGGGTGAGATAGTCGGCCATGGGAGGGGGAGCTTTCAGCGATCAGCAGTCAGCTTTCAGCCAGAGGGGAAAGCCATCAGGATTCCGCCAGCAGAAAACTACACCGCCGGAGCCAGTGGTCCAAGGAGTTCGCGAACAGTTTCCCCGCCTCAATTCTGGCTGATTGCTGAAAGCGGATCGCTGACAACAGCCCCCAACCAGTTCACGGGCGTCGACTACTGATCGCCTGCATCGTTATACTATACCACTGTTTAGCAGGCAAGCGTTCTCAGCGGGAAAAATCGGGGCATCCAGACGAAATTGCCATGTTTTCCCGTACCTCACCATCCGTTGAGGTTTCCCAGAGGCAGCAAACCGATCAGTATGCAGAGATGTGACAATCCCACAGGTTGCCACCACTGGGCTTTTGAGCAACTCACGAGAGGACACATGCAGTATTCGGCCCGACTGTTCGACATCCGCAAGCACTACCGGCTCGGAACCCACGAGGTTCAGGCGCTGCGGGGTGTCTCTTTGGATATTCCCCAGGGGGACTTTTTGGCGATCATGGGGCAGTCGGGTTCGGGCAAGAGCACGATGTTGAATCTGCTGGGGGCGCTCGATCGCCCGACCAGCGGGCAGTACATTCTGGGCGGGCGGGACGTTTCGGAGATGACCGACGATGAGCTGTCCGAGGCCCGCAACTCGATGATCGGGTTTGTGTTTCAGTCGTTCAACCTGATACAGCAGTACACCGTTTTGGAGAATATTCAGGTGCCGCTCCTCTACCGGGCCGGCTCCGGGTCGATCAGTGCCAAAGATCAAAAGAAGTGCCTCGATCTGGCTGACCGCGTCGGACTCAGCGACCGACTCGACCACCGTCCCTTTCAGCTCTCCGGGGGGCAGCAGCAGCGCGTGGCCATCGCCCGGGCGCTGGTCAATGATCCGGCCATCGTGCTGGCGGATGAACCGACGGGGAACCTCGACTCAGCGACCGGGGAAGAGATCATGCGGATCCTGGGCGAACTCCATGACGAGGGGCGGACGATCATTATGGTCACGCACGAAGCCGATGTCGCCGAGAACGCCAATCGCCAGATCTATATGAAGGACGGCCTGATCGCGGGCGAAGGGTTGTTTCCCGGGCACCGAGCGATCTCCACTTCCGGAGTGAGGTGAAACTTACTCCGCTGCGAAGACTTCGCGTCGCAGCTAAACTTCCGAGATCCAACTTCCGACATCCCATGCTGAGACTCATCCGCACCATTCAACTGGCACTCAAGAGCCTGCTGCTGCACAAGCTGCGGTCGGGGTTGACCATGCTGGGGATCGTGTTCGGGGTGTTCTCGGTCATTGCGATGCTGGCAATTGGCGAAGGGGCCAGTAAGCAGGCCCAGCAGCAGGTGCTCTCGCTCGGGGCGACCAATATCATCGTCCGCAGCGTGAAGCCACCGGACGATCCGTCGTCGAGTCAGAACAGCAGCTCAAGCCGTTTTTCGGTGCTGCGATACGGTTTGAATCGCACCGATTTCAAGATACTCAGCGAGACGGTCCCCAATCTGACGGGCAAAGGACTAGTTCCGGTCCGCGAGTTACTGCTGGAGGTCCGCTGTCGAGACCGATACTTGAATGCCCGCGTGGTGGGTTGTACTCCCGATTATCTGGAGATGAACCATCTGGAAGTCGACAAGGCGCGATTCCTCTCCGATCGCGATGGACATGACATGGCCAATGTCGTGGTGTTGGCCTCGGAGACAGCCGAGACACTCTTCCCCATCGAAGACCCGATCGGCCAGTCGATTCAGATCGGATTTCAGGCGTATCGCGTGGTCGGCGTGATGCAAGCCCGCACAGCCTCGGCGGCCGTCGGCGGGAGTCTCTCCGGGCAGGACTACAATAAAGATGTGTACCTGCCGCTCCAAACGTTGCAGGCCCGTCTCAATACTGGCGACGTGTTCATGAAGTTCACCTCGGGAGCCCGCAGTTCCGAATCCGTGGTCTATAACCAGATCACTCTCCAGGTCGACAACATCGAAAACGTCGTGCGCACCGCCGAAGTCGTTCGAGAAACCATGAAGCTCACCCACCCCATCAAACCCGATTACGCCATCGTTGTGCCTCTCGAACTCCTCCGCCAAGCGGAACAGCTGCGGAACATCTTTAACATCGTGTTGGGTTCAGTGGCCGGGATCAGCCTGCTGGTGGGTGGGATCGGGATCATGAACATCATGCTGGCCACGGTGACGGAGCGGACGCGCGAGATCGGGATTCGCCGCGCCTTGGGAGCCCGCCGCCGCGACATCATCCAGCAGTTCATCATCGAGACTGTGGTGCTGTCGGGGACCGGGGGCTTAATCGGGATGGGGATGGGGCTCTCGACCCCCTTCGTATTCAGCCTCACCAAGCAGGCGCTCGTCTATTTTGAGGTGATCAACGCCTCTGCGGCGTCGAGTGAGATGGGCAAGATGTTCCTGGGGATGGAGCCGGAGATTGTGGTCCTGAGCCTTCCGGTGGCGTTTGGATTTTCCGTGTTCACGGGTCTCGTCTTCGGAGTTTATCCAGCCATTGCTGCTGCCAGACTCGACCCGATCGAGGCCCTGCGGCATTCGTGATGACTTGGGTGGGGATCTGACATTCAACTCGACTTTGTTTTCTACGACGACCGCCACTCCGGAACCCTCAGCCCTGCCTCTGTCACTGAGCAGCGGACTCGCGCTGTTGGCTTGGTGGTGACACACAGAACGCCAAGCGGCCAGACGCTGGGGGGATGGGGAGGGAAGCGAATCGCGGAGTCCTTTCCGTCTCCAGCGCGCCGATCCGGTGAGCCGGATGGCGTCAGCCTCCGGACCTGGCCGCGCGCCGACCCAGTCCGGGGGCTGACACCGCCCGGCTCACCGGCATCTGAGTCGGAGGCCAGCTCACCACGCCGGACGGAGGCCTGGCGTTCACCAACTCGACAGCCATGAATATGCCGTTTCATCAGGCCACCCCGGCTCTCTCTTTGTCATGCCCGGGACAAAGACGGGACAAAGACAGGAGCTTCCTCTGGAGTCACGGACCTGGGGCGGCCGTGCCTCGGTGGGGTGGAGGAGCTGCTCGAAGCTGACGGGTTGCTGCGTAGGATAGTGACTGCACTCTTTCGGAAGTCTCGAGGGTCGGTTTTCACTGGCCGTTCGCCGAAGAGTCACCCCAGGAATCTCAGTGCGACGAGAGCTAGCGCGCGCATTACGGGCTCATCCGAACACCTCGGCTGACTCCGGAGGCTCGCTGGAACTCTCCGTGCAGACGCTTCCAGCTCATCCAGACATCTCACTCAGAGCCGTGCGAAGTCGAGCCAGCCGTCACACTTTACCTACCTTCCGCGATCCCGATCCCGTGATCGTTCCGCACCGCTGGCCGATCTGCCAGCGGATCAGACCGAAGGTGACGGTCGAGCCGAATCGCGTGCAGGAAGCGCCCATTCCGAATCGATCACTCTGAGGTAGCCCCCTCCTGGAGTGATCGTTCGTGTACGAAGCGTTCTTTGGCCTCCGCAACCGACCGTTCTCGCCCCTGCCGCGAGTGGAAACGTACATTCCACTCGCCCCAGTTCGGGAGCCGTTCGAGGCCCTGGTCCGCTGCGTGACTCAGGAACAGGGGATCGGCGTCCTGACCGCCCCGTCGGGAGCTGGAAAATCCCTGGTCTGTCGACTGTTGCAGCAGCGCTTCAGCGAGCAGCGTCGCACCATCCTGCTGACGACCGCTCGGTTTCCCACTCGACGGGCCTTGCTGCAAGCGATCCTGTTCGAACTCAAGCATCCCTTTATTGGCTTGTCGGAGCAGGAAGCCCGGCTGCGCTTGCTGGATCTGCTGCAAGCCTCTCCCGCTCCGCAAAACCGGATGCTCTTGATTGTCGACGAAGCACATCTCCTCAGTTCCCGGGGTCTGGAAGAACTGCGGACGCTGACCGACTATGAGATCGCTGGGACGCCTTGCCTCTCACTGATCCTTTCGGGGCAGCTGGAACTCGAGGAGTTGCTCACCGCGCCGGAGATGGACGCCCTGAATCAGCGGGTCGGATGCCATGCCTGCATCGAACCGTTGACGTTCGAGGAATCAGCCCAATACGTGCGGGAGCGTTTGCGATACGCCGGGAACGATGGTCTGACGATCTTCACCCCGGATGCGGTCCAGCTGATCTGCTCGGCCAGTGAAGGCAGCCCGCGCCGGTTGAATCAGCTCAGCGATCACAGCTTGCTGCTGGCGTACGCCGAGGAGACACGACCGGTCGACGTATCGATCGTCCGTTCCGCGCTGCTCGACCTGCGTGAACTTCCGCTGCACTGGAACGCGCCGCTCGATCTCAGCTGGACCACTGAGCGAAACCCGTTGGAAGAGTTCGCCGAAGCGCATGAGACTGATGAGGCCGAACCGCTCGATGATTTATTCAGCGCGAGCGATACCGGCAGCGACGCGGAAGCAGCAGCGGCATTCGAAACCGGCGATCAAGACGGTGCTGATGTCTCCGAATCATCGGTCTTCGAGGTCGGCACTCCACTCGAGGCATCCTCCCTCGACCAGCTGTTTGAGGCGACCCGTTTTAACGTACCGGGAGAGCCAGCCGATTCGCATCAAGCTCCATTGTGGTTTTCCGTTGTCGAGACGCCTCACGCCCACGAATCATACGCCTACGAGACGGCTCCTCCCGCAGACATCCACAGCACCAAGACCGCCTCGGAACACGAGGCCCAGGACGAGACGATGTTCATGGAACCGCTTTGCGCACCAGAGTTCGAGTACGGCGGTGAGTTGGTTCTCCATGCCGCGCCGCAATCCCCAGCACTGTCCATCGCATCCCCGAGTCCATTCGGGTTTGAGGAGCTGGTGGTCGACGACGTCTACGCCGCAATCGACTTACAACTCGAATCGAGCCAGCCTCGATGGAGTCCGCCCGTGCCTGTGAAGGCACGGGAAGAGAGTTCGATACCTCCAGTGTCCGAGATGGATGACACCCTCGAAGTCATGGCTGATACGCTGTTCGAAGCTGCACCGACTCCAGTCCCGCAGGAGTCCCCCGCCGATTTCGAATTGACCTTGACGGAAGTCCAGCCGATGCTGGATGAAAACCAACTGTTGGATTTTATCAACGAAATCAGTGTGGCCGTTCGGCAGTTTAGCCAGGAGGCGGAAGCCACTCGAGCGTTGGCCAACCCGACAGACCCGTCTGCTACAAGCGGCCAGGAACCTCCACGCCCCCGAAACCAATCACTCAGGCAGTCACTCAATTGGCAGTTTGATGTCGTTGAGCCAGAGACCGGGGAGTCCTTGCCAGACCGGGCGTGCAGAAAGTCCAACGGGGAGTCATCCAGAGAGTCCCAGCCCGCGATCCACGGAACGACTGCAGCGGTGGCGGGCTCCTCCAGACCGGACCCGGTCTCGGTCTCGCCGATCATCGAAGCCGCCAATGAGCAGAATACTCTGAGTGAACGCCCCTATGCCCAACTATTCACCCGCCTGCAACGTCAACGTCGCCGGGTGGAATCCGTCATGAACCGAGATCGGCAATCCGGGACAGAATCGCGGTTGGCGTGAGGCATTCGCGATGTTGCTCGAGGGGCGACTCCCTTGGTCTTCAATCACTGCTGCGATTCCGAGCCACGGGCAGCTTCCGCGTCGAGAATAGACTTTGCGAGGCCCGAAGTGAGATATTTGGTCGTAGCCACCTTCGCCAGAACGTGGTCGAATTGGCTCACCGGCCCGCCCTCTGGCGAGGGGCAGCGACGTCTCATTTCGGGCTGCGTCAAGTCTATCTGCGGCTAACTAACTCTTGGTTTTCTCACTGTGTGTCTCTCGCAACTGTGAGAGCGGAGTGCCAGAAGTGAATCACGCTGCCGACTCCGTGGCGATTTTATGCCACTGCCGACTTTTGTGATGCACACTCCTGACTGCCAGCGCGGATGAAGGCGGATTGCTGTTCTGGCGGTTCCCTTCCATGAGGGGCATCAATGCTCGACATTGCAGGCTGGTTGTCGAGTTGTCCAAGTCTGGCTTGTACCTGAATTCGAAACGTCTCAGCCTCACACAGCTTCCCGCGCCGCTTGAACCGTGAGCGTCCCTTCATACAGTGCCCGACCGATGATCGCTCCGACGAGGTTCGGCTGCCGGGCGTTTTCGGCAGCCAGCGTATGGATGTCGTTTAAGTTCGTGACACCGCCCGAAGCGATGACCGGGAAACCGAGTGCGGCGAGGGCCAACATGTCGTCAATGGTCTGGCGATCGACCCCCTGCATCATCCCGTCGTTGGCGATGTTGGTGTAAATCAGCGCAGCCAGTGGCAGTCCCCGGTACTGTTGGGCCAACTCGATGGCCGAGGTCTTCGAGACATCCAGCCAGCCCGCTGTGGCGACCATCGAGTCGCGCGCGTCGAGACCGAGGGCGACGCGATTCGGGTAGCGTTCAACGATGCGGCGGAACCAGTCGGGTTGCTTCAGAGCTTGGGTGCCGATGATGACGCGAGTCACACCCATGTCTTCGAGCATGAGTCGAATCGACTCATCGTCACGGAGGCCTCCGCCGAGTTCGACCGGGATCTGGAGGGCCTGCACAATGCCTCGAATGGCGTCGAGATTCACCGGTCGACCGGCCTTAGCCCCGTCGAGATCGACCAAGTGCAGGAGATCGCCCCCCTCGGCCTCCCAGCGCTTCGCCATGGCCACCGGGTCGTCGCCGAACACGGTCTCCTGGGCATAGTCGCCTTGGCGAAGCCGCACGCAGCAGCCTCCTCGCAGATCAATCGCTGGTAAAATCTGAAGCACGGAAGAGTCCGAGAAAGGGTGGCGTTGTGGCGTATCAAATCGGGAGCGTGAATCGGGCTGGCGATCACGTCGTACTCACATGAGCTGAGTCACATCGCATCTGTGTACCAATCGCCCAGCCAGCTCGCCGGGATTCACTCCTTCGGAATCTGCATCAGCGTGTAATACGCATCGTCGTGCAGCAGGGGTAGGCCCGTCGCGGAGCGGACGCCGGGCGAGTGCAGCTCGTGGATGTGACCGCGTTGCAGGCCCGCGATCTTCAGCCGAACCGACTTGCCATCAGCGGCGACCGTGGCGCTCTCGATCGTCGGAGTGGTTTCGTCGACGACCGGGCTGCCATAGCTGGCCTGGTAGATGTAGGTGTAGGCGCGGAGGTTGTACGAGTCGATCTTGCTGGCGGTCGCCAGGTCGACCGACTCGGTGAAGGTCAACTCAAACCCGTCGGGCTTCGCCTTCATTTCGAGGACTTCAAACGGCACCTTTCCGGTCCAGTCGACTCGCTCCACGGCGAACGGCAGCGACCCGCGCGAACCCCAGCCGCGATTGGTCCCACCGACGAACATCGATCCACTCGGGGTCAGCTCAATCGGGACGTTCCCGGAGCCGAACCCCTTGAGGAAGCTGTAACAGGCCCCCTGGTAGCGACCGTTGATCTTCTCCAGCGTGACGCGCATGACCGTGCTGAAAGACTGGTCGGCGACAAACATCTGATTGGCAAAGGGGCCGAACTTGCCCGCCGTGAGGTCGCAGGTGACGCCGCTCGCCGCGTTCCCCATCTTGGAGTACGGGAACAAGATCACCGGGGGTAGGTACTCGGGAATCTTGTCGGCTTCGAGATGGAAGCGGCTCCCTGATTCCGGCTCTTGAGGTCGAGGGCCCATCGCCGCTTTGACGGCGGGTTCGTCGTACCAACGGAAGCCGCCGGGGTGTCCCACGAATTTTCCAGGCACGAGTTGTTTGAGTTCGTTGGTGCCGTTCCAGGGGCCTTGGTTATCGGTGTAGAAGACATCGCCCAAGGCATTGAAGCCGATCCCAGCGGGGGAGCGGACTCCGCTACAGGTCGGAACCATCTTGCCATCGGCATTCACCCGCAAGCACCAGCCGCGGTACTTGTCCGAACTGTCGAACGACCCCGTCAGGCACAGCACTAGCCAGAGATCGCCGTTCGGATCGAACTTCGAGCCAAAGGTGTATTCGTGGTAGTCGCCGTTAATCTCGAACTCGTCGTTGACGACCTCAAACAGGTCAGCCTCGCCATCGTTGTTCTTGTCTTTGATGCGTGACACATCGCACCGCTGCACGACATACAGCCACCCGTCCCGCTCGGCCAGCCCCAGCACTTCATGCAGGCCATGTGCGAACCGCTTGAACTGGCTCGCTTTCACTTCCTTGGCGAACGGGTCCGTCACCATCCAGACTTCGCCGCGGCGAGACGAAACCGCCAGCTTTCCGTCCGGCAGCAGGCAGAACGCCCCCGCCTCCAGGACCACGTCCTGCGGAACTTCAAACCGCGTAATCGGGTAGTAGTCGGCTTCCGTAGGAGTTGCCGGTGGCGGATCAGCTGCCCGCACGGCGGTGGCATAAGCTAGCAGTCCGCAAACCCACAATCCCCAGCAAGTGATTCGAGTCATCACAGGTTTCTCTTTCCACCACGGTTCACGACGGTCTTCTGGTTGTGGGCCGGTGTGCCGCATCGGAACGCCACCCGCACTATTCTTCTATTTACCGAACGCAGCCGTCGACAGCAAGCGGAGGACGGTGTCGATACGTGGTCGTGTTGGCATCACAACAGTCGGTCGCAGTCGAATATCCACCACAGATTCACTGGAGCGAAGAGCGACCGATTGCGTGAGGCCGCTGGAGTGCGAGACGCACTTGGTGATTGCTCCCGAGGATCGCTCGCCATACTTCACACGCGCGAGATTGAGGTGTACGACGGACGTCCTCGTCCGTCGCTCCTCGGTGTCTTCCACACGGACGGACGAGGACGTCCGTCCTACGAAGAGTCTCAGTTCTCCCCGCGCGAAGGATAATCTCCGCATGATCGGGTGATTCTCGGCGCGGGCCATGCAGGCCGTGGCTGCACCAGATCCGGGGGAGTCTGGTGAGGGACCAGCGTCATCACGGGGACGGACGTGTTCCCTTGGCCAGGGGGGGAGTTTTCTGGCAGGCAAAGGACCAGAGTGGAAACGCAGAGTGCGCGGAGAATCTTTGGGGGTGAGTGAGGCTACCTCCCGGTCGACGGCACGTCTCTGCTCTTTCTCGGCGTCCTCTGCGTTTCACACTTCCCCGGACGCGGAGGCTGTACGGTGTTCCGTGTGCCAGCGCCGGAAAGGCCAAGTGTGTTTCGCGCTCAGGCTGCCGCCTCAGCCGGTTGCGAATCCTGGCGAATCGGTGCGATCGGTTTACCACCTCAATGCTCTGAAGCAGTGACTTAGCCTGCGGTCCCGATGAATTGCCCCATCAGATCCCACCCTTCCGGCAGTCGAACTCGCGTTTGACTCGCGGCGACTTCGTCATACGTCTGGGCCCCGTTCGGGACCAACCCATTTCCGGCCATGGTAAACGGGGTGAACCCGTGGCTGTGGGTTTTTGTGCGGAGGAAGGTCGGGTGGTCGGGCGAGATTAAAACGCGGTAGTCGCCTTGTGATCGCAGATACTCGTGGACCGGGCCGACGATGTGGTGGTCGATCGCTTCAAGGGCTTTGACCTTCTCGTCGGCGTGCCCTTCGTGGCTGGCCTCATCAGTCGCCTCGACGTGGACCACCACGAAGTCGGTTCCATTCTTCAGCGTCTCAATCGCATACCGCCCCTTGGCGGCGTAGTCGGTGTCGAGGTAGCCCGTCGCCCCGGGCACTTCGACAACATCCCAGCCCAGAAGTTTCCCCAGCCCGCGCAGCAGATCGACAGCTGTGATGACGGCTCCTTGCACGCCGTAACGGTCCTTAAACAGTCGCAGGGCGGGGGCCTTCCCCTGCCCCCAGAGCCAACACTGCGTCGCAGCCAGTTCGCCTCGCGCGGCATTGAGCGCATTAGCTGCGAGAATCACTCGGCTCTTCTCCATAATCGCCCGCAGGTCGCACGCCCCACTCCCCAGCGGCAAATGCTCGGCGATTAGCTGGTCGGTGATGTCGTGCGGCGGGATCGTGTACGTGTCGCTGCTGAAGGGAGCCTTGCGGTCGCGACCGCGCCAGATCAGCAGGTTGCGGTAGCTGACGCCGGTGTGGAACTTGACATGCTCGTCGCCGCAGTAGGCGTGTTGCAAGTCGCGAATCAAGGCCGCTCCGACCTCATTCGGAATCTGCCCGGCGGTAAAGCTCTTCATCCGTTCGGCGGCGACGGTCACGAAGTTGCAGCGGATCGCCCAGTCTTCGGGGCCGAGGGCGATGCCTTGGGCGGCGGCCTCGATCGGGGCGCGGCCGGTGTGGAATTCGAGGGGGCTGTAGCCGAAGAGGCTCATCGTGCCGACATCGCTGCCACTGGGGAGGCAGTCCGGGACGTTGAGCGACAGCCCGCTGAGGCCACGTTGGGCCACACGATCCATCTCTGGCACGCGAGCTGCTTGGAGAGGAGTCAAGTGGCCCAGAGACGGTTGCGGCTCGTCGGCACAACCGTCGGGAATGATGAGGACGTACTTCATGGCGGGTCGGGAGTCTGGATTCGGGATTCGGACGTTTAGCTGCGACGCGAAGTCTTCGAAGCGGAGCGAGTTTCACGAGCGAACTTCGGAAATCGGGAACCGACGCTCTCGACTACCGACGTGCCCGGTGGCGAATCCTGCCGACGGGCGCGGGCTGGACTCCCGAATACTCGGGGGACAGCATAGCGACTTCCTCGCATCTCCAAGAGTCGGTTATCCTCGTCGAAGTTCGGCAAAGAACTGCTGGTGTTCCGTCGATTCCTGCCTATCGTACGGGTATCGATCTGCCCCGCCGGATTGACCGGATCGACGGATTGTGCCCGAGAAGTCAGCCGTGTCGAAGCCAACGACTGTATTGATCACGAGGAGTGGACGATGAATGTCCTGTTCCATCGGAGTTGGGTGGGTGGGCTGGCCCTGGGGCTCAGCCTCGGCGTGTTCTCAGCGAACGCTGACGAGCCGGTCACGGTGGCGAAACCCGCGACCGCTCCAGGACTCCCCGAAGTGTTCTCCAAATCCGTTCCGGAAACGGTGGCCGAACTCAAGACTCTCCAGACCCACATTCAACAGCTGATGCCCAAGCTCAGTGCGGCCACGGTCGCGGTTCAGATTCGGGAGGCCCACGGGAGCGGAGTCATTGTTTCGGGCAGCGGTCTGATCATGACGGCCGGGCACGTGTCCGGAAAACCCGGGCGGGAGGTGGAGGTCACGCTGGCCGATGGTCAGAAGGTCAGAGGCCGCACGCTGGGCCGCAATCGGATCCTCGACACCGGACTGATCCAGATCAATGGGGATCGAACCGACTGGCCGTTCTGCAATCTCGTCTCCCGCACAGAGGCCAATTCGGCGACCCAGCTGGGAGACTGGTGCCTCTCGCTGGGACATCCCGGTGGATATCAGGAGGGTCGTACGGCCCCCGTCCGCCTCGGGCGAGTGATCGTCCTCATACACCGACTGGTGCAGACGGATTGCGAACTGGTCGGTGGAGACTCGGGTGGACCGCTCTTTAATATGCGTGGTGAGGTCATTGGGATCAACAGCCGCATCGGGGCGGGCCTCGACTTCAATTTCCATGTGCCGACGCGGGCCTTTCAGCAGGAATGGGACAGTCTGACCCAGGCGAAGGATCTCGAAGGGACCGAGGACTTGGATGGGGATGGCCGCCACGGGGCGTTGCTGGGACTTTCGGGGCAAGCGGACACCGCCGGATTGAAAGTGACCAAGGTCTACGAGGATGAGCCCGCCGCCTGGGCCGGAATCCGGGTCGGCGATCTCCTCGTGACACTGGACTCGAAACGCATCACCGACATGAGCCAGCTGATTGAACAGGTCGGAGACAAGCTGCCCGGTGAGGAGGTCCAGGTTGAGCTATTACGAGACGGAAGGAAAATCGAATTGACCGTCGAACTCGACTTGAAATGGGACTGAGTGAGCCAACGAAGAAAGCCCAGAGGTTGCAACCTCTGGGCTTTGCTCATTTGGTATCCATCATCAGCAGACTATCGCTTGGCAGTCTCGTTGGCCGGTGCGTCGCAAGCGATCTGGCACTGGTTGTTGTCGCAGTCATCGGCCTGGTCTTCGAAGTCCGACCCGTAGGTGACAGCATGGATGCTGCCGCCATTGTCGCACTTGTTAAACCCACTGAAGCTGTACGCTTGGTTCAGCTCGCCGATCGCGTCAGCGACATCGTTCAGTTCGCTGACGACAGCGTGCTGAACTTCGCTCAGACCGACGATCAGTCCGATCACCAGCAGCGTCGCCACCAGGACCAGCTCCGCCGAAATAATGAAACCGGCTTCGTCATTCCACAACTTCATCATCAAATCTCTCCTCAACTCAAGACTCACGGATTCTTGGAACATTTGGTCGTGCAGACATGGCACGCCAACACTCATCCGGAAGCCAATCGCACGAGGAACACAACGCTGGGAAGGAGAGGGGCCTCGTGTGGCTGGTAGCATGTGCTGCACCTCGCGTGCCAGCCACCCTGAGAACGCCGACCTGTGCGGTTTAACTGGCTTCGGAGACTTCTCCGACAGCTTCGAGCTTCCGCTTATTCAGCAGTTGAATCATGTTGTCGCATGAACTGTCATCGGCTTTGATCAGTGAATGTGTGGGCCACTCGGTTTTCTTGTCGTGAAGTTTGAATCGGTGTCAACGCAATCATGCGAATCGATCACAGCTCGACACATGCTCTGCTAACAGACCAGCTTTCTGGAAACAGGGGGCATGGACTGCGATGGCCGTGCCAGCCATGAAAAAAAGCCCAGGGGTGGCAACCCCTGGGCTTCACTCGTCTCTCAACAAACACTGCTCAGTTAGTACTTGGCCGTCTCGTTGGATGGTGCATCGCAAGCGATCTGGCACTGGTTGTTGTCGCAATCATCCGCCTGGTCTTC
This sequence comes from Planctomycetota bacterium, assembly GCA_031431195.1. Taxonomy (GTDB): domain Bacteria; phylum Planctomycetota; class Planctomycetia; order Planctomycetales; family Planctomycetaceae; genus TH-plancto1. The sequence continues at coordinate 23,091 of JANPCU010000284.1, read as the reverse complement.
AAAGCTCGAACCGTAGCTGACAGCGTGGATTCCACCACCGTTGTCACACTTGCTGAATCCACTGAAGCTGTACGCTTGGTTCAGTTCACCAATCGCATCGCCCACATCATTGAGTTCGCTGACCACAGCGTGCTGGACTTCGCTCAGACCGACAATCAAACCGATGACCAGCAGCGTCGCCACCAGAACCAGCTCTGCCGAAATAATGAAACCGGCTTCGTCATTCCACAACGTCTTCAACATCTCTTCACTCCCCAAAACAGGCACTCACGGACTCTTGGAACATCGGATCGCTTCCACCAGAAGACGCAGCGCCTTCGATCAGCGGTTCGCACGATCCACAAACATCCGGAGACCAATCGCACGAGGAGTACATCGCTGGGAAGGGGAGGGGCCTCGTGTGGCCGAGAAACGATGATGCACCCCGCGTGCCAGTCACCTGGAAAAAGCCGATCTGTGCGGTTTAGCTGGTCTCGGGGGCCGCCGCTCCGGAGTTCAGGGCAAATCTGTCAAGGAACTGAAACACATGCCTATGCAAAATGACTGGGGAATTGTTCGCACAGTCCGCTCGTCTTTAGACACCCAGCCAAGCTCTCCAGTGAGGAATCAACACGCATCCGCCCACTCCGATCGCCGTGATGGCACCCACCAAGACCGCCGCAGCTGCCGTATCTTTGGCCACGCGGGCCAGCTCAGAATGTTCGGGGCTGACCCGGTCGACGATCGCTTCGATCGCCGTATTGACCAGTTCCAGTCCGCTGACCAGCCCAATCGCGAGCAGCAATAACGCCCACTCAAGGGGAGCCAGACCGGTCATTCCGGCCAGCCCCAGGACCAGAATGGCACAGATGCCATGAACCCGCATACTCGATTGCGTGCGACAGGTGTGAAACAATCCTGCGAATGCCGCAGCGAATTTGCGCCCCCAAGTCTGCGGTGGATGGGGTCTGTTCATGACTCTGGAACCTGACGGCTGAACTTCTCACAAATGCGTTGTCTCGAATCCGGTCTGGCGATGCAAGCTCCATGAACTGGACAGAGTCCCGGGGAGGGTCTGATGCGCCTTCCGGGCTGGGCCTGCCTGCCGGAAACAAGTGGACCATCAACACGAAAAATGCTGCCCCTGCAGACGTCAGGCGACCAGCCAGGCTTCCTGTACAACAGACTCCCGAACTTCGGAAGTCTGTGGGGACGCGAAATCTGGCAGCTCGCTCGGCAACGAATCGATTTTCCGCCTGGGAGCTTGGTCGACCATACCCATCGGACTCAAATCTGGACGAAGAGACCCGTGGAAAGCGGTCACTCTTTCGTCATCGTCTCATCCAGGTTCAACAGTGCCCGGGCGAGAGCCGTCCACGCCGCGCGCTCTGGATTCGCATCGCCGCCGGTGAGGACGGCGGGGTCGAGTTGTTTGGCCTCGAAACGGGCTTGTTGCTGATTGAGGAACTCGAACAATGCGGCTAACTCATCGGGCGTAATCGCCCGCCCGGTGATGTGACGGAAGATCGCGGTCACTCGTGATTCACGCTCGCCGGGCGCAGCTGCGAACTGGCGACCGAGGGCCTGCGCCGCTTCGACGAAGACGGTGTCGTTCATCAGCGATAGTGCCTGCAGCGGCGAGTTCGACACCTCGCGGCGGGGCAGGCACGCCTCCCCACTGGTGCCGTCGAAGGTCATGAACAGTGCGTAGGGGGCGGTCCGTTTCGCAAACGTATAGACGCTGCGTCGCCAGCGGTCCTCGCCCGCACTGACGGTCCAAGTCAGCCCGCCATACGTCCCCTCGGTCGTGACCGAAGCGGGTTGCGGAGGGAAGACACTCGGGCCGTACATCTTGTCCGACAACAGTCCGGCCAGTAGGAGTGCCTGATCACGGAGCTGCTCCCCTTCCAGGCGTTGCCGGGGACCGCGCGACAGCAGCACGTTCTCGGGATCAGCGGCCAGGAGAGCCTCGCTGACGGTCGAGGTCTGCCGATACGTCGCACTGGTCACGATCAGTCGGTGCAGCTGCTTCATCGACCAGCTGTTGCGGATCATTTCGAGAGCGAGCCAGTCGAGCAATTCGGGATGCGAAGGGGCGGCTCCCTGATATCCGAAGTCATCCAGAGTGCGGACCAGCCCGCGCCCGAAGAAGGCCTGCCACTGACGGTTGACGATCACGCGCGCTGTCAGCGGGTTCTCCGGAGCCATCAGCCACTGGGCAAACTGCAACCGATCGTGCGCGACGCGATTGGGAAACGGATGCAGAATCGACAGCGTCTGGGCGGCAATCTCTTCCTTCGGCTGCAAGAACTCACCGCGATGATAGCGATGCGTGAGACGCGGATTGTCCGCCGGGCGTTCGAGGAACACGAGCGCTGTCGGGTAGGCGGGCAGCTGGGCCCGGATGTCGACGATCTCCTTGCGAGCGGCCTCCAGTTCAGGAGCGACGCCGAGATAGTACGTGAGCAGTTGTGATCGCTCCGCAGGCGTCCAAGCCTCTGCGGGTCGGCGCAGAACCGCGAGCAGGTCATCGGGAATCGCGGTCGCCTTGATCGCTCCCGGTTGCTTCGTGACAGCGAGGCGAAACTTCCCGAGAGCCGCTGAGTAGTGGCGGTCGAACAGCATTTCGAGCTTCGCCGTCTGCCCGGCCTTCAGCGGTTCGGGCAGTGTGAACACAGCCACATCGCGTTGCCCCTGATGCCCGTTGCAAGCCCAGCCAGAATGCCCCTCGCCATCCAGGCAAGTCGCTGCCCCCGCCGCGCCGCCACCGATACCGAGCTTGCTATACGTCTCGGACGCCCCGGCGAACTTCACCGGCTGGCCATCGATATGCAGGGTGAACTCACTGAGGAAAAAGTCACCGTCCGGCCCCTCGTAGTCGGCTCGACCGGGACCATGTGCGGGGAGTGAGTCATCCGGGAGGGCTTCCAGGCGGATGGCGGTCACGCCTGCGAAACTGCCGTCGAATTCGAGTGCATACAGGTCCAGCTTAGTCTTGTCCCCCGAGGCCAGGATGCTGCCGTCTTCACGCAGCGTCAGCTTCGGCAGATTGGTCGTCATGCGGGTCGGACGCCAGATCGCCCATTCGACCGCGTCGGCTTTAGCGGTTTCGGTCCACTTCGAGAAGCTGGCTTCGAGCAGCTGTTGTCGCTTGCTCTCGACTTCCGGCGAGCGGGAGGCGTCCGCCTCCTGGTCCTTCTTAGGGGCCGCGTCCGCCGCTGGAACAGGCAGCGGAAACTTGCTCGCCAGTTGTCCCTGTAACTCCTCGATCCGTTTGAGCAACTCGTCGCGCCGGGCTGTGATGTCCGCTTGCGGCACATCGATCTTGATCTCATCCGCATTATTGAGGAACGCCAGTGTGCCGTAAAACTCCGCGTGCTGGATCGGGTCGAACTTGTGAGTATGGCACTGCGCACAGGCCATCGTCAGCCCTAGCCAGGCCGTGCTGGTCACATGGACGCGGTCGACCATCGCGTAAAACCGGAACTCGTTGGGGTCGATGCCGCCCTCCTCATTGACCATCGTGTTGCGGTGAAAACCGGTCGCGACTCGCTGGTCGAGCGTGGCCTGCGGGAGCAGATCTCCGGCCAGTTGCTCGACAGTGAACTGGTCGAATGGCATGTCGGCATTGATCGCCCGCACGACCCAATCGCGATAGGGCCAGACCGAGCGCTGGCGGTCCTTCTCGTAGCCATTTGTATCCGCGTAGCGGGCGAGATCGAGCCAGCGGCGGCCCCAGCGCTCTCCGTATCGCGGAGAGGCGAGGAGTCGGTCAACCACTCGCTCGTCCGCTCCGGGCTGATCGTCCACGAGAAACGCATCGAGTTCGCTGACCGAAGGCGGCAGACCAATCAGGTCGAGAGTCACCCGCCGCAGCCAACTCTCTTTCGATGCCGGAATCGAGGGGGCCAGCCCAGCTGCTTCGAGTCGAGCCAGCACAAAACGGTCGATCGGATTTTTGCTCCACTCAGTCTGCTTCACTGTCGGTAGCGCGGGACGTTGAGGCGGTACGAAGGCCCAGTGCGGGTCATACTCCGCCCCCGCTTCGATCCACCGCTTCAGGATGTCGATCTCGGCGGGGGAGAGCGCCTTCTTCGTCGACGGCGGAGGCATCACGGTATCGGGATCGTGGCTGGTGATCCGCTTCCAGAGTTCGCTCGACGCCAGTTGCCGGGGCGAGATCGCCCGCTCACCAGACTCCACGAGGGAGGTGGCCCCCTCCACGGTGTCGAGCCGCAACCCGGCCTGCCGCTTCTCCGCATCAGGGCCGTGGCACTTGAAACAGTTCGAAGACAGGATGGGCCGCACATCCCGGTTAAAATCCACCGGAGAATCAGCGTAGGCCGTTCTGTACAAACAGGGGAGGTTTGCCAGCACGAGAATCGATAACGTCGCCCAGCGCATGCTGCACCTCAGTCGATGAGTCGACACCGCCCGCGGCCACACGCGGTCTGTTCGCCGACGCTTGATCTTACATATCGTGAGTTTAACGGATGGCCATTGAACCGGCGAATGGGCAGGTACTCCGCAGCTGCCAGTGAATTGGGAGTCTCGGCCGCCTGAAAATCGTCCAGCCCGCAGCGCCAGCCAGGGCCGCGTACACGCAACCGATCTCCGCACGGCACCACCGCCCGCTGGCTCAAATCGTTACCACACGGACGATTCAAAGACCGGGGGTTACAGTCGCACTGTGCGAAGCGAAACGCCCCGACCTCCGTTTTCTTCCTGGAATGCGGCGGAGTTTAAAACACGGCCCGGCTGTCCCTCTGTGAACGCTTTGACGAGCCAGTGGCCTGACCCACCGCATCACGCGAGCCCCAGGCCACGGACAATGTCTTACCCGGTACGACTCTCACATGTGCAACCTCTTCCCGGCTTTTGCCGAAGCACGCCGACACCTGGAAATACACCCCTCGGCATTGAGTTTCTCCTCGATCATCCCTCACAATGAGATTCCGCAGTCGAATGCGAATGGGCTTGATCGGCTGGACCGCAGTGGGAGCGCTTCGTGGATTTCGTGATTGGCTCGCTGGAGTACATCTTTTATGTCGGCGTGATCTCGCTGGTACTGGGGGTCGGGATTGCACTGATTCAGTTCGTCGCCGTTCGCATTTTTCGTGTCTCCCACATGCGTGTCTGGACGTTGAAGATCTGGCCCGCAGCGCTGATCTCGCTGGCGATCATCTGCCTGACTCTGCCCGCAGCTGTGACGCGATTCGCGCCGGTGGATCTGGGACCGCATGATGTTCAGGTCGAGGGAGAGCGGCATGTGACGCTGACGAATTGGGACCAGAAGGATTACTCGATCCTGTCGCGAATCCCGGACGCGGTCGTGCTGCAGATGGCCAATGAGGATGTGACCGATGCCACGCTCAAGCACCTGACCGGGATGAAGTTGCTGCGAGAGCTTGATGTGGCTGGATCGCAGATCAGCGATGCGGGGCTGAGGGATCTCGAAGGGTTGGCCGCTCTGGAAAAACTCACTCTCTCCCGCACCAAGATTACCGACACGGGGTTGAAGCCACTTCTGGATCAGCTGCCGAAACTGAAGCTGTTGGATGTGCGGGAGACCGGGGTGACTCCCGGGGTGCTGAGGCCGTGGATCAAGGGGATGGCCGGGCGGCGGGTCTTGCCGCGCGTGCCCGCCGAGGAGCCAGTTCCTCCCCCTGCGGAGGACTCACGGGAGAGTCAGTAGTCATAGGGCGACTTTTCCTCACCACACCACCTCAACTCGATGGATCGCCGAAGTCTTCAAGCTGTTCCGATCGGTGAATCCTGTGTTGCAGTCCCTCTGGGGCAACCTTCTTCGGGACGAAGAAGCCAGCCTGTTCAGAATCGGTTTGCAGGCAAGGCAAACGAGAATCCCCACGCGAGAGAGCTGGGTTACGGCGTCGCCTTGAATTCGACCCGGTCGTAAATCTCCGACAGCGGCAACTCAATGCCGATCTCCGGGAGCGGCAACATCGTGTCGCGTCCCAGATACACCTCTCGAACAAAGCCCTGCTCGGTGCGGCGATAGGCAATCACTGCGGCCTCGTCCTGTTCCACGAGGAGATAAACCTTCAGTGACGGAATCGTCAGGTATCCATCTCGCTTCTCGCCATCGTCCAAGCGTCGAGTTGAGTCGGACAGCACTTCCACGATGACCACGGGGTCATCCTGGAACGAATCGGTTTCGGGATTCGAGCGACAGACCACCGACGCATCCGGATAGTAATAGCGGGTATGCGTGGGCAGACGGATGTGGATCTTAGTGTCGGCATTGAATGGCTGGCACGGTCGGCCCTTCAATCGCGACCACAGCAAACCGGTAATGTTGACGGCTATCGTGTTATGCCGATTTCCCGCTCCCGCCATAGCGTGGATCGTGCCGCCGATGTATTCATGCTTGACCAGTGAGACGAGTTCGCCTGCCAAGTAATCTTGCTCCGAAACCCAATTCCATTTGAGGGCACCAGTCATGAGAAGTCCTCGGCAGACCGAACGCAGAATCAGGAATACGGCCAATCGGTTTCACCCCGGCTACCCCGTCAGGGCGAATCCCGGAGTTCACCTCCACCGATCAGTCTATCCATGGCCACAAGTTTAAGCGTTGAGAGGCCACTCTACCAACGGCGCGGGAGTCGATTGGCCTTCCAGTGCCCCGGTGGCATGGCTCAATCGTCAATTCCCTGACTCCTGATGAATCGACCCGCGCGGCATCGCCTCGCCGCCCAATTCCACCGTGATCTCCACCGGACGCTCGTCTCGCAGCACCGTGATGGTCACGCTCTCGCCCGGCTTCTTACTTTCGATGAAGCCCAGAAACTCCGCCGGAGTTGCGACCTTCTCTGTATCGACCGCGATGATCACATCTGCAGCGGCCACATCCTCGACGACGAATACGCCGCGTTTGCTGATCTTCGGTCCCTTCAGCCCCGCCTTTGCTGCCGCTCCCTCGGGTTCGAGCCGGGCAATTCGCAGGCCCGACTCGACGACTTCGACATGGGTAATCCCGATGTCGCCGCGCACCACATGGCCATGTTCCAGCAGTTCGGGCACCACCCGCTTGACGAGGTTGATCGGGATCACAAACCCAATTCCGGCACTTTGTGCGACTCGGCTGGCGATGGCGGTGTTGATGCCGATCATCCGCCCGTGCGAGTCGAGCAACGGGCCGCCCGAGTTGCCCGGGTTGATCGAGGCATCGATCTGGATGATCGACTTGATGACCCAGTTCTCTTGGATCTCTAAGGTGCGGTTCAAGCTGGAAATAATCCCCAGGCTCATCGTCCGTTCGAGGCCGAAAGGATTCCCAAGAGCAAAGACCCGCATCCCGACTCGCAAGGTGTCCGAGTCACCGAGTTCCACGGGATAGAGATCCTCTTCGGGGGCCTCAATACGAATGACGGCGATGTCATTGACGGGGTCGATGCCGACCGGCTTGGCGGGGAATGATTCGCCGTTGAACAGCGTGACCTGAATCCGCTTGGCTCCCTCGATCACGTGATAGTTCGTGAGAATGTGCCCCTCGGTGCTGATGATGGCCCCCGACCCCGCTCCCTCGGCAGGCATGGCCAACCGGAACAAACCCTCGCGTGACACGCTCACTGTCGAGATATTCACCACACTGCGGTTGCACTGGTCATAGACCGCGACGTTGATGACCTCATCCGGTGACAACCCCTGCTCATTGAACAGTGAATCAGACGCCTTCGCCGACAGCGGTGTCGACCGGGTTTGGCTGCGGTCAGTCCCCACGGCCGGACTCTGAGCATTCACAGCTGGGACTCGAAATGAATCGACTACCCATAACGTCAACAAGGACGCCCAGAGAGCCGTTGTGAGAGAGACCAGCAGAGAGCGCATCGCAGCATCCTTCCAGAGTGACCCACTTCTTCCGAGACGCGGGATACGGCACTGTATCTGGGATACGGCGAATCCACTCAAGAGGGATTCCGGAAAAGCCCTCTTGCCCCGCCACACTCCTTCGCAAGTCTGGCGGTACGTGAAGTCTGGCCGGTCGCATTTTGAGAGCGAGAAACCGATTTCACACGGAGACTCTCTAGGGGGTCAGGTTCCCGTGAACCAGCCGGTTGAACTCATCGGGATCAAACGCATCGGGGGCCTGGTCTCGGAGCAGTTCCTGAACGGCTTCCGAAGCGAGTGGTGACTTGCGCGGAGTACGTGGTCGCGATACGGAAGACTCATCCTGGCCCGCGATCGTTTGGATCTCAGATCCCGCTACGGGTTCGGACGCTGTGGGTTCTTTAACGGCTAGCTGCTGCTGAGGAGACTCCCCGGGGACTGCTCCCGTCTGGGACGTGCGAGGTCGAATCGTGTATCGCGGCCCCCCCTCGCGCCAGACCTGGGGACGCTTCGGGATCCCCGTAATGTTGTTCTGATCATTCGCAGCTTGCACAACCCAAGCCAGCAGACGGGCATACTGCTCAGTCCCGCTCGCACCCCGGAACACGTTATTGTGAGGCCCATCCGCCGCCCGCGCGCGAACCAGTAAGGGACTCTGCTCGGGGGTCTCGGTGTCGATATATTTCAGAATCACCGAGAGATTGACATCGGTCTTCACGCCCTGTTGCAGCTTGAAGGGACTCAAGGCGGATGCTCCGTGGCAGCTGCCGTTGCCGCATTTATTGAGAGTGAGTCGCTGAATGTGCCGGCTGAATTCCACTTGAGTGGCCGTGGAGACCACCGCCCCCCCCGCGACGGCACGGGGCAGTAAATTGGGCGTGGAAGGAGTCTCGGGAATCTCAGTACGTCCGAGAGCAGCCTCCGCCGTTTTGAGGAGGCTCAGTGCCTTCTCTCGCGTGGGTTCGAGGACGAGTGCCGCTTGTGCTTCGGCACTGGCCTCCTCGAACAATTGGTTTTGCTGACACCACCACCCCAGATCGAGATGGTCGCTGGCCGACGGCTGCTCGTAGGACTCTCTCAGCTGCTGGTATGCCAGCTGCAGAGTCGGAGCCACCGTGCGGACTTGAGCAAACGGCAAGACCACGGCCCCGTTTTTCGCCTGGACCTGGTAGCCCGTTTCCAGTTCCGTGATTTCGCCCTGAAAGACCCGCCCGTCACCGAGTACCACGCAGCCGGTCACTCTCTCGGGGGCGGGCTCGGGAGACGCCGGGTTGACGTCAATCGGAGTGAAGGGAGTCATCCGCTGCGTCAACGGCGGTGCGACAATCATCGACCGGCTGGATTTCGGCTGCATCACTTCCTGGGAGTGGACAGCGACAGCCCCCACGACCAGACAGATTCCGCTGGCTGCACACCAGAATATTGAGGATCGCCAACGATTTGCAGACATGACGGAACTCCCTCTCCGAGGGGGCAGTCTGCCAGTCTCGGCGCGACACCCCAGCCGATGTGAATCCTTTCACTCGGTCGTCGAGCGGGAGTGTACGACTGATTGCCAGAAACAGGCAAGATCGGAGTGCCAGCAAGATGGCCGCCGAGCACGAGACGCACATTGCGCAGCCGGGGAGTGACCCTCATACATAGCCACATCTTCCACATCCCGTGTTCGGATTTTCCTTGTCGGTGACGGACGATCGACGGTGAGAGAGGGAACACAGAGTTCATAGATTCTTAGAGCATTTACGGCTGCACACCGGGACCGATGAGGGCTGCTCTGACCTCTAAAATCTGTGAAATCTGTGGATGAGTCCACCGTGTCTCGCCAGTCGTCCGGAGCCTTACGTCCCCGAGGCAATCACACAGTGCGTCTCGCACTCTTGGCCGCCGAGCGCGAGACGCACTGTGCTTCCCATGCAACCGTTCACGGAACACCAAACAGTTTCCCCATCCCAGGGAGTGGGAAACGCAGAGGACGCAGAGATCGCAGAGGAAGAACAGGGCAGACCAGAGCAGTCGACCGGGAATCGGCATGCTCCCGACAGATTCTCCGCGCCCTCTGCGTTTCCACTCTGGTCCCTCGCCTGCCAGAACACTCCGCCCGACCAGGGGAACACGTCTGCCCCCGTGATGACGCTGGTCCCCCACCAGGCTGCCCCCAATCTGGTGAATCCACCGGTGAAGCACCATCCGGCTCACGCCGGACGCTCGCCGACATTTAGAACCGCGCTTTTCGCCCGGAGAGATACTTTACTAAAGCATGATCGAACCGCATGCTGGTATCGAGTTCCACAAAGTCGGCCCCCATGCCCAAGCACTCTTTCCGGTAGTTCGCTCGCAGCTCCTCCATCGCCCGCAGGTAATCCCCCTTGATCGCTTGAGCATCGACGATCAGGTTCTCCCCCGACTCTGGCTCCAGCAGATCGAGCATCCCGTCGAAAGGGAAGTGGACTTCGGACTCGTCGAGAACATGGAACATGATGACATCGTGTCCGCCGAACCTCAGCTGGCGAATCGCCTGGATGACGGGTTCCGGCTCGACAAGTAAATCCGAGAAGACCATCACGAGGCTCTTGTGCTTCAGCATGCTCGCCATTTGACGCAGATTGCGAGCCACATCCGTCGGGCCGGTTGGCTTGGTCTTGGCAAGCAGCGCGAGGATGTTGGCCAGCTGGGTGCGCTTGCTGCGTGCGGGCAGACTTGCGCGGATCTTGTCATCGAAAGTAATCAGCCCGACCGGGTCCTGCTGATGCACCATCAAGTAGGCCAGCGCAGCTGCGAGGCAGACGGAGTATTCGAATTTCGACAGTTCCTGCCGATAGGTGAACGCCATGCTCTCCGACAGGTCCATCACCAGATAGCCGGTGATGTTCGTTTCGGCTTGGTACTTCTTGACGTAGTAGCGGTCGGTCTTGGCGTAGACCAGCCAGTCGATGTCCTTCGGATCGTCGCCTTCCGCATAGCGGCGGTGTTCGCTGAACTCGACGCTGAAGCCCTGGAAGGGGCTAGTGTGCAGGCCGGACAGAAACCCCTCCACGATGAAGCGGGCGCGCAAGTCGAGCCGGGCGACTGTGCGAATCACCTCGGGTCTCAGGTATTGCTCGGCACCAGCCATGGGGGGGGGATCGTTGAGGGTTGGGAGGTAAGGGTTGAGAGTTGAGGGTTGAGAGTCCGAAGTCTCGGACGCACTTCTTGCGAGGAGCTGAGAGTTCTGACCCTCAACGCTTAACCCTCAACTCTCAACGATCCCCCTTAAAACAGCGGTGGACGCCCCAGCTGTCGTCGCACGATCACCCATTGTCCGGCGTGCATCAACCAGTGGCTCCCCTGCATCGAAACCGCCGATGCCATGGTGGGGCAGTAAGAGCGGATGTTCTCGGGGGATTCCTTGTCCAAATCCTGATCGGTCAGCTGGCTGAGTGCCGCCAGTGTGGCTGCGCGCTGGTCTCGGTAGACCATCAGCAGTTCGGCCTTCGTCGAGAGCTGGGTCGGATCGTCGACGCTGGCCGTCTCCTTGGTGTACTTCTCGGCGAGGCCAGCGGGCAGGGCGGGCATCGAACCGGGCACGGCGGAATTCATAATCTCGTTTTCGGAGACGATGATGTGTCCGACCTGCCAGTTGATATGGTTGGCTCCCGCACAGGGGCGATGCAGCAGTTCTGCATCGCTCATGTCTTCGAGGTAGCCCAGGCTGATGAATTCGGCCATGTCGAGGCCGACCTTGATGGCGTCACGAGAGTTCATGAAGTGTCCAATCAGTCTGTGATGGGAAGAGCGTCTGTGGAAGTCTCCTCGGATACTACTCCAACGTGGCGCGCGAGTCGACGACCGGTGGACCAGGTTATCGCGGGTGAGCAGGTCGCGGTCGCCGTGTTGAAGTCGGACCGTTTGTCGACCGCGACCGAGCCGACATGTACTCGTGCCCACATGCTTGATGTTATACTCATCGCAATGAGAACTCAGACATTTCGTAGGACGGACGTCCTCGTCCGTTTGGAAAGCCTCGAGGAGCGACGGACGAGGAAGTCCGTTGTCCGTTTCAATTTGGCCCACGCAAAGGATATCTGAACTCTACCGGACGGCCCGACCGTCCACTTCGTCATATCAGCCCAGTCGGGCGCAGCCTGATCCCCCGACATTGTTGCCTCAAACGCATGAATTTTTACAGCGATCGTCTTGTCGAGTTCAGGACTGCTCCTACAATGATTCAATCGTTTGATTGAATCGGATGTTGGGATGGATGACACACGACAAAAACTGATCGACGTGGCTGGACAAACCTTTTCTGAGAAAGGGTTTGAGGCGACGACTGTGCGCGAGGTCTGCCAGCTGGCAGGCGTCAACATTGCGGCCATTCATTACCATTTCGGCGACAAGGAACGCCTGTACATTGAGGCGGTCAAGCACGCTCATTGCCAACAGGGTGTAGTTCACTTCGACTGGCCACCCGGCTGCCCCCCCGAGCAGAAGTTGGCGGGCATGATCGCGCACATCGTGCAGATGATGCTCGCCGATGACGCCCCGTCATGGCATATCGAACTGATGATGCGCGAGCTGGCGCGCCCGACGAACGCCTGCCAGGCCTTGGTGGAGGAATTCATCTCCCCAATGTTCTCTCAGCTGCTCGCGATCGTCTCGGATTTTCTCCCGGACGACGTGCCGCTCATTTGTCGGCAGCGTCTGGCGTTCAGCGTGGTGGCACAGTGTCTGCTGTATCGATATCACCGTCCGATAGGACGGTTGCTGGTCGGGGAGGAGACGTTTCAGACGATGTTCGATGTTGAAGAGACCGCGCGGCAGATCACCGCCTTCAGTCTAGGCGGGATACGGGCGGCGGCGACCGCTGGAACCACTCGGGAGGGCGAAGCCAGTGGGGGGAACGCTTTCGACGTGCCCGTTCCCCGTAGCTCAAGTCGCTCCGCGACTGAGACTCCTCCCGCCAAGCACCGTTCAGCCCAGGGCAGTCCATCGGAGTCGGTCTCCCCTCATGCGGAATGCGAGTCGCGGAGCGACATCGCCTACAAGGTGCAATCATGAACTGGCTCGCCTGGAGAATGCTCACTGGAGACCGCACGAAGTACCTCGGCATCGTATTCGGGGTCGCATTCGGTACGGTGTTAATTGCTCAGCAGCTGGCGATCTTCGTCGGGCTGATGCGGCGAACATCGAGCCAGATCATCGACATCTCGGCGGCGGATGTCTGGGTCATGGACCTCAAGCAGCAGAACATCGACGACATCCGTCCGATGCCGGATGGACGGCTCTATCAGGTGCGAGGCGTGACAGGCGTCGATTGGGCGGTTCGGCTTTCCAAATCGATGGTCCGCATCCGAACCCCCAACGGAGACTTCAAACAGAGCATTCTGGTCGGCGTGGATGATGCCTCGTTCGCGGGGGCTCCCATCGAAATGTTGAAGGGGAGCTATCTCGATTTGCGGCGACCCGACGGTGTGATCGTGGATGAGGATGGCTACAAGCGGCTCTTCCCCGGCGAAGAGGTTCAGCTGGGCCAGACCCTCGACATGAATGACCGGCGGGCTGTCGTGGTCGGAACGTGCAAAGTCACTCCGCCCTTTCAGACACTCCCCGTGATCTATTCTCGCTATAGCCAGGCCCTGCAATACATCCCGCGAGAACGGAACTCGCTCTCGTTCGTGCTCGTCAAGGCCAGCCCCGGTCAAGATCATCAACAGCTGGCAGTTCGTATCGCGAAGCAGACTGGGCTGAAGGCGATGACGTGGAATGATTTCTTTTGGCTCAACGTCCAATACTTCATCGACAATACGGGGATTCCGATCAACTTCGGGATCACGGTGACGCTCGGCTTCATCGTCGGAGCAGCCATCGCCGGGCAGACGTTCTATCTGTTCACGATTGAGAACTTGAAACAGTTCGGCAGCTTGAAGGCGATGGGCGTTACCAACATGCGGCTGATTGGAATGATCCTGTTTCAGGCGATCGTAGTCGGAGTCATGGGGTACGGAATCGGCCTCGGGCTCTCCGCACTGTTCTTCGAGACGATGGAACGCAGCGGACATCCCGATATGCGTGGGATGTGGGTTCCCTGGCAGGTCGCCTCGCTGGCGGGCGCAGCTGTGGGAGTGATCATCATCGTGGCCAGTTTGCTGAGCTTGCGGCGCGTGCTGGTGCTGGAACCCGCGATGGTGTTTAAGTGAGCGGTCAGCCATCAGCGGTCAGCCAGAGTCGGAACTGCTGCTGTTGAGAACTACTCACGCGAGTTGACCGTCTTCATTCGCGAGGAGAAAGACGACAAACCTTTCTGTTCCCGATCCCCTCTGGCTGACTGCTGATCGCTGAAAGCTGACCGCTTCCCATGCCTGACAACTCCCTCATCCCCGATCCACTGCAGTACGCCGTGGTCTGTCGCGGCGTGACCAAGGACTTTGGTTCGGGCGATACCAAGGTCCAGGCCCTGTGCGGTGTGGATGTCGACATCCGATACGGGGAGATGACTCTGCTGGTCGGCGAGAGCGGGTGCGGCAAGACGACGCTGATCTCGATCATGGCCGGACTGCTCGACCCGACTGCCGGCGAAGTGTTCCTGCTCGGGCAGGATCGTCGCCAACTCAAAGGGAGCCAGCTCGTGCGATTCCGGGCGGAGAACATCGGCTTCGTCTTTCAGCAGTACAACCTCATCCCTTCTTTAACAGCTGTGGAGAATGCAGCTGTGCCACTGATCATTCGCGGGATGCGGCGACGCGAGGCTGTCGCGCGGGCCCAGCTGATGATGGAAGAGGTCGGCTTGGGTGATCGCAGCAGGTCACTGCCCTCGCAACTCTCGGGGGGTCAGCAACAGCGAGTGGCCATTGCGCGGGCACTGGTCAACGAGCCACGACTACTGGTGTGCGATGAACCAACCGCAGCACTGGATGCCCATTCGGGGCGGACGGTCATGGACCTGATCAAACGTGTCACTGTGAAAGCGGATCGAGCCGTGATCGTCGTGACCCACGACAACCGCGTGTTCGATCTCGGTGATCGCATCGTCACGATGTCGGATGGACTGGTCGAGAAGGTTGAAAGTCGTCAGTTGTTAGTTGTCAGTCATCAGTAAGACGAAGCCCACCGGTCGCAATCGATGGGCTTTCCCTCAACCCTCACCCCTTAACGTTCTTCCCCATGCTCAAGCAACTCATCCTCCCCGTCATCGCGCTGGCCATGCTGGCGTTCGGCGTCAATCACATTCAGCAGCGGCAGCGCGAGGTTCCACAAACCCCGCCGCCGATTGCTCCGGCGACCTCGCCTTATCAAAACCGTGTCGCTGGTGCTGGTTTGGTGGAAGCCGCGACGGAGAACATCTCTATCGGCACTCAGCTGTCGGGGATTGTGGACCGTGTCATCGTGAAGGTGGGCCAGCGTGTCCACTCGACAGACCCGCTGTTCGAACTCGACACCCGCCAGATCCGCGCTCAGATCGCGGCTCGACAGGCTCAACTCGCCAGCGCTCAGGCCGAACTGGCCAAACAAGAACAGCTGCCCCGTCCCGAAGACATCCCGCCGATTGTGGCTCAGCGACAAGAAGCCGAAGCGATGGTCCTGCAATCCGAGGACGAATACTTGCGGCAACAACGCTTGTCGAAGGATAAGGCCACCACCGATTCGTCACTCGTCACCAGCCGACAATTGCTGGCAGCAGCTCGTTCCAAAGTCGACCGCATTCAGGCCGAGGAAGATCGCCTGCGGGCCGGGGCCTGGGAAGCCGACAAGGCCATCGCCCGAGTCGCTGTCACACTCGCAAAGGCGGAAGTC
Source organism: Planctomycetota bacterium (assembly GCA_031431195.1). Classification (GTDB taxonomy): domain Bacteria; phylum Planctomycetota; class Planctomycetia; order Planctomycetales; family Planctomycetaceae; genus TH-plancto1. The sequence goes on along the minus strand of JANPCU010000284.1, from coordinate 7,497 downwards.
GACCAGCTGAAGACTCAACTGGAACGACATTTGGTCTGTACCCCGAAGCTGATGGACGAAGCTGGGGCCGTCGAACTGGAAGTCTTGCAAGTCAACGTCCGCCCCGGCGAAGCCGTCGACACGGTGAGCGGCAAGGCCCTGCTCTTGCTGGGTGACGTCCGGCGCAAACACGTGCGCGTCGACATCGACGAACACGATGTCACCCGCTTCCGAAAAGACGGTGCCGCGACCGGTGTCCTGCGTGGGGACGGCGAGAAGAAGTTCCCCCTGAAATTCGTACGCCTCGAACCGTTCGTCCTGCCCAAGAAGTCCCTCACCGGCGACAACACCGAACGCGTCGACACCCGCGTCCTGCAGGTGCTGTACGAAGTCACCTCCGATGCGGATTCGATCTACATCGGACAGCAAATGGATGTGTTCATCGAGTTGCCAGCGACGGGTGAGGAGTGAGCCAGTCCACCATGCACTTGCCTTCTCGCTCCCAAGCGGGAGCTTGGGAACGAGGACGTAAATTTTACCGCGTCAGGTTCGTCATGAAGGTCAGCCCACTCCAGATAGCAACTCCGATGATCCCAAACCAGACATACATCGACAGATCAGCAGTATCTCGCATCGCATATGCCGTAATGACCTTTAAGATCAAAGCGATCCCGATGACTGCGGCAATGATGGCCTGAATGATTGCACCCCAAGGTAACAAGTACTCCTCTGCCGTCACTGACGCCACTTCATCAAAGTGGGCATCTGAAAGTGCTGGCCATGCTCCTTGTTCTTCCTTATTCAACTCGGTGGACTGATGTCGTACGGACCTCAGCTGAATCCAAAGCGATGGAAGCAGGACGAATGGAATTAATAGGCCCCCATGGGCCAGGATGCCACGACTAAGGCTAAACCACAAGCACCGCCAGAGGAATATGCCAATGTCCTCGATCGGCCCATGGACAGTGATCGTTGTGTGTGTGACCCAGAACAGTACTCCTTGGTAGACCGTGTAGGTAACTCGAACTGTTCCGGGTTGTGGTTCCTGGAATAGCCGCAGTTTCTCGAACAGGGGTTTGAATGCCTGATCGGTTTTCTCCCAGTTGAGACGCCTCAACGCAAGTATCGGTAAGCCGGCCACCATCGAGATGACGAAACCAACCACAACGACACGTGACGAGACATCTGCAACGGTATCTAGCATGTTGTTCACAAGGCCCTAAGTGAGAGCAATGAATCTCGGTCTCGACAGGATTAACCGGTTGTTCCTTGATGTTGTCTACCTCTGCTCCTGCTCGAACACGAACGTCCCCTTCTTGTTCGAGATCGCAAAATCGAGCAGCCCATCGGCGTTGATGTCGGCGACTTCGAAGGCGGTGCCGACGCCGTTGTCTTCGTCGATCGTGTGGCGGACCCAGGTCGCGGTGCCGTTCTCTCGCTTCAATTCAAACCAGTACAGCACAGCTGGCTCTCCCCCGCCGGGACCATGCCCGCCGTGGGACCACCAGCGCTTGCCGGTCACGAAGTCGGGAAGGCCGTCGCCATTGATATCGGCGAGGACGACCGCATGGGTCTCGGAGAATGTCTTCTCGATTTCGTGAGTCTTGAAGGTGGGAGGATGGCTGATGGCGGATGGCTGTTGGCCAGAGGCTCCGGCCTTGTCACTTGCCCCTTGCCCCTTGTCACTTAGCTTCCCCTCCTGCTCATGCCACCAAATCCCATAGTCATGCGGGCTGGCCGACAGCACATCGTTGTCTCCGTCGCCATCGAAGTCGTAGACGTACATCTGTGAACAACCGCCTCCGAAGTTGGCTTCATGGAAGGTCCATGGAGCGGTGGTCATCTCTTCGGGAGCCTTCCACCAACCGCCGGGAATGAGGACATCCGCGCGACCGTCTTGGTCGATATCGCCGATCCCCAGGCCATGGAAGAACCGCTGGATGTCGGGAGTTCCCGGTGCTCCGATGGCGAGCATCTTCCACGGAGCGGTCGCCAGACTCTGCCGCGTTGAGATCCCCATCAAGCCATTCTCGAATCCCGCGACGAGTTCACGAACTCCGTCTCCGTTGACATCAAGGTACTGCGGGCTTTCGTTGCCGGTGACGGGAATCATCTCGTGACGCGGCCAGGGAAGAGGTTGAGAGTTGAGGGTTGAGGGATCACCACCTGCGACTACGGCCTTGTCACTTGCCCCTTGCCCCTTGCCACTTACCTCCCCCGGATTCTCAAACCACCAAGTGTGTTGACCAGGAAAGCCGACCACCACGACATCGAGTCGACCATCTCCGTTGATGTCATCCGGGTAGTTCATGAACGAATCGCCGTACCCCTTGATGTCGAATTCATTCGGCGGGTTGATGGAAGTCCGGGTCGTCCAACGTGAAGCGTCGGAACTCCGAGGGCTGACGCCGCCCGGCTCTCCACTTGCTTGTTGATACCACTGGCTCCCAGCTGCGATGTCCATGTCTCCATCGTTGTCGAGATCCGCAATTCCGACCCCTTCGCTGCGGAAGGTCGTATCCAGCACCGTCTTCTTGAAACTGATCTTCGTCCCATCAAACGCACCGCCACGCGAGACCGGCCACTGGTTCGGTTGAGAACCCGCAGCTGAGTAGGGGGGGAGTTGATCGAGCAGCGTCAGTTCGAGGTTCTTGAACCGGACTTCGGTCGCACCGCCGGAGTGGAGTTGCAGTGCGATCACGCCACTTCTGGCTCCTGCGGGGTCATCGCGGTCGAGGCACAGATGCCCGTTGAGGTAGGTCCGCACGCGGCAGCCGACGGCGATGATCTCATAATCGTTCCACTCGCCAGGCTTGAGGTGCTTCTCGGAATCATTGTCTTCCAATAGCCCGCGTCCCAGTTCCTCATAGAGCTTGCCCCACCAACCAGGACCGGCGTCGGCTTGGTAGCCTTTGACCTCGCCGTTCGACTGGGGCTGACTGCGGATTTGGATACCGCTGTTGCCTTGATTGTCCTTGAGGAGAATCTGGAACTTGAACCGGAAGTCGGTCAGTGAGAACTGGCTGACAAGGAACTCGTTGTGGTCAAGGCCGGTCGTCTTGCCGACGATCTGGCTCTCTTGCGGCGTGACCCCTTTCTCCACGGTCCACAGTTCTCCGGGAGCGGTCTTGCCGATCCAGCCGGTGAGGTCTTGCCCGTTGAAGAAGTTGACCACGTTGTCGCGGTTCGCCCGAATCGGTGACTGCCCGGCCCCTTGCAGGTAGGCTGCCAGCGACCGCACCTCGCTGTCAGTGAGGGTCCGCAGCAGGTCGTCCGGCATCATCGATTTGTCGCTGAGCTTCCGCTCCTCGATGTCGCTTTCGGGCATCTCGACCAGTTGCTCAGGTGTCTGGATCGCCACCAGACCGGGACCGCTCGCTTGCTTCACGATGCCGGTGATCACTCGGCCCGAGGTCGTGACAAGGATCGTCGGCTGGTACTCCTTGGCCATCACTGACGACGGGTCGACGATGTTGGAGAGCAGATAATCGAGGTTCGCTCGATTGGCCCCCGTGATGTCGGGGCCGATCTTGCCGCCGGTGCCGAACAGCGTGTGACACTGCTGGCAGGTCTTGGCGAAGATCGCTCGCCCGACTTCGCGGTCGGGTGCTGAACCATGCGGGTTGGCGATAACCGATTTGAGTCGAGCCATCAGCGCTACGCGGTCGGCTGCGCTCTCGCGCACGATGCCCCACACCTGTTCGATTTGCTTGTTCAACTCCGCATCGTTCAGGTTCCGCAGCTGCCGCACGAGGTCCGCCGACAGTTCGGTCTTCGGGATGCGGTTCGCCTGCACAGCCGCCAGCAGTTCGCGGGCATAGCTGGGGCGCGAGGTGAGCGTACTCATCGCATCGCGGCGTTCGGCGGGAGTGAACGTGCCGAACTTCTCGATGACCGGCTGGAGGGCCGCCGGGTGATCGATCGAGGCCAGAGAGCGCAGCGCGTCCCCGCGCATGACCGGGTCATCGACGAGTTGCGGGAGCAGCTCGGCGAGACCTTCGGACTTGGCCTCGATGACATACTTGAGGGCGTCACGGCGAGCCTCGACCGGCCAACTGGAGATACGGGCGAAGTCGCGCAGGTTGCCCAGCGCGAACCCAGCTCCCGCACGATGCGCGATCGCCGTCGCGAGGAACACCACCTCCGGCTTCGAGGTCGCGACCGTGTACTTCTTCGGCAACTCTTGGAGTTGGGCATAACGAGCATGCTCTTTCAACCCGCGTGTCGCCTGGAGAATCCCTCGCAGGTAGAGCGGAGCATCTTCCGGCTGGGCCTTGTCGAGGGCCTCGACCAGCAGGTCGAGCATCTTCACCGAATCACCGCTGCCCAGCCGCCGGATCATGTACTCGCGCAGCACCGGGATCGTCTCCCCCGCCGACACCGCCAGCGCCAGTGCCCGCGCTGGGTCGGCATCGGCCAGCGGTTCCATCGCGTACCAGTACATCAGTGGGAGGTTGTGGTCCTTTGCGTCCTCGGCGTGAGAGATGAGACCTTCCAAAATCGCCCAACGGTCGGCGAGCGGCTGCTTTTGGAGTGCGGAGGCAATGGCGAGACGCACTCGCGGAGAGGGGTCCAGCTTTGCCAACTGTGTCCGTCGCTCCAGCGTGGCTGGCAGCAGCTTCTCGCATCCCATCAGAAGTCGAATGACTACGGCTCGAAATTCAGCGGAGGTTTGCAGAGCGTCTTCCACAGAGAATTGAGCGATGTCCCGCTCGATACTCTCAGGTCCAATCAATAAGTTCTCCAGCCACGCGAGGCGAATCAGTTGCAGGGTCAACGGCAAGGATTTGCCAAAGTCATCCGTTTGATTCACAAGCTGCTCGGCATCATCGCCTGAGATTTCACCTCGGGCGACTCGCTCTTGCAACACCCGTCGTGAGTGCCTTACGAACCACTCGTTCTTGGACTCGATGGCATTCTTTGCCAATTCCAAATGACTCAGTTTCTTCAAATCCACCTTCGGGTTCCTCACCTCCCCATACGTCACGCGGAAGATCCGCCCGTTGGTCGTGTCATGCAACCCCTCCTCGGGCCGATGGCACTGGTTCGCGTCGTACCAGTCGATCATCCAGACCTGGCCATCGGGACCAGTCATCAGGTTGATCATCTGCGACCACTTGTCGCCCGTCAGCAGGAAGTCGGGGTAACGATCCCCCGCGTAGCCCGAGCCTTCGGGGATCAGCTGATCGATGTTGATCCGGTTGCCGTGGATGTTGTGCATGAAGAGTTTGCCGTTGTACTCCTCGGGCCAGGCCCCGCCCTGGTAGATCATCGCCCCAGCATGGGCATGGCCACCGCCGAGGTCGGCACTTGCCTTGCGGTCCTCGTTGTCCCACTGCCCCCCGGTGAAGTGCCGGTGCCGGGCGATGGTCTTGATATCGTCGTAGGTGTGCTTGTTGAAATGCTGCCCGGCTTGCCGCTCGAAACGACCACCGGGGATGATGTGGTACAGATGCGGGATCACGCAGGCTGTGCAAAACGCCTCGCCGTATTGATCGAAGTCGACGCCCCACGGGTTGCTGCTGCCGTGTGCGAACACCTCGAACTCATGCCGCACCGGGTGATACCGCCAAATCCCGGCGTTGATCGGTTGCCGCTGCTCCGCAGGAGTTCCCGGCTTGCCCACGAGCGAGTGCGTGAACACGCCGTGACACCCATACAGCCACCCATCCGGCCCCCAGATGAAAGCGTTCAAGGTCTCATGCGTGTCTTCCCAATGCCAGCCATCGAGGAGAACAGTGGCACTGGGGGGAACGTCTTTGGGGAATTGAAGAGAGGGTTGAGGGTTGAGGGTTGAGGGTTGAGCGACAGAGGCTCCGGGCGCTGACGCTTCCGGCTCGGTCTTCTGATCCGGCACATCATCCCCATCCTTGTCCGGGATGAACATCAGATACGGCGGTGCCCCGACCCAGACCCCATCGAACCCGACCGCCAGCCCGCTCACGAGGTTCAGCCCCTCGATAAACGTCTTCTTCTGGTCGAGCGTGCCGTCCGCGTCCGTGTCTTCAAAGATCACGATCCGGTCGGCCCCCTGCCCCTCCGGATTCCGTTGCGGATAGCTCAACGCCTCGGCGATCCACAGCCGCCCGCGATCATCCCAGCACATCGCAATCGGCTGGGTCACATCCGGTTCCGAAGCAGCCACTTGCACCTTAAACCCTGGTGGGACTTGCATCGCGGCTGCGGCGGCGGTCAGACCGGCATAGGGGTAGACCTCGACCGATTGAGCTTCGCTGGCCGACTTCAACTCTGGCAGCTTGAACTTGGGCCGCTTCTCGTGAAACCGGAAGTCGTCAAAGTTCACATGCCCCCAGCCGCCGGTGTGCGTGTCGGTGATGCGAATGGAGATCCGCTTGTCCATCTGCTTTCGCAGGTCGACGACGACAGGAGAAAGTTCTTCCGTGTTCGGCCCGCTGATCACAAAGAAGACCTTGCCAGCCTCATCAAGTAACTCGACGCGAGTCTCCTGATGCGAGCCCCCGCCGACGAGCATGCTGGCCCACGGCTGAGTCACCTTGAACTTCACCGAGGTCAGCGTCCCCTGCGGCTCGTCATAGAGTTTCTCGAAGCCGCCCATCCAGAATTCGCCGGTATGCAGCGACTTCTTCCCAGCGCCCAATGGGCGGTCGGGGCCTATCCCGCCTTTGATCGGCTGTTGCTCGAAGGCCTTACCAGTGGCGATCCAGTCCTTCAGATCGCCGGTCTCGAAGTTCAGATTGAGCGGCTTCCCGTCTTCGCCCGCTGGGACGAAGCCCGACCCGCTCGTGGGTTCGTTGGTCGTGTCAGCTGCCCAGAGTGGGGCCACAGCCCCCACCCCCAGTAGGCACGCCAGCACTCCCACCACCCCACTCCGCCACATCGAAGCCGCCATCATGTTATTCCTTCACAGTCGCGAGCCGGTGACCCCGCACGGGCCAGTGTGACTGACCGCATCCCCACCGCGAGTATGTCGAATCGGGACGGATGTATCAAAGATGACTAGAATGTCTGTCAAGTTAGAGGGGAACTGACATGATGATCCTCGCATTCTCTCTTGGGAGGACCGCCACATGGCCGCGACCGATCAGAGACCACTTGTACCGGCAGAGCCGTTGTTTCGATTCGTCGCGTTCGCATTCCGGAAAACATGGAGATGGTCCCCGCTTCCCCGAATTCCGACCAGAGAACTTCGAGCGTACCCCCGCTTGATTCACATCGGCGGCACATCGGACCAGCTGCTCAAGAACGTCAGTGACCTGCGTCTGTCGAAAACACCGACTCCGATCACCTGTGTGGCCATGACGTACATCATCTACTTTGAATGGTTCTTTGGCGGCATTCTCCGGCCCTTTCACCCGGACCGTCCCTGGTTGTGGCTGGTGATGCTGCTGTATTCCGTCTTAGAGGCTATCCGAAAAGCCAAAAATCCCTCAAACCGCACTGACGACTGGAGCTGCCGGGGTGTGGCGATACTTGAAGGGGGCGAATTGCCGGGCCGGGGCGAGGCGGTTCAGCATCAGGTGGACGGCGCTCCATTGG
>JANPCU010000283.1:0-6994 GCA_031431195.1 Planctomycetota bacterium | reverse complement strand
CCAACCCCACCCCCACCAACCTAAACCTATCTTATCTTATCGTGCGTCCTGGCTTGCCCCTGTTTTGCTTGCCATCCCTTTTTTCTTGTGTCCCACGATTCTATCCCGGGGTGCACGCCACCCCCACGGCCCATCTTACTTCGCCTTCCAGATCGACCCGATCCCCGGCGAGTAGTGGAACGGCCCGCGCGGGCTGTACATGTACCCCCGCAGGTTCTTGTTAAAGGCGTACATTGAGCTGCGGTAGTACAGCCACGTATAAGGCTGGTCCGCCCATAGGGTCAAGGAGATCTTGCGGTAGATCTCGGCCCGTTTGGCCCGGTCGAACTCACGCTTGCCGTCCTCGAACAGCTTGTCGACCTTCGGGTTCGAGTACTGCACGTAGTTGCGACCGCCAGTGTTCAGGGCCTTGGTTGTCCACAGGTTGTCCGAGTCATCCGGGTCCGCTCCCGACCCCCAGCCCGCACACATGGCATGGAAGCTGTGCTTCTTGGCATCCGCTTGCAGGACGGTGAACTCCGTCGGTTTGACGATACACGAGACCCCGATCTGCTTGAGGTTCTCGGCCACCATCCCGCAGATGCGTTCGGCCACTTTCGACCCGCTGCCGAACTGCAAAGCGAACTCGAACTTCACTCGCTGGCCATCGATCACCTTGTCGAGGATGCCATCCTCGTCACTGTCGGTCCAGCCTGCTGCTTCGAGGAGTTCCTCAGCCTTGTCGAGGTCTTGCTGGTATGGAGCGGGCATTGGCTTCGGAGCCATCCAGGCGGTCGGGTGGTAAATCCCCTGGCCCGGCTCGTACAGGCTGTAGCAGATGTTCGTAAGCATCTCTTCGTGATCGATCGCGTAGGACATCGCTTGGCGAACTCGCACGTCCGAGAAGTACGGCGTCCCGAGGTTCCAGCCAATGTAGCTGTGCGACCACTCGGTGCCGAACGACTTCGTGTGGGCCTTGTAGAAGCCCTTGTCATTGGTTTGCGTCATCCACGGTTCGGGCCGCAGTTCCAGCGTGTCGATGTCCCCCTTCTTGAGGGCCAGAAGTGCCGTGTTGTCGTCCTGAATGATCTTCAGCCGGACAATCTTGAAGTACGGCTTGTCGCGAATCTGCTGGCCGTCCTTCATGTACCACTCTTCGCGGCGTTCCATGACCACTTCCTTGTCCCGCTCGAACTTGGCAATACGATAGGGGCCCGCCGTGACCGGACTGGCCTCAAACTTCACATGCACCGGACTTGTCGTCAGAGTCGGGTCTGCGGCAATTGATGCCTCGAAGATGTGCTTCGGCAGGATTGCAAAGCTGACGTTCCCCACATTGGTCGCCAGCGACTCTTTGTGGAAAATCACGACCGTGTGGTCGTCGTACGCATGCACCCATCGCAGCTGGTCCGGCCCGGATCGCATGGCGGCTGCGGGGACCTTGGGGTTCATGATCGCTTGAAAACTGAAAGCGAAATCGTGGGCCGTGACCGGCGTGCCATCGGTCCAGCTGAGGTCGTCGCGGATCACGAACTTGTCGTACAGCCGGTCCTCACTCGTCTGCCACGTTTTGACGACCGACTTGTCGGCAAAGGGCCGCATCGTCCAATCGATTGTGGTCAGCCCCAGCCCGGTCAGTCCCAGGACATCAATATCTCCCACCGACGACGCAAGCAAGGGATTCAGCCCGTTCACATTCATCGGCGAATGCTGATTAAGCGTCGCGTCCCAGTCGACCTCGCTGTCGTTTTTGGGCAGGCGACCAATCCCGTCCAGGATGCGTTTGTTGTCCGCCGGGGTCTTGTTCTCTAGCGACAGTGCCGTCTGGAGAGAGGTCTGGCTGGGGGATTTCGCCTGATACTGACGGAGCAACTCCAGACCGTCCTCGACCGGTTGTGAGAACCACTTCGCCTTAGCGTCCAGTTCGGCCAACGTCGGCGGAGTGAACGGATCGAGACCTGCCGCAGTGGGCGGATCGGCTGCGAAGGTCTCCGCCGTGCCCGCGATGTAGAACACACCCAGTGCCAGCATCGAAGCCAGCCACCACCGAGGAATCGTCCGTGTCATCCTGAGAGCCTCATTGCGAATGCAGGTGTCGCGGTCTTCCGGAAGCCGACCGCGTTGACTGGAACTATAAACACAGGACCAGCGGGCCGCTACCGGACTTCGGTCGCTCTCTCTCTGAGGGGCGTGTGCATCCTCAACGTCGGTGAATCGTGAATTCATCGGATCCTCGACCCCAACGGGGTCTCGTCGCATAGCTCAGGGTCGGCCGCGCAGCGGAAGACCTTGGGTTGATGGGCAGGAAATCCCTTCAACCCCCACGGGGATGCGTCCCCCGCTTGGCGCAACCCCGTGGGGGTTGGAACTCGCGTACTGGATTGCAATCCAGGGTTTCCCGCTGCGCGGACAACCCTGGGCTAGGGGGCGTGACCCCTTTGGGGTCGGAAGGCAGACGTTTGAAACGCATACACCCCCACCGGGGGAGTCCCGCTTCCGCCAGAATCGGGGGCGGCGGGCTTGTTGGCCTCGCCAGTCCACCAATGCGGACACGGCTCACACGCCCCAGTCCAACCGCAGCACATCGCCCGATTGAAAGGCAATCAGCGCCCACTCCCCGAGCGGGTCACACGCGGTGTCCACGACCGCCGCCGGAGCCCCACTGGCCCAGATTAAATCTCCATCCGAGTCGAGCCAATACACAAACTGCTCAATCGTCGTCGCGATCAGACGGTATGGCTCGTAGCTCGCGGCCACCCGCTCGACAGTGCCTTCCAGCACATACGCCCCCAGGCTGACTCCGTCGCCGTCGAATGCCTGCACCCCGTGGCTAAAGTTCGCCAGATAGATGATATCCCCAGCCCCCGTCACGCTCATCGAGCCGACGTTCGACCAGACCCGCTCCTGCCACAGCTGGGCCCCGACGAGGTTATGGCAGCAGAGCAGGCCATTCTCGGCGGAGCCAAACAAGACCGGCTCCGTCCCGCAGAACTGAATGAAATGGAGAGGCCGCACCGTCTCGAAACGGGCGATCTTGCGCTTCCGTTCGTTCAGGATTATGTTTGATCCGTCGGCATGCGAGACGGCCACATGATGCCCAAACGGAGCCACGGCCAGACTCAAAATGTCATCGTGAGTCTCGTACTCCCAGTCAATTTGCAGGTTGCGGTCCATCCGCACCAGCGATCGGTCGCCATTGACCCCATAGCCCCACTGACCGTCTTCGCTCCACACCAACTGAGTGTAGGGAGCCTGCGGGTGAGTCACAGCTGCGATCTTGCCGCCGCGCGTGAGTCGGTACAGTGTCGACGAAGCGTCGCAGACAAACACGTCGCCCGACTCGCGAGCCATCGCCAGACCGGTGATGGCTCCGTCCCCACGAAACGACCACTTCACAGTGGGTGGCAGCCCCTGCCCCTCGCGCAGCCAGATCGAGTCGAAGGACGGGGACTTTTCGCTCATCGCTGGGTGTACTCGACCTGTTTGAGTTGCTCGATGGCCGTGCGAACATCCGCGTCCGCCACCGCGTCGACCTCGCCAATGATGTGCGGAGCCGCTTGGTCGGCGGGAATCTCGATGTCCGGCTTCACGCCGATCTTACCGAGCGTGTCACCGTTCGGGGAGTAGAACTTGGCGGTCGTCATCCGTATTCCGCAGCCGTAACCCAAATCGTTGTCATAGATACTCTGCACGGACCACTTGCCGTACGACTTGCGGCCCACGATCTTGGCCCGGTGGTGATCCCGGAACGCTCCGGCGACGATCTCGCTGGCACTGGCACTGTTCTCATCGATCAACAGCACGATCGGCAGATCCCACGTGCCCGGTGCATGGGCGGTATGGGTCTGGTTCTGGTTCTGTTCCCGGCCGCGCGTCGAGACCAGCACACCATCCGCGATGAACCGATCGAGTAGATCGACCGCTGTGGTCAGCAGCCCACCCGGATTCTGTCGCACGTCGAGGATCAGCGACTTCATCCCCTGCTGCTTCAGCTTGTTCAAAGCCAGATCGAGTTCCATCACGGTACTCTTCTGGAATCCGGTCAGCTGGATGTACCCGATGCCATTCGCCGAATCGACGATCTTGGCCAGTGGGATGCTGCGGATGATGACCTCGCGGCGGGTGCATTTGGCGGTGACTTGGCCCACTCCGGGACGGTCCACGACCAGGGTCACTTGCGAGCCGGGCTGACCGGTGACGAGGTTGGCCGCTTGATCCGTGGTCATGACTCGGCAGTCGTGCCGGTCAATCCCGACCAGTAGGTCGCCCGACTTGAGGCCTCCTTCCGAGGCGGGACTCTCCGGCAGCACTTGGCGGAGTTTCATCCCCTTGCCCAAGTCGGCTTCCATCACAATTCCGACGCCGACGAACTGCCCATCGATGTTGTTGAACAGATCCCGCAGCCGCCCGGGAGTCATCACATTGCTGTAGTCATCCAGGCAGTTGCAGGCTCCGAACACGTATTCCATACACACGGGCCCTGGGTCGAGACCGACTCGATCCATCGACAGCTGACAAATCTCGCGAATCAGACTAGTCGCCTCGTACTCGCTGCGAAGGGGCTTATTCCAGTAGCGATCCCGCAGTTCCTTACGGAGTGATTTCAAGCGGTTCGGGTCAGCGCCGAAGAGATTGTTCTCCAGAAACTTCTCGTTCCCCAGAGCCAGCCACAGGCTTTCCGTTCCATGGGCCACGATCGAGGTCGTGTCCAGCGGCTCCACATAGTGGGCCTGTATCATCTGATGGACCGAAGTGAACAGCTGGATGCCATTCTCGATGGGTTGAGTCTTGAGCGACTCGCGGAATGACAGATCGTCATACCGACGTTCGATAGAGAACTGGTATTGCGAGCGACGCAGTCCGTAGGTCAGATTGGCGTTATCGGGCCACTTCTTGAGGGCCGACTTGTACAGTTCAATCGCGTCGCTCCAGTGACGCTCCTGCTCCATCCGCGATCCGGCCATGACAGCCGTCTCGGGATCGCGGCTGGTCGCCGGAAGATCCAACGCCCACGACATCGGAGCCAGGAAACCAGCTGTGACCAACCAGAGTCCGCACCACAGATTGAAACGTTTCATCGCCGTCCCCTCGCACAATGGCACCAATCGCTGTCCAGCGAGCCCCCTCGGGACTGGGCGATTCGGGAGGGCGGCCGGGGTGTGGGGTCAGAAGGGAATCGACGAATGTCGAGATTCTGACCGCACGTCACGGACGCCAGCGAACAACCCACGATGGTGTTGAGGATTTCCCTCAAGAAGTCATGGCGTATGTGGCACACACGCCTCACTTCCTAGAACTTAGGCCACAATGCCCGGAAACTGCCGCCGGTTCAATCCCCTCTCTTCAGTGAATCTTCAGAATACGGGCCAAGAATCGTCAGCTGGTCCGGCTGCAACGAAAACAAGGGACTGTGCCGGTTCTCTGGCGCTTAGGGAATAGTCGGCGTATGGATGTCTCCGATTCCGACCGTAGCGATTCCCCTGTGCGATCAGCGGTGCGATGAGTTCGCAGTGGCCAATCCGCAACTCCGAGGATCCCCAGAGGCCAAGCGGATCGTCGTGACCATCAATCTAATATCCAGTGTGGCTACCGCGATAGCGAGGCCATCCTGGTGGGACAGCGCCACTTTTCCAACACAGCGGCACCGCCTGCGAGAGCGGCAGGCGTCCGCCTGTCGAGGCCCCGCCTGCGATCCGGCGATGGTCCGGGGGACACGCCTCGGCAGGCGGACGCCGTGCCGCTCTCGCAGACAGGATTGTCTGCCCCACAGAAGAGTCGCACAGACATTCCTGTCTGTGCGAACTGAAGACAATCACTGAAAGTGCTCTCGGCTGACCGGACAAGTCGCGTCGCCCCCACCGGGGCCATCCGCCAAGCCTCCTGACCCCGCCACCCACGGCAACTGGGACGAGTCACATCGAAGAGTTCTCTTTGGAGAAGTCGCATCACGGCTGCCGACAGTGTACAACCTCTCGTGTCCCGGCATGACCGTCTCATGACCACACACATCCCCCGTGAGGAACTCTCCATGCGAACCGCTGCCCACTGGCGTCTGGCCGCCCTGCTCATCGCCCTCGGCTCCCTGTCGGGCCACTTGCTGGCCGAGGATAAAGTCGTCCCTGAGAAGCTCGGGCTCTGGAGTGGCCATGCCGCGCTCGGCAATGGCCAGGTGCAAGTGACCGAGATCTACATCACCGTCTACCGGCCCGCCCAGCCCAACGGCACAGCTGTCGTGATCTGCCCCGGTGGGGGATATGGGGGACTGGCAGTCCAGCCGGAGGGGCACGGGATTGCCGCTTGGCTCAACAAGCATGGAGTGACCGGTGTCGTTCTGGAATACCGGATGCCAGCGGGACGACATGCGGTGCCGCTGCTCGATGCCCAGCGTGCCATCCGCACTGTGCGAGCGAATGCGAAGGTCTGGAACATCGATCCCGTCCGCATTGGTATCATCGGTTTCTCTGCCGGTGGACATCTCGCCTCGACAGCTGCGACGCACTTCGACGCGGGGAAGCCCGATGCCACGGACGCTGTCGAGAAGGTTAGCTGCCGTCCGGACTTTGCAATCCTGATCTACCCGGTGATCTCGATGGGAGAGCTGACACATGGGGGATCAAGGAACAATCTGCTGGGAAAAGCGCCGTCTGCGGAGTTGATTGAACTGTACTCGAATGAGAAGCAGGTGACGGACAAGACGCCGCCGACGTTTCTGGCGCATCCTCTGGACGACACGGTCGTGGTGCCCGCCAACAGCCAGCTGTTCTACGAGGCCTTGCAGGCTCACAAAGTGCCGAGCCAGTACCTCGAACTCCCCTCCGGTGGCCACGGCCTGAACGGGTACACGGGGCCGATGTGGGACGCTTGGCAGACGCAATCGCTGGAGTGGTTGACGGAGCTGAAGCTGGTCCCGGTGGCGGGGAAAGAGTGAAGTGGGGCGTGGGGTATGGTCCCCCCCAGTGATATTGAGCACCACCAAAAAAGCGGGAAGCCAAAAACACCGGGCGCACAAAAAGCC
>JANPCU010000282.1:0-17238 GCA_031431195.1 Planctomycetota bacterium | reverse complement strand
CTCGGTGTCAGACCCTCTTCCAGCTGCGCCGCCCCGGTCGGTGCCAATCCACCAATCGAGGCCACCCTACGGCGAAGAGGACCTGGGGGCTGAGATCGAATGTGGTTCGCGGACGGGCAAATGTGCCCGTCCTACGACACCTCACCCGCCGGATGAGAGATGTCGCACCGCTTGGGCCGCTTTGGGCCTCCCGGCATGCCAGCGGTACGGGAGGTTCGCTCAGGCATGAGGCTTGCCGCCAAAACTCTTCCAGGTGGCCACCCGAGGCTTGAGACTCCTCAAGCCGCACACTCGCCTCCCTTCCCTCTTCCAATCAGTGAAAATCTGCGTAATCGGTGGATGATCTCCTCCCCAGAACCCATGCCTCCCACGGGGAAAGAGGGTATCCACAGATTGCACAGATTTTCACAGATTGGAAGAGGGAGCCTTATAGCATTCCCCCGTTCACCGGGATTGGTCGCTGCTCCGGGAGTGGGGACTTCCGACCATCCCCACGGACGGAGCGGCGGCGGACCAATCCCGCGCGCTGAACATCGAATGTCATTCGATCTGTCGCGCGGTGATCGGCACGGTTCATCATGGAGTCGGCACGCTCGCCCGATCACGAATATTGGAGCCTGATCGGAAACGATTCCCGGTAGACCTTCGGGTCGGGCGAGTGAGTCGAACGCAGACGAATACTCAGAGGCTGTCCCTGTCAGGACTCGTCGATCAGATTTTCGCGGGTTCGACAGCGTGCCTTCTCACCATTTTATTGTGCCTGCGGAGTCTCATTTCATGTCATCCTCTTTGGATTCTTCCGCAGCCCCACCCGATGTCCCCGAGCGGAGACCGGTGTTCATCGGCATCGACTGGGCCGACAAGGCGCACGCGGTGTGCGTCATCGATCCCGATCGGTCCACGCCGCAGCGGGGTAGCACCGGTTGGCCGCTTGGGGCCTACCGGTGTGACAGTGGCACAGGAGGTTCATCGGCTGGAGACTCTCGGTGTCAGACCCTCTTCCAGCTGCGCCGCCCCGGTCGGTGCCAATCCACCAATCGAGGCCACCCTACGGCGAAGAGGACCTGGGGGCTGAGATCGAATGTGGTTCGCGGACGGGCAGATGTGCCCGTCCTACGACACCTCACCGCCGGATGAGAGATGTCGCACCGCTTGGGCCGCTTTGGGCGTACCGGCATGCCAGCGGCACAGGAGGTTCGCTCGGAAGTGAGGCTCGTTGCCAAAACTCTTCCAAGTGGCCACCCATGCCACCCGAGGCTTGAGACTCTTCCTTCGGCTACCATCTCTCATCCCCTCTTCCAATCTGTGAAAATCTGCGTAATCTGTGGATCAATCCCCTCTCCGATCTCACGCTTCACCGGGACCGAAGAAGTCATCCACAGATTGCACAGATTTTCACAGATTACCAGAGTAAGGAGAAACAGGCTTGAGTTGTGTGGCGGCCTTGGTTCCAATCGACGGATGGAATGTTATCTCTTGATTCCATACCCGTCACGAAACGAGGCCAGTCATGTCCCCGAACGACCCGCTCACGTATGCCATCATCGGAGCGGCGATGGAGGTTCATCGGCAGTTGGGAGCGGGGTTTCTGGAGTCGGTCTATCAGGAGGCACTGGCGCTGGAGTTCACTGAGCGGAAGGTCGCGTTTCAGCGGGAAGTCGATCTCCCGGTGACTTACAAGGGGCGAGTTCTGCACACCACGTTTCGCGCGGACTTTATTTGTCATCAGACAATCATTGTCGAGTTGAAGGCATTGGCGGCTCTCACCGGAGTCGAGGAAGCACAAGTCTTGAACTATCTCAAAGCCACCGGTCTGGAGTTCGCGCTGTTGCTCAACTTCGGGACTCCCTCACTCCAGCAAAAGCGATTGAACCGCCATCACGACTGGCTGGAATCGCGTCCCTGATGTGATCCTGCGTCCCTCCCCCAATCTGTGAAAATCTGCGCAATCTGTGGATCAATCTCTTTGCCGATCTCATACTTCACCGGGGCCGAAGTGATCATCCACAGATTGCACAGATTTTCACAGATTGAAAGAGGGGGAGTGAGCTGACAGGGAGTCCCGGACAGTGCTTGGGATGCATCGGTGACGAAAGAACATGTGGGTTGAATGACGGGCTGATCCCCCGTAACCTTAAGTGGCCCTGCAACCCAGACACTCAAATCCGTGTCGGGGCCAGCCCGTCTGCCGGGTTCACATGCCTCAACCACTGGCCAATTCGCAGCCTCGCCCGTTTCTCCACAGAGGATTCCCGCAAATGTTCACACCTCGAAACTCATCGCGTCGTCAGTTCCTGCAAGGCATCGCAGCTGCGGGGTCGGCCAGTATTCTGCTTCCGTCGTCCAACCGGGCGTTTGGGTTTGAAGCGTCGAGCGAGCGTCCGGTGTTTGCGACGATTGGCCTGCGGAACCAGGGGTGGTCGATCACTAGCAAGTCGTTCGGATTCGCGGATTTCGCCGCTCTGGCCGATGTCGACGCCAACGTGCTGGGTGAGAACGTCGCGAAGGTGGAAAAGGCCCAGGGCAAGAAGCCTGACGCCTATAAGGACTACCGCAAGATCCTGGAACGGAAGGACATCGACGCGGTGATGATCGCGACTCCCGACCACTGGCACACGAAGATCGCAGTTGAGGCGATGCTGGCGGGTAAGGATGTGTACTGCGAGAAGCCGCTCACGTTGACGATCGACGAAGGGAAGCTGATCGAGAAGATCGTCACACAGACCGGGCGCGTCTTCCAGGTCGGCACGATGCAGCGGACCGAGATTGACCAGCGGTTCCTGACGGCCATCGCGCTGATTCGAGATGGTCGTATCGGGACGGTGAAGAAGGTGACGTGCGGGATCGAGGCGTTCGAGTCGTCGCCCGTGCTTCCCGAGGTTCCCGTGCCGGCAGGACTCGATTGGGACCTTTGGCTCGGACCAGCTGCCTCGGTGCCCTATCGCGCGCTGCCTGAAATGCGTCAGGGTTATGGAGGCGGCGTGCCCCTGTTCAGCAACTGTCACTATGCATTCCGGATGTGGCACGAGTACTCCGGAGGCAAGCTGACCGACTGGGGAGCCCACCATGTGGACATTGCCTGCTGGGCCCTGGGAGCGACCGACACCGGCCCGAGTCTGGTGACCCCCGTCGAGTACAAGCTGCCGGTCGAGTACAAGGACGGATATCCCGTCCCACATGATCAATACAACGTGGCGACCAAGTTCACGATCCGCGTGGCAATGCCCAACGATGTCGAGATGATCATCACCAGTGAAGGGGACAATGGCATTCTGTTCGAGGGCACGGAAGGTCGGATCTTCGTCAACCGTGGCAAGCTCACGGGCAAGCCAGTCGATGACCTGAAGGACAAGCCGCTGCCGGAAGGGGCGATCGAGAAGCTCTACGGCGGACCGGTCAGCGCGAACCACACCGCCAACTTCATCGAAGGGATGAAGTCGCGCAAGCAGCCGATCTCGGATGTCTGGTCGCACAACCGCATGCTCGAAATCTGCCACCTCTCAAACATTGCCATGCGTCTCGGCCGCGAACTCAAGTGGGATCCCACCAAACGAGAGATCATCGGCGATGCTCAGGCCAGCACGTTCCTGGCGAGGGAAAACCGCAAGGGATTCGAGATCGATATGTAGTGGCAGTGGCGAGGTCGCACCGGTACTCGCTTTGGACTACCGGTGTGACAACGGCTCGGATGGTTAGATCGGATTCGCCGCTCGCGCCAATATCGTTTCGCCTGCGTGTCTCAAGTCAGCCGGAGCTTGAAGGCCCCTCAAGCTGTGTTCCCAACTCTCTGTTATACGTCCCCCAATCTGTGAAAATCTGCGTAATCTGTGGATCGCCCTCTTTTGCGATCTCACACTTGCCGGAGGCCGAAGAGGTCATCCACAGATTTTCACAGATTGGAAGAGGCGGAATGAGTGCGTTTGAGTGGAGGGAGGGGCTGGGGCCGAAAGCTGTGGCTTGGCGGAGAGACGCTTCCAGACGGACGGGCAAATGTGCCCGTCCTACGTCGCATCACCCGCCGGTCGAGCGGTCGGTGAGGATCTCTTTGAGTTTACGCAGCGCCCGCGTGTGGCGCATCCCCGCTGCGGCAGGGGAGAGGCCGAGGAACGTCGCGGCCTCTTGGTTGCCGAGTTGTTCGGTGTGCCGGAGCAAAATAATCTCGCGGTCGTCGTCGTCGAGCAGGTCGAGGGCCTCGTGGAAGCGCTGTTCCATCTCGCGGCGGAGGGTGGCGGCGGCGGGGGTCAGCTGGTCGTCCTGAATTTGGGCGGCCATGTCGAGGGACGACTGGTCGCCGAAGCGGGGGGCCTGGAAGCCTTGTTCGCGGTCGATGTCGCGGCGCTGGGCGTGATTGCGGCGGTGCAAGTCAATGATGCGGTCCTGGGCCAGTTGCCGCAACCACACATGAAACGGCAGGTCGGGCTTGGCGAGGTATCCGACCATGCGTTCGCTCGCTTCCAGAAACACATCCTGGACCACATCGCTGGCATCGACCCGCCGGGCCAGACGACGATCCATTCGCATCTCGACCATGCGGCGCAGGCCGTTCCGGTGCCGTTCGAGCAGGTCGTTGACGGCTTGGGCGTCACCGGCAGTGGCTTGCTGAAGTAGGTCTTGTGTGTTGTGAGGTTCTGGCCACATGGTGGGGTCTTTCTCTTGGACACGGGCACGTAGGAAACGTGCCCCACGGAACGGAATAAATTCCGCTCTACATCAACGACTCCAGCAGTCTCACGTACATCAGGGCGAACCGGATGACGATGTATCCGATGAAGGCCGCGACGCCTAGCCAGATCGTCCAGGCACACGCGGCGGTCAGGGTGTTCAGGCTGCGGCGGGCCTGGTCCTCGAACTCGGGGCTGAGGCGGGCGAGGGTTTCGGGGATGGTGCCGGTGGTCTCGCCGACATGGACGATCTGGATGAAGTCCTCGGGGAACAGCTGGGTGTGGGCGAGGGCCTCGCTCAGTTCTTCACCGTTCATGACGTCGTTGATGATGCGTGGAGAGGCGGCTTGAAACGCACCGTTATCGGTCGCCGCAAAGCTCGATTCGAGGCTCTCCTGGATCGGGAGTCCGGCCTCTTGGGTGAGGGCAAACGACCATGAAAACCGGGCAATGGCGAACGACCTCAAGCAGGTGCCGATCACCGGGAACCCGAGCAGCGACCGATGCAGCACGGCTCGCAGCGCCGTGGAACGTTTGGCGAGTTGATACCCAATGAACAGTCCGACCGCCGTCATCGCCCAACCCGCCAGCCAGATCATCGCCCCGGAAAAACCTTTGAGTCCTAGGCCGATGATGTCGAACGCTGGCTTCTCCGCATCGCCCGGCTTCCCCGACAGGTCGCCTATGTTGAACCCGCCCAGCATCCAGATCAGAAACGCCACAATGGCGATCGCCGCCGTCAGTTGCACCACCGGCAACACCATCTGGCTGCGAAAGTCCTTCTGCAACCGCAGATTGTTCTCGTAGTGTTCGGACAGTGAGTGCAGCACCTCGGGCAGAGAGCCGGTGCGTTCGGCCACATCGACCATGTTCAGGAATAGATCCGGCCACAGCCCCTCATGACTGCGACAAGCCGAAGTGATGTCGGTGCCGCTGCGAATCTGCTGGGCCACGTCCTGCATGATTCGCTTGAGTTGCGAGTCGCCCGACTTGTTGATGGCGATGTCGAATGACTTGGCGACCGGGATACCGGCTCGGAGCGATGTGGCCAGCGAGCGGCAGGCCAGGGCGACATGCTTCGTCGAGAGTCGGGGGCTGAACATGGAGACTCGCGAGTCAGGGGGCAATTGGTCACGAGCGTTAGTTTATCAAGTGATACGAGGCGGAGGGGATGGATGAGGGCGGATTCGTAGGCGATGTCGCTCCGCGACTCGCATTCGGCGGTCGGCATGCAGAGATCTGGCAGCATAATCTCAGTCGCGGAGCGACATGAGCTACGGGGGAACCGGCGGCTAACGCCGAGCCGCTCACGGAGTGTTCACCCCCGGCAGCGTGACGGCGAACGTGGTCCCGGCAGTGGTCGAGCAGACCAGATCGATCTGCCCGCCGGCCTCGGTCAGGATGTTGCGGCAGACGAACAAGCCCAGCCCGGTGCCGGTTTCCTTGGTCGTGAAGTATGGCTGGAACAGGAGGTCGTGCTGTGCGGCGGGGATGCCGGTTCCCTCGTCGCGGACGAGGATGCGGATGCCGTCCTCTAGCTTCTCCGTGGTGAGTTCGATCACCGCTCCCTCTTGTGTCGCATCGAGGGCGTTCAGAATCAGGTTCAGAAACACCTGCAACACTTGATCGCGGACCATGCTCACGGGGGGGAGATCGGTCCCGTACGAGGTGACGATCTTCTTACCCTTCATCCGCTTATAATACTTAGCGATGTTGAGCGCCGAGTCGAGCACTCCATGCACATCACACGTTGTCCGCGTGTTCGACGCCGGGCGCGAGAAATCGACCAACTCTCGCAAGATCCGCTGGATGCGGCGCAGCTGCTCGTCGACGAGGTTCAATCTCTCGTGCATGTCAGCGTCGAGCGGGCGGCGGTTGAGCAGCTGGACCAGATTGCTGATGGCGGTCAGAGGGTTGCCGACCTCGTGGGCGATCCCGGCGGCAAGGAGTCCGAACGCCGCCTGCTTCTCGTGCTGGACCAGCAGGGCTTGCGACTGTTGTAGCTCCTGGGTCCGGCGAGCGATCCGCTGTTCGAGCAGGGTCTGGTTCAAAGTCAACTGGGTGTTCATCTCAAAGAGTTGTCGGCTGGCTCCTTTGAGCAATGAGGCGAGGGCGGTACTGGCCCAGGCGACCCACGCCATGAACACCAGTTGCAGGGCGACCGCCTGGAAATGGTCGTTGCTGCGTTCCTGCTGTGAGGAGGCCAGGACCAGATAACTCACGAAATGGAGTCCCAGTGTGCAGAGTGTCACGAGCTGGGAATTGCGGAAAGCACAGATGATCAGCGAGAGGAAATAGTACAGGCGAAATAGGCTGTCGAGCCCCTGGTCGAAGTGGCACAGCAGGCCGATGAAGAGCGCCTCCATGCCCGAGATGAAGAGCGGCCAGCGTTCGAGGAAGACTCGTCCCCGCGCACTCCACCACGTGTCGATGAGCGCATAGACCGCACCGAGGGTGAGAATCCCATTGAGTTCGGCGCGATGCAGCGGAGTGCCGAGCACGTTGACCAGCAGATACCCGACGCATAGCCCGAACCAGTGAATGCGAACGGTGATCGTCTCGGCGGGGAGTTGCCAGCCGGAGTCGGCGGGCGGCACGGGAGAGCTCGTCCCGGCCAGCATCGGGGATGGGGCGAGTGGAGCCGGTGAATCGTCGTCTTGCACGGGGTTGAACACGGTGAGCTTTCGGAGGATCGGCGCAGTCGCAAGCAGTATAGACGCTCGGAAGTTTAGCCGCGCCGCGCAAACTTCGAAGCGAAGCGCTCTCTCCGGTTGCGGCATCGAACAGCGCTCCGCTACGAAGACTTCGCGTCGCGGCGAACCGCTCAACTTCATTCCGATCGGATCGTGCGATACACTTCCGCTCGAACGATTCCCGGTGAAGGATAGAGACTCATGTCAGTGCGCGGACTACGCGGAGCAACCACCGTCGAGCAAAATGTGGCGGCCGAGATTCTGGCGGCCACGAGCGAGTTGCTGCAAGAGCTGCTGTCGGCCAACGGGATCACCACTTACGAAGAGATCGTCTCGGCAGTCTTCACGACCACGCCGGACGTGAACGCCGTCTTCCCCGCCGAAGCCGCTCGCAGCCTCGGCATGAGCCAGGTTCCGCTGCTGTGCGCGAGCGAAATCGCCGTGCCGAACAGCATGCCCCGCTGCATCCGCATCCTGCTGCACGTCAACACCGACCAACCGCAATCGGCCATGAAGCACGTCTACCTGCGCGAGGCCAAGCGGTTGAGGCCGGATATGGTGAGTGCGCAGTAGCGGTGGAGTGAGAGCAGCCGGTCTGGTTGCTAGCATGCCGGGCGAGGTATTGCTTGGCATTCTGATGGTCCGATACAATCCCTTTACCGATCTCGATCCAATCAACGGGTTGAGGAAGCCTCTGTGGAAAGCTGGTGAACGGTGTCGGAGATAATTGAACAGCACGCGGGCGAAATCGAGGCTCTCTTAAACGAGATGAAAGAGCACGGCGGTGAGTTCGTCGCCCGAGATGCAGATGGGAGATCGCTGGCTTACGGTAATTCCGAGAATGATCTGGTCCCGCAGCTGGCTGAGCAAGGTCTGCAACTCTGGGATGTACTGGTCTCCCGAGTCCCTAAATGGGATTGCGGATTCATGATTTAACTGACTACGGGAAAGTGAGTACCTCCCCCGGAAAGTGGGAATTTACCTCTATTAAAAACTGCCTACTGGCCACGTCCAACTCGAATAGGAAGTACTCTAAGAATCCGAAATGCCCGAGGATGCCAAAGAGCGAAGTGGAGACGTTTGCCAGAACGATTTCGCCTGACCAATCCCAGCCTCGCCGAGAGTTGATCGGAGACCGAATCGACATCTCAGCCGTCGTGAGATATCCATCGATCGAGTGTCCGGAACCAGTTTCGATGCTCACCCTTTCCAGTTTTGAAATGTCGTTGATGCCGATTTGAGACCCCAGCGTGAGCGGGAACAGGGAATCGACCGAACCGGTATCGATGAACACTTCCTTGCGAATTGTGCCTCCCGCAGGTCGATGGAACGCCAGTTCAACGGCAGGCCAAGCGACGATCTTCCGATTTCGCCGCACGGGTATCTGTCGGGTCTTGAATTCAAGACGCATCTCTATCATCCCCTACTCACTCAGTGTTTCGGCTCGACTCGTCAAGTTATCGGGTTCTTGGATGGAATCAACTGTTGACTAACAAAGAGTGTGGATAAGTCGGTGGGATTTGCGGAGCGATAGGAATGAGGCTCTATCGGAGATTTGTGGACGTTGACCCGCCCGCTGTCTTCGTGAAATGATCGATCACCGCTGGCAGCCAGAGAGCTGCGGTGTAGTGCCCGCCGATGAACTCCAGGCGGTGCTGTTTGTCGAGAGGAATCGCATCGGCCAGGCGGCGGGCGTTGCGGATGGGGACGACGTCGTCTTGCAGTGCGGCGTAGATCCATGTCCGGTCGGGCGGCAGGCGATGGGCGATGCGCGTCGGCTCGACTTGATTCAGCATCTCCTTGAGCTTGTCGCCCGTGTAGCCTGCCGTCGCCAGTTGGTCGCGCAGCTTGGCGGTGTCCTGCTTGCCGTTTTGGATCATGTCGTACAGGTCGCCGCCCGCCAGCATGATAAAGTTGTGGTGGAAGCAGCCGTCGAGACTGGCCGCTGAGGTGGCGACGAAACCGCCGAGGCTGGTGCCCTGGAGTGAGATGCGAGTCTTGTCGACTCCGGGGAGCGCCGCCACGGCATCAAAGGCTCGACGGGCATCGGCGACTCCCTGCCGCATGGTGATGAGGAATTCACTATTGTCCCGCTTCTTCGCCCCCCGACGCTCTCCATAATACGGCAGGTGCAGCAACACCGCATTCAGCCCGCGCTGCTGAATCCCCTTCGCAATCGCTCGACCGGCGGGCATGGATGACCCTGACTCATGGATCACTACAATCGTCGGCCTCAGCTGATCGGGAGTCAACGGAGTCTCGGGCTGATACCACTCCATCGACACCAGATCGTTGGTCGCATCGCCGGAGGGAATCGGGGTGGGGTAGCGCACGAGCTGTTGAAAATCGCGGCCTTTCACGGGTGTCCAGGTGACCTCAAACTCCTGATTCGGCCAGGCGATTTGGGACAGCATGGCCTGGGCGTCGGGTTGGTCGTCCTTCCACTCCTTGGCGGAGTCGCGACCGAGTTCGCGGTTTACTGGCTCTTCGGCGAAGGCTGTGGTCGCTACGAGACTGACGAGCAGGATCAGGAAGCGGGGGAGGGCGGGCGCGATGAGCATGACAGTTCTCGGGAGAGGAGGATGCGTGGAGTCTCTCGGAATGCCGGGTGAGATGCCAGAGCGAGACGGAACGTATTCGGGCGATCTGAGCGATGCCGCATCGCTCGGGGACGGTCAGGATTGCCCATCCTACGGATCGATAGCGAGCGGCTGGACGTGAGTCCGCCGTGCTGGGAGATGCCGTTCCGCTCACCCACCGCATTTTTTTCGGAGTGAGTCGCCCGGGCACGGGGGACTGACATCCGCCCGCTCGCTGTCGTGGGGTGTGATCGACGTGATATGGCGATCGGTCAGATTTGTCTGATCCGTGGGATAGGCTTCCAGCCTGTCATTCTTCGCCAAAGTCGACAGGCTGGAAGCCTATCCCACGGTCAGTTTTCTCTGACCTTTCTCCTCATGTCTGGTCGCTGGGGTTAGAAACCTCCTCACGGACGGAGTAACCTGTGTTGATGTCCTCCGTCGAGCCATTACCGCCGGTCACCGCCCTCGATTTGCCCCCTCGTTTGAGGTGGAAACGCTGGGCAATTGCTGCGGGGGTGGCTGTCATGATCTGGTGGGTCGTGTCGAATCGAACGGCGTTCTCCGTGGAGAGTCTCGTCGCTCACGAGGCGGTCTACCGAAAGACTTATCGGCAGCACCCGATCGCGGTGTTGTCGGGAGCGTTCAGTGTGTACGTGGCGATGACGGCTTTGTCTGTCCCGGGGGCGAGTGTGTTGTCGCTGGCCTTCGGGTGGCTGCTCGGGTTTTGGCCCGCGATGGGGTTGGTGAGCTTTGCGTCCTCAGTCGGAGCAACCATCTCGTGTGGGCTCAGTCGAACGCTGTTCCGAGACGCTGCTGCGAAGCGATTGGGGAGCCGCTTGCGATTGATCGAAGAGTCGCTCGCCCGCGATGGCGACTTCTACTTACTGACACTCCGACTACTGCCGCAGGTGCCGTTTTTTCTGGTGAACCTGGCGATGGGGCTGACGCGGTATCCGCTGTGGCGGTTCTATGGAATCAGTCAGCTGGGGATGTTCCCGGCGACGTGTGTGTTTGTGTATGCGGGGGCGCAGGCGGCGGACTTGAAGACGCTCGTCGAGCGTGGTCCGGGGAGCCTGCTGACTCCGAGGCTCGTCGTGGCATTGTGCCTGCTGGCGTTCCTGCCGTGGGTTCTGCGGGGTATCGTCCGCTGGTTCCGGCCGCGCTGACGGCGGCGACCAAGCCCAGGGGTTGTAACCCCTGGGCTTTCCTCTCGCTCAACCCTCAACCCTCCCATGATCGAAGTCGAAATCAAATTTAGAGTTCCGTCGATGGACCTCATCGAGCGGCTCACGCGCGAGGCGGGTCTCGTGTTCAGCGAACCGGTACTCCAGCGGGACATCTACTTCAATCATCCGCAGCGGGACTTTCGCGAGTCGGATGAGGCTCTGCGGATTCGCACCTCGGGAGACCAGAACGCACTGACCTACAAAGCCCCCCGGCTCGACACCTTCACCCGCACGCGCCCCGAGACCGAAATCCCGTTCCAGGCCGGGGCCACCTCGACGGAGCAGCTTCGGTCAGTGCTGCTGGCGTTGGGATTTCGCATCATCGAGACGGTCGAGAAGACGCGCCGCACGGCCCACTTCACGTGGGGAGGCCAACCCGTCGAAGTCGCTCTCGATGAGGCTCGCTCGCTCGGCACCTTCCTCGAAATTGAGATGCTGGCCGCCGCAGACCAATGGCAGCTGGCTCGCGACCAGATTGTGCGCCTGGCCGAGCACTGGCAGATTCTCGACCTGCGGGAGCCGCGCTCCTATTTGCGGATGTTGCTGGAGCAGCAGGGAGTGCTGTAGTGCCTCGTGCAGGGGAACAGCCGAAGTTTCAGCCTCCCGAAGAGACA
Organism: Planctomycetota bacterium; assembly: GCA_031431195.1. Lineage (GTDB taxonomy): Bacteria > Planctomycetota > Planctomycetia > Planctomycetales > Planctomycetaceae > TH-plancto1. The sequence goes on along the minus strand of JANPCU010000282.1, from coordinate 5,462 downwards.
ATTCACCACACACAGTCGAAGCATTGACGGATCACTACTGCCTATTCGCAAAGCAATAAAGCCACTCCCGTCGTCTGGCCCCGTCTCCTTCACCGACACGCAGGAAAATCTGTCCGCCGCAGATGGCCGGGCTGGGGAACGCGGAGTCGCCGAGGGTGTTGGTGGCGACGAGGTCGAACTTCTCGGGGGTCGGTTTGAAGACGTAGATCGTCCCGGCTTCGTTGGCCCAGTAGATATGTCCGCCCGCCAGGACTGGAGACGCACTGACCGGCCCTGAGAGGCGCTCTTTCCACATCTCTTTCCCGGTTTCGCCATGCCAGCAGAACATGATGCCGTTGTCGGTCAGCGCGTACAGATGCCCCTCGTGGACGATCATCGACTGCTCGTAGCATTTCTGGTTGTTCGTCCACAGCACCTGCTTTGAGCCGTCCGCGCGGACGGCGATCGTCTCCGACTTCGGAAATCCACCACTGGCAAAGGCAATGTCTCCGTCCCAGACCATCGTGCCGCAGGTCGCGTACGTCGTGCCCTTCACCACCCAACCCGGCTTGCCCGTTTGCGGGTTGTATGAGGTCACGAACTGTTGCCCGCTGATCAGCATCTGGTCCTGGCCCGCGACTTTTCCGATCACGGGGGTCGAGAAGGAAATCGATGCCAGGCGTTTCGTTTGCCAGATCTGCTTTCCGGTCACCCGGTCAAGCGCCGTGATGTAGCTGTCGCCGTCGTACTCGGAGGAGAAGATGACGGTGCCCTGGTAAATCAGCGGCGAGGGGGCATAGCCGTATTCGAACTGTTTCGGTCGGAAGGCCGCCACCTTCTGCCGCCAGACGACTTTGCCGTTCAGATCGAGGGTGATCGCCTCGACCATGTCGTGATGATAGAAGGCCGTGAAGAGGCGTTCTCCGTCGCAGGCGATGGTCGGCGTGGCTTCGGTGTTCTTGTTGTGATTCCGGGTGGGGAAGGCTCCCTGGCTGACCTCGACCTGCCAGACCTCTTTCCCGGTCAGGCGATCGAAGGCGATGACCGCGTGCCGCTGCTCCTGCTCGAAGGCGGTCGTGAGATAGACTCGGTTCCCGACGACAATCGGAGACGAGTGGCCGCGTCCGGGGACCGGGGCCTTCCAGAGCATATTTTCGCCATCACCGAACTTCGTCGGGACCGCAGCGCTCGTGGCCACTCCGTTCCGTGAAGGACCACGCCACCACGGCCAGTCGGTCTGGGCGTTCAGCTTCGGGAAATCGCCGATCCCCTGCTCCTGGGCCACAGCCGGTGTTGCTCCCCCGTCGAGACTCAAGAGCAACGCCATCACCAACAAGCAGCTCAAACGGATCATGGGAATTCTTTCGAGGGAGAAGGAATCACAGCTCAAGTCGGACGGCCTTCGCGGCCAGACGATGCACTAATCCGGCACCGTCACGAACAGGTCATCACCCTGTTCCTCGACGACAAAGCACGACTGCTGAATGCGGCTATTGAGACAATGGTGCCCGGTCGCCAAGTCGTACTGCCACCCATGCCAGGGGCAGGTGACGACGTTCCCCGCGACCTTCCCCTGAGCGAGTGGTCCGCCCGCGTGGCTACAGATTCCGTCGATGGCTGACCAGCCGTCCAAAGTGCGAAACACGGCCACGATGCGGGTGCCGACGACGAACTCGCGTCCCTCTCCGAGCGGGATGTCAGCGGGGGCGGCGATACGGGTGCGGATCGGCATGGGAGGGGGGCCATGTGGCGTGGAGGAGAGCGACGCTTGCATCGTACGCCTGGCGGCGAATTTCTCAACAGAGGCACGTCGGTAATCTGACTCCGCAACTGGCATTTCGCAGCTGCATCCGTCCGATCGCACGATAGTTCCGAAACCGCCTCATCATCGCCAGGAGCGGCATGGCGTCACCCAATGGCAGTTAATCTAGCTTACCAACCCGACGCGTCAGCGAGGCAAGCACATGGGAAAGTCGCTTTCGCTCCTCCCTCGCTGACGCGTCGGGCTAGTAAAGTCAGTGCCATTGGGCGTCACCCTGCCGAGTCGCCCGCACGCGATCCGACGCCTCCGCTTGAGCAACGCCTCGTCAGGCTGACGCCGGGTGGGTGTGTCTGGAAAATCGGCGTCCTAAAACCAGAAGCCTTGTCCTTGAAAAACTCGCGACAACCGCAGGTGACACATCGAACGCGAGAGGTCGGCGGAATGAAAACGCAGAGGACGCAGAGAACGCAGAGTTCGGAGGGGGTGCTTCTGGTCTCTGCGTTCTCCGCGCCCTCTGCGTTTTAAACTTCGAGACACTGGATGGAGGCTTCCCTCTCGATGGGGTCGCATAACGTGATGAATCACTGACGATTTTATGAGGCTCACTCCTCTGTCATGAATTTCCGAGAGCTGTCGACTCTCGTGATGCCCACACTGACGCCGGGCCGCTCTTGAAGCCCCCTCGACAATGGCCAGTGGCTGCTCCCATAATCTGCGGGCAGGACTATCAATGGATTGAGAACCGGGGTATCGCGGTCGGGAAAGCGGAGCGAGATGGGAATCCGTGAGTGTTGTTTGAACCTGTGTCTGTCCGGTGTACTGCTGGGCGGTCTAGTCGGGAGTCTCTCCGCTGAAGAGTCGCCGAACCAGCCCGTGATCGGCCTCTATGACGGAGCGGTCGCCGTCGATCTCGATCAAGACGCGGGCGGTCCGCTGTGGCTGACCAATCCACAGGCGATGACGGATGCCTCGCTCAAGGATGTTCTGGCGAGGGTCGAGGAGCTGACCCAGTTGCAGGTCCACGTCGACTGGACGGGTCTCATGGATGCTGATCTCAAAATTACGGAGGACACGAGAATTCCCGAATGGCCAATAGGAGAATCGATTCATCAGTTGCTGGAGCGGATTCCCGAACAGCAGGAGCATGAACTGACTTGGGTCGTCGAAGACAAGTTGATCTCGCTGATGACAGCGGGACGGGCGAGCGAGAAATACACGACCAAACGGTACTTCATCGGCGACCTGCTCTCGGCGGACTTCTCGGTGGAGTTGCTTGTGAACATTCTCACACAGGAAACGTCCGGTCCCTGGGACGAGGATGAACCCGGCACTGGGACGGTTACTCCATTCGGCAATCATCTGTTCGTTCGCCAGACCTTTCGGAATCAACAGGAGGTGCAGGGCATTCTTGAGGCCCTTCGCCGCTCGGAACCCATCGTGTTGATCGGTCGGTCTCCAGAGTACCTGCGTCTGTTGCGTCTCTACGAGGACCAACTGGTCAGCTTCGACTGGCCACAGATTACCCTCGCCGAGTTTGCCAAACGATTGACGGAAATGACCGGAGCCAATTTCAGGTTTGATGAGCAGGCACTGACAGACGTGGGGCTTGATGCGGACAATCTGATTGATGCGAAAGCCAAGAACCTGCCGTTGTCGAAGGCTGTGGAACTGAACCTCTCGAACGTCCAGGGATCGTGCTTGATGGTGGTCATTGAAGACGGCATATTCAAGATTACGAGTGGCGAGAAAGCCTGTGAGAGGTACGAGACGATTCTCTTCAACGTCGGCTCACTCGGAATCATCGGCGAGCGGCTGGAGCAGTTTGTCACTCTGCTGGAAGAGGAAACCTCCGGTCCGTGGGACGAGGAACAGCCGGGAACGGGCGCGATCAGTGTCTACCCTCATCGCAGTTCGCTGCTCGTGCGGCAAACACCGAATGTGCAGCGAGAGATACTGGCTCTGCTGCGGGATCTGAAGACGCTGCCGAAGGACGAGCCGCTGTTTCCAGTTGCGAAAGACGGCGACACACAAGTGCGAACCAAGTATTACAGCATGGCCCCCGAAACCGCTGAGGCGCTGGCGAAGCTGATTCCGGAGTCGATTGCCAAGGGGACTTGGGAACTAGTTGACCCGCAGGCGACTGCAGTCCGTCAAGAAAAACCTGGAACTGTTCTTAAAGCGGATCCTCTACGAGGCCGGATCGCAGTGGTGAATATTCCTGATGGAGGGCTTGGTCTACTGGTCATAGATCCCGCAGTCTGGAAGTTCCCTATCGAGAAGCGGTTTCGTGGAGCTGCCGGCGTTGATAAGCAGCAGATGCGAGTTGCTGGCACCGGGTATTCAATCCCGGCGGCATCGTACCTAGCGATTACCCACACTCCCGAGGTCCACGCCTCGGTGGTTCGATTCTTGAAAGCACTCCATGGAGTTCGTCCTGCACCTTTGGATGGCGGCGGTGCAGACTTCTTCGGCATTCCGGCCCGAGACTGAAACGTCGTAGGGTGGGACTGGCCGCTTTGGGAGCAGGCCCATCATGTGTCACGCTGGCCTCGGAATGGTGGGCCTGCGCCTCAAAGCAGGCTGGTCCCACCCTACCGTTTTTTTGCATCAAGCCGCACCAACCAGTGCGGCCAATTGATCGCGGGTGACGTTCACAGTGAACTCGCCGGAGACGGGGGAGGGGGTGTCTGCGGTCTCGAGTTCGCCGCGGAGGATGCGGGTCGAGCGGGGGGCTTCGATACCGATTTTCACGCTGGAGGCTCCGGCATGCACGATGCGGATCACTATGTCGTCGCCAATCAGGATGGTCTGGGTCTCTTTGCGGGTGAGGACGAGCATGGTCGAAGTCTTTTCGTTCAGAGTGAGTGCGGCGAGTCTCTCGCCGGAGGGTTTGGTCTTGTCAGCTGGCCGCTGGGCCATGAGATTGACAGAATGCACGAGTCGTGCCGAACCGCGCGGGATCGTTCGTGGGAGTTGAGATGACGCGATCCGATCGCTCTGACTGGTCGTAAGTTATGGCGATCTGTCAGATCGGATTCGCCTCGGCGACTTCAAGCACTCCGGCAGTATTGGCTTGGCGTTCCTACCGAATCGGAGAGAGAACTTGGAATTCCTGACACGGGGGGAATGGAGTGGCCGAGGATTCGTGTCATCATGAGGGAAGCATGCCCAGCGGAGAATCTCGATTCGCCCCGAATTGCAAGGGGGGCTGTTGCGGATTACACTTCCGGGCTTCCCTGAGCATTCTCCGCGAGGAGGCGACGGGCCATGTGTCCAGTGCCAGTCGCAACTCTCTTCCGGCCAACAGGTTCCAGTCATGAGCACTCTCAAGAAGAACAAGCGGATCAAGCGCGCCAAGCAGGTCGCCCTCTACGGAGACAACACGCCCGCCTTCGGTCGCAGCCTTTGCCAGCGTGGTAAGGCCAAGTATCTGGGCGGTAACGGCCGCAAGACGACCGGCATTACGAACCGCAAGTTCAAGCTGAACCTGCAGTCGATCAAGGTGATGGAAGACGGCAGAATCGTCCGCCGGAATGTCTCGGTGAAGGTGATCCGCAGCGGGCTGATTACCAAGCCAATCGTGCGGGCACCGTTCACGATCGACAAGAACGCCTAACGCCTGACATCATTGAATCAGAGCGATCCAGAACCCGATGGAGTCCGAGCGGAGTTCGTGCGTTCCACCGGGTTTTGTGCTGCGCGGATCGGCGAGCGTCCGGCG
>JANPCU010000281.1:0-19892 GCA_031431195.1 Planctomycetota bacterium | reverse complement strand
AGAAACACCGGAATAAACCTCGGCGAACCTCCGCGCCCTCTGCGGTGTATTCCGGGAACTTGTATCGAACCAGTTCCTCAACGAGCGTCACATTTCGCATCCCGCAATCGAGAAAAGCCCACCGGTGGCAACCGGTGGGCTTCTGTCTTTTCTAAATTTACACGGATGGCGATTCTACGGTTTGGGCGAGTAATCGACCGTCTTCATGAACACGGCTTCCGGCGGCACGGCCAGAATCTTGCCGTTGGCCTCGGTCTTCTTAGCGACTGCCTGCCACTCGGGATCAGCTCGGAAATCGTCCCACGATTTCTTCGAGGCATCCCGGCTGGCATGCTCCAGCACGTAATACAGATGCGTCTTCGACTGCGGCTCATCAGTCGGGGACCAGTAACCAATCGACCGCATGCCGTGCTTGTTAAACAGCTTCTCCGTGTGCTCGCGGAACCGGGAGTGCATGTCACCCAGCTTACCCTCGGCAGCTGTGTAGATGCGAAGTTCGTAGGTCTTGTCCTGCCGCGCCTGCTCCGTGGGCGGAGAGTAATCGGTCTCGGTCATGTAGATCGCTTCGGGAGCCTTGGCGAGGATCTTGCCGTGCTTCTGTTGGCTGGCTTCGGCGACAGCCTTCCATTCCGGGTCAGACCGAAAATCGTCCCACGACTTCTTCGCGGCATCCCGGCTGGCGTGGTGGATGATGTAGTACAACGTGTTCCCCGCTGTCGGCCCTTCGCTGGCCTCCCAGTAGGCAATGTTCTTCATGCCATGCTTCTCAAACAACTTCATCGTGTGGTCGCGGAACCGCTCATTCAGGGCTTCCAGCTTCCCCGGCTCACACGTATAGATCCGCATCTCCAGCACCCCCTCACCCGCGCGGACCGAACCGCCGAGCAGTGCCACCACAGCAGCCAGTATCATTCCGAGCCATCCCCAACGTCGTTGCATGTTTCTCTCCGGTCCAGGCTAATCCATTGAATCCGACCAGTTCAGCTTACCGCCTGCTGAGTCTGTGACCAAGGCAGTGCCTCTTCGGCTCGCATGTCGTGTTGGCAGCCCCGGATGAGAGAAGGCCTGGCGGCTCAGACTGGAATTGCGAATCCGGTTGAGACTCGTTGTTTTGTTTCATGGGCGAACCCCCGGCCTGCGTTTCGTGTCCAAACGATGAGGTGGGCAGGCGGGCGTGCGCTGCGTATCATGCCATGGGTTGTGACTCCACTGGCCCGTCGCGAAACCGGGCTTGGTCACTGTTTCTCACACTTTCAGTTCCGGGGCGTCGACCCTGTGCAACATGAATCCGTCGGATCAGAACAAACCGTTTGACAAGTCCAACGACAAGTTGCGGCGGCGCATCATCTTCGAGGCGGCTCGATTGATGTACTCGCGCCGCGAGTCGGAGTATTACACCGCCAAGATGAAGGCGGCCCGCAAGATCTGCGGCGGGTGGGTCAAGCCGAGGGATCTCCCCTCGAACGCCGAGATCCGCGACGAGATTCAGCGGTTTGCCCACCTCTACGAGGGGGACAACCGGCTCCAGAATCTGCGAGAGATGCGGATGACCGCGCTGGGCGTCATGCGGCTACTGAAGAAGTTCAAACCCCGCTTGATCGGGAGCACTTTGACCGGGCACGTGCGACGCGGAAGCGACATAGATGTGCATGTGTTTGCCTCGACTGTGGAAGCGGTGACCGGGGCACTGGACGAGGCGGGGCAAGTCTACGAGGTCGAACACAAACGGGTTCGCAAGCACGGCGAGGAACGCCTCTTCACCCACATCCACGTGCAAGGCCCGTTCGAGATCGAGTTGACGCTTTACCCGCTCGACAAGGCGCGGCTGGTCTTCAAGAGTTCCATCACCGGCCAGGCGATCGAGCGGGCGACGATCTCCCAGCTCGAACAGTTTCTCTCCGCTGAGTACCCCGAAGAGGACCTCGACCACATCGTTCCGACCGGCGAAGAGATCGACCGGTTTACCGTCTTCCGGTCACTGCTCGTCCCGATGGCGGGGGTCTCGCAAAGCCGCAAGCACCACCCGGAAGGCGACGCCCTCTACCACAGCCTCCAAGTCTTCGAACTAGCCCGCGATGAACTCCCCTATGACGAGGAGTTTCTACTCGCAGCCCTGTTGCATGACATCGGCAAGGCGATCGACCCTCTCGATCATGTACGGGCTGCGCTCGAAGCACTGAGGGGGTTCATCACCGACCGCACGCACTGGCTGATCGAGAACCACATGGAGGCTCACAAGCTCTTCAACGGGACCATCGGAGCGCGAGCCGAGCGGCGGCTGCGCGAGCATCCCGACTTCGAGGAGTTGGAACTCTTGTCGAAGTGCGACAAGGGCGGTCGCCAGCGCGGGATGCAAGTCCCGGACCTCGAGGAGGCTCTCGACTACATTAAGGACATGGCCCGGTTGTATGGGTAGGTGATCCTCCACGCGGACGAGACCACGACGTACGACGGACTTCCAAGTCCGTCGCAACGCTGATGTTATTCACACGGACGGACGAGGACGTCCGTCGTACGTCTCAAGCCGTCCCGCGAGAAGTCTAGTCCGGAGCCATGACCGCGAACGGCTGCTGGTCGACACACTTGGTAAACGGCAAATTGAGACACATCCTTGTCGCTTCCCAGCATCATGAAACCCCCACAGTCGCAAGCGGCATGAGCGATTCCCCCCACCCCGGAAACCCTGGGCCTGAAGGGGGTGCAGAGCGGCTCGACGATGAGTGGGTTCTGCGTAGAATGGCGGTCGCCGACCTCCGAAGTCTCGGAAGACTTCGGAGGTCTCTGGATGCGATCTTCCCTGTCGAGCCTTGGAACACTGACTGTGAGTACCCCCACTGAACGGCTTCGTCCGTTGTTCTCTCCCGGCGAATTCGCGAGCGCGATGGAGATTGCAGTCGACCTGCTCAAGGCTCACTTCGAGCAAGTCCTGTCCGGGCAGGGGCCGGTGCAAAACTGGACGCATCCGTTGGAGAAAATCGCTCGCGCGGGGCAGAGACTCGATGCCGCACCGGCGTCTCCGCTCCCTCGGCCAGAGCGAGTGCGGGAACTCATTCAGGAGTGCCTCCAGAGCGGTCAGAATTTACACCATCCGCGCTATATCGGGCATCAGGTTCCCGGACCGCTGCCTCTCGCGGGGGTGTTTGACTCCATCGGAACGATTACCAATCAGGTCATGGCCGTCTACGAGATGGGGCCGTGGGCCACTGCGGTGGAGCGAGCCTTGATCGAACGACTGGGGGCGGTGATCGGCCTGCCCGTCGGGAAGTTTGCCGGGCTGATTACCAGTGGCGGGTCGATCGCGAATCTGACTGCATTGCTGACCGCTCGAAATGTGGTCCATGGAGAGAGCTGGAAGAGTGGGGTGGCCGCTCTCACGACTCCGCCCGTCTTATTGGTCCAGCAGGACGCTCACTACTGCATCGCCCGCTCGGCGGGAATTCTGGGGATGGGAACCAATCAGGTCACTCGAGTCGGCCTGGATGCCCAGCGGCGGATGTCTCCCGCAGCTCTCGAAGCCGAACTGCAATCCCACCGTGATCGAAAAATACCCGTGACAGCTGTGGTGGCGTGTGCGTGCGCCACTCCCATCGGCGCGTTTGATCCACTCGAGGAGATCGCGGACCTGTGCGAGAAGTACGGCGTGTGGCTGCATGTCGATGCGGCTCACGGAGCGGCGGCTGTGTTCAGCGAGACTTACCGCGATTTGGTGAAAGGTCTGGAGCGCGCGGACAGCCTGATTTGTGATGCTCACAAGATGATGCACGTGCCTGCTCTGTGTGCATTTGTGTTCTACAAGCGGGCGGCCCATCGTTTTGCGGCCTTCCAGCAGGATGCCCCGTATTTATTTGATCCCTCGAATCCGGGGATGGCCGAGTACGACTGCGGACTGATGACGCTGGAATGCACGAAGCGCGCTGCGGCGTTTGGGCTGTGGGGGGTGTGGAGCGCGTATGGTGTGGGAGTGTTCGCGGATCTGGTGGACGCGACGTTTGGTTTGGCGGACGAGGTGTGGCAGTTCCTTCGAGAGCAGAAGGACTTCGAGGCTCCCTACCGTCCGCAATGCAATATCGTGGTGTTTCGGTACGTGCCGCAGGGGGGGGAGGCCTCGCAGGCGGACGATCTGAATCGGGAACTTCGCCGCCGGTTGATCGAATCGGGAGAATTTTACGTGTCTCAAACGACGATCGGCACGGTGGCCTATCTCAGGATGACGATTATCAATCCTTTGACGACTCTCCCGACGGTGATGACCTTACTCCACAGAATTCGTGAGACGGCCGTGGAACTTTCCGGTGAGAGATCAACCTGAACAGATGAGCGGATCGTTCAGGGATGGGGTGGTCAATGAGTCCGGAAATTGTGTGCGTCCTGTGAAGGCACTTCCCGCCGAAGTGATCGTGTCCTAGACTTGGCACTTCAGAGGCCAGCAGTGTCGATGTCTGAAAACGAATGACGCTGTGGACTTTTGAACTTTCGACAAATCGAAGGACTGACTCGCCACCGAAGGAAGGGGATACCTGTGCAGATTCAAATTGCCTGCCGACATGGACACATCCGCGAAGAGGTTCGCGAGCTGATTTCCCAGAAGGCTGAGAAGCTACTGACCTATTTCGAACGGGTGACCGCGATCGTGGTGACCATCGATCTGAAGGTGGCGGACCATGTGAAAGTGGAGGTTCAGGTCGACGCCGAACACAAACATGACTTTGTGGCTTCACACGAAGGGCCAGAAGTCGTCGCGGCCTTCGACCAGGCACTGCACAAGATGGAACACCAGATCACGAAGTATAAGGAAAAGGTCCAAGATCACCGCCGCGATCGCCCTCTGAATGAATATACGCAGGGCGATGTGGCGGATGAGGCCACTGACGACGCGACTGAGTGAATATGCCGGAAAAGAAAATCGGGGACGAATTCGACCGCGTGCATGTTGGCGGGAAAGGCGAGTCCCTTCTAAGATGTCCTTTTCGGCAACCGTCCGGCTCGTTTTCGGGGATCCCTTGTCGGGGTCTTCCAGAGCGGTTGGACAAGTCCCTGTCGGACGTGCGACTCGTTCTCCGACTTGAGTTTCGAGTGAGGATTGGCGATGAAACTGACGGACATCGTGGCGGCGGACGCCGTGATCACAGATCTCAAGGCGACGACCAAAGACGAGGCGATCCGCGAGATCGTCAATTCGCTGCGTGCCGCTGGCAAGGTGGCTCCCGAGCACACCGATGCCATCATTTCCGCGATCATGAAGCGGGAAGAGCTGGGCTCGACGGGAATTGGTCGTGGAGTGGCTGTGCCACACACGAAGCATGGCTCGGTCGATTCGATCGTGGCCACAGTGGCTCTTTCGGTGAAGGGGCTGGACTTTGCGGCTCTGGATGGAGAGGTCGTCCACATCTTGTTTCTGCTGATCTCGCCTCCGGACCGTCCGGGCGAGCACCTGCGTGGTCTCGAAACGATCACGCGGCACCTGAAGAGCGACGATTTCTGCAGTTTCCTGCAGCAATCGAAGTCCAAGGAGCAAGTGATCGACCTCTTGAAAGAAGAGGACGAGAAGCAGTTTTGATCCTGAACCCGTGTCGGGTTCCCTTGTCTGAAGGGAGGAGCAAAGTGCCTTGGCACTTAAATTGCTCTTCATGCTTCCATGTGACATCCGCCTGAGTGGCGGGATCGCAGCGAAGATTCAGACACCGGAGATGAATCGTGTTCACCCTAGCCAGAGGAGGATGCCCTGCCATGCCAGTCGCATCCGGCCCCGAACCCTTGGAACTCCATAGCAGCGATCAATCGCCCAGCGAATCGTTATCGGTTCGTCGCGCGGTGCTTGTCAAAAACGCCAACGGGTTGCATTTGTTACCCTGCTCCGTGATCGCTCGCGCGGTGAAGGACTTCCCCGGAACGGTGAAATTGATTCGAGGCAATCGCGAGGCGAATGCCAAATCGATTATGGATGTCATCCAATTGGGAGCGGTGTGCGGCACCGAACTGATTTTGGAAGTCGAAGGACCAGGGGCGGCAGAAGTGACCGACCGGATCGAAATGTTGTTCGATGATGGATTCATGACTGACCGTTAAGTCATCGTGGGTGTCCCGCGATTCCCGTGAGAACCGAGGACGATTTTCGGAGAACGGATCTCCGCATTTGCCGGAGAGACAGATGCTGTTGAAACGTGGGATCGCGGTCAGCCCGGGTGTGGCGAGTGCGCCAGCCTTGGTCTTAGGCCGCGATTTTTTTACGATCTCACGCAAGACGGTTCGTCCCGAGGCTGTCGACGCCGAAATTGCCCGCTTTCGTAAGGCTGTCCGAGAGACCTGTGCTGAGATTTCGACGCATGCCGATGACGCGAGCGCTCGATTGGGCGATAAGTACGGAGCGATCTTCCAAGCCCACCTCGAACTGGCTCAGGATCCGCTGATTCTCGACGAGATTGTCGAACTGATCTCCAAGCAGTTCCGCTCTCCCGAAGTGGCGGTGCAAACGGTTTTGCAAAAGCAGGCCCTCGTTCTGGAGTCTCTCGGCAATCCCTACCTGAAAGAGCGAGCCACTGACCTCCACGATCTGGAGCGGGGGCTGCTTCGTCATCTGTCCGGCCTGCAAGCCAATAGTCCGCTGGTGCTGACCGAGCCGGTCATCATTCTGGCCCACAATCTCACCCCGAGTCAGACTGCCCGGCTCGACCCCAAATTCGTCAAAGCGTTCGCCACCGAAGTCGGCGGTCCCACCAGCCACACGGCGATTCTGGCAGGGGCCCTCGAAATCCCGGCCGTCGTCGGCCTGGGCAGCTTCTTGCACTTAGTCAGCGGCGGCGAGATGGTCATCGTCGATGGCGATGATGGCAGCGTGATCATCTCGCCCGATGCCAATGCCATCGTGCTGGCCGAGAAAGCCGACCGTATCCAGCGTTCCAAGGATAAGCGGCTGGTCCGGCTCAGCGAGAAAGACTGCTATACCTCCGACCATGTCCGCGTCCCGATCTTCGGCAACATCGAATTTCCGCACGAAGCCCTGCACTGCCGCGAACGTGGTGCCGAAGGGATCGGCCTGTACCGAACCGAATTCCTGTACATGAACCGGACGGACGAGCCGACCGAAGCGGACCACTATGCCGCTTATATGGAGGTCGTGCAGACCTTTCCCGACCGGCCCGTCGTAATTCGAACGCTCGATCTGGGGGCCGACAAAGTCCCCGGCATGATGGAGAGTGTCTTCAGCGATTTCGCCAATCCCGAACTCGGCCTCCGCAGCATCCGCGTGAGCCTGCACGACAAAGAACGCTTTAAAGTCCAGTTGCGAGCTATTTTGCGGGCTGCGGTCCACGGCGATGTGCGCATTATGTTTCCGCTGATTTCCTCTCTCGGCGAACTGCGAGAGGCGAAAGCCGTGCTGCGCGATGTGGCCGAAGACCTGCAAGAGAGCGGAATCCCACACAAGGGGGACATTCCGGTCGGCATGATGGTGGAGGTTCCGTCCGCCGCTTTGATGGCTCCGGAGTTCGCCAAAGAGGTTGCCTTCTTCTCCATCGGCACGAACGACCTGATTCAGTATACTCTGGCAGCGGATCGTTCTGATCCCGCCGTCGCGCGGTACTACAACTCCGCCGATCCGGCAATTCTTCGAACGATCAAGATGGTGGCTGATGCGGCTGCGAAGGCCAAAATCAGTGTGACGATCTGCGGACAGATGTGTTCTGATCCCCGGTTCGTGCCGTTGTTCATTGGCCTCGGAGTTGAGCGACTCAGCTTGACGCCGCAGGCCGTCCCCGAAATCAAGGAACTCATCCGGCACCTTTCCACCCGCAAGGCGTGGGAGATTGCCGTCAGAGCCTCTGAAATGGATTTGGCCCGTGAAATCGACCAGTTCCTGCTCGGAGAAGTGAAAAAACTGTTGGCGACATCGGACGAGGAAGAATGAACCTTGCGGTTCAGCTCCTTATCCGTCAAGCCGTTCTGAATTCAGTGTTTGCGAACAGAGTGCTCGTCGTAGAAATCAGCGTGAATCGAAGTTCCTCCCCTTTCGGCCCTCACCTCGTCGGTTGTTTGACAACCGCGACGCGAGTGTGCGCGACCGGAGGCCTCGATTTCGAGAAGATCGCCCAATTTGGCGATCTTCTGATGACCATGAGCGTTATGCCGGATCATCCCCAAAGCCCCAGGGTTGCAACCCTGGGGCTTTTCCCGCGAGTCCCGCAGATCGCGATGATGCGGCACCCTGTTCGCCTTTCCCCTCGAAAGGCCACCCATGAAAAAAGAGATGTTGGTCAATGTGATCCAGCCGGAAGAATGCCGGATCGCGATTGTGGAAGACGGCGTGCTGGAGGAGTTGTATGTTGAACGCTCCAGCCAGGAGCTGATTGTCGGGAACATTTATCGGGGCCGCGTGGTCAATATCGAGTCGAGCATCCAAGCGGTGTTCGTCGATTTTGGGATCGGTCGCAACGGGTTCCTGCACGTCAGCGATGTCGAGCATCAATACTACAAGCACCTCGTCCCGGAGCGGGAACGTCCGGGCCGGGGACGCGAGAAGATCAATGAGCGCAGTGTCAAACTGAAACCGCCGATCCAAGAGATCTTCCAGCGCGGCAGCGAAGTCCTCGTCCAAGTCATCAAAGAGGGCATCGGCACCAAGGGGCCGACCCTCTCCACCTATGTCAGTATTCCCGGTCGCTATCTGGTCCTGATGCCCGGGCTGCAACGCCTCGGCGTCAGTCGCAAGATTGAGGACGAAGATGTCCGCCGCCGGTTGCGGCAATCCCTCCGCGACATCGTCCCACCCGAGGGGCTCGGATTCATCGTTCGCACAGCTGGGGTCGATCGCTCGACGCAGGATCTGCACCGCGACATGAACTACCTGCTCCGGCTCTGGAAAACACTGGTCAAGCGGCTGGAGAAGCTGCAAGGGCCGGGCGTGATCTACGAAGAGTCGGACATGATTACCCGGACCATTCGGGACATCTACACAGCTGACATCGAGTCAATCCAGATCGACGAGCCAGACGCCTTGGAACGCGCCCGCGACTTCATGGAGGTCGTCCTGCCCCGGCACGTCGACCGCATCACCCTGTACGAAGGCCGCGAGCCGATCTTCCACAAGTACAAGATCGAAGAGGAGATCAGCCGCATCCAGAGCCGCCGCGTGCCACTGCCCGCTGGCGGATCGCTGGTCATCGACCAAACCGAAGCCCTCGTCGCCATCGACGTGAACTCCGGGAACTTCCGCAACTCCGACTCCGATGCCGAAAAGAACGCCTACCAGGTCAACATGGCCGCAGCTGGCGAAATCGCCCGGCAGATCCGGCTCCGCGACCTCGGTGGAGTGATCGTGAACGACTTCATCGACATGCGGGACGAGCGTCATCGCCGCGCCGTGGAGCGGAAGCTGTGCGAATGCCTGGAACGGGATCGGGCCCGGACCAAGGTGCTGCGGATCAGCCCGTTCGGCCTGATCGAAATGACTCGGCAGCGGATTCGTCCGTCACTGCGCCGCAGCATTTACGAGGACTGCCCGTGCTGCCGAGGCGTGGGTCAGGTGAAGACGACCGAAAGCATGGCGATCGAAGTCATGCGAGCCTTGATGACTAAGGCCAATCATCGCGATGTCGCCCGCATTCACGTTGAGGTGCAGGCCCGCGTGGCCGAGTACCTGATCAACAAGAAGCGTCGCGAAATCATCGATCTGGAGGAGAAGTACGACGTTCTGGTGAACATCGTTCCCGCTGTCAACGGTGGCCCGGATCACATGCTGATCAAGTGCTTGAACGATATCGGGGCGGAAGTCACATTTCTTCCGGCCGCAGACTCGTTTAAGAAACGCTGATCGTGGGGTGAGTCCACCAGTGCTGGTGTGTTGACCAGAATTCTCCGATTGCATCCGACGGACTCCCCAGTCCGTCGGATTTTTTTATGAGGACAGTGAATAGAAGCCATGATAGCTCGTGGTCCGTCAAGTTGAACTTGCGGCGCCAGAACGTGGGCTGTCGCCCACAAGCGGTCGCCGAAGCCCATCGGTTGATGTTGGTGGACCACTACCCAGCTGTGGTGGGGGGATGCCTCTCTCTTGATTCGAGGAACGACGATGCAATAATCCAAACTATACTTGCCGCGGGGAGCACTGAGACATTTCATAGGACGGACGTCCTCGTCCGTCCGTGAGGAAAGCCTCGCAAAGCGACGGACGAGGACGTCCGTCGTACGTCTCAATCCGTCCCGCGTGAAGTATAAGCCATACGTTCGACATGCAATTGCCCTGGAATTCTCACGACGATGAGGAACTGCTCAATGCGAATAATCTCTGGACTGTGTTTGCGGCTGAGCCTGAGCCTTCTCGGACTGGGAGTGTCAGTCGCCTTCGCTGAAGCTCCACGTGTGTTTCCGGTTGGCACCAAGCCCGCCGATGCCCGGCTGAAGCCGCTTCGCAACCTGAATGAGAAGCTGCACCCGTGGGCCGTGCCAGCCACGAAAGAGGCGTGGGAAGCCGAGGCGGCCCGCATCCGCGAGCAGATTTTGATCTCGAACGGTCTCTGGCCCATGCCGGAGAAGACGCCGCTCAACCCGGTCATCTTTGGCAAGCTGGATCGCGGCGACTACACCGTCGAGAAGGTCTACTTCGCCAGCCGACCCGGCCACTATGTCACCGGGTCGCTCTATCGTCCAAAGAAGTCGCAGGGCAAGCTCCCTGGCATCTTGTGCCCGCACGGACACTGGCCAGATGGCCGCTTCTACGACGCGGGAGACAAGGGGGCAGCCGATCAACTCGCGTCCGGTGCTGAGGACTTCGCGTCGGGAGCCCATTCCCCCTTGCAGGCCCGGTTTGTCCAGCTGGCCCGCATGGGTTGTGTGGTGTTCCACTACGACATGGTCGGAAACGCCGACAGCACGATGATCGGCCATCGGACCGAGTTCAACGATGTCGAAGCGAGTCTGCGACTCCAGAACAAGATGGGGCTGCAAACCTGGAACTCGATCCGCTCGCTCGACTTCATCACCTCTCTGCCCGATGTCGACCCGGCGCGAATCGGCGTGACCGGGGCCAGCGGCGGCGGGACGCAGACGTTCATGCTGTGTGCCATCGACCCCCGGCCCGCAGTGGCGTTTCCGGCGGTGATGGTCTCCTCGAATATGCAGGGCGGCTGTCAGTGTGAGAACGCCGATTACCTCCGCATCGGCATCAACAATGTCGCCATCGCCGCCCTGATGGCTCCGCGTCCGCTGGGGATGGTCGGGGCCGATGACTGGACGATCGATATCGAGACCAGCGGACTGCCGGAGCTCAAGCAAATCTACGGGTACTACGGTGTCAGCGATCAGGTGGCGGCCAAGACCTATAAGCAGTTCCCGCACAACTACAACCAGTGGTCACGCGAGCTGATGTACCGCTGGTTCGCGATTCATCTGAAGCTCTCTCCGACCGCGTCCGTCGACCAACTCGACTTCTGGCCGCTCACCAAAGCCCAGCTGACCATCTTCGATGAGCAGCACCCGATCCCCGCCGATGCTCTCCAGGCCGATGCGCTGCGTCAGAAGATGACCGAAGAGTCCACAGCCGCGTGGCAGTCCCTCCTGCCGAAGACGAAGGCCGACCTCGCGAAGTACAAGGCGTCGATCCGTCCCGTGCTGGGCGTCGCGCTCGATCGCGGACTTCCCGCCAAGGAGGAGTTGGTGATCACCAACAGCGGAATGCACGAGATGGGAGCCCTAAAGGTCGTCGTCTCAACGGTTGGTCGAAAGAACGAGGGCACACAGATCCCCGTGATTACCATTCACCATCCGAGTAAGTACGATGGCCACGTCGCAATCTGGCTGGACGGAGCCGGTAAGTCGGCTCTGTTTACCGCCGAGGGCCAGCCGATCCCCGCCGTGCAGAAGCTGACCGAGGCCGGCTTCGAAGTCTGCTCCGCCGATCTGTTCCTGACCGGGGAGTACCTCAACGCGGGCGAGGCCCCCAGCTACAAAGTCGACGAGGGCTTCCCCGGCTACACCTTCGGATACAACCGGCCATTACTCGCGCATCGCGTGCGGGACGTGCTGACCCTAGTGCGGGCTGCTCGGCACGCCGGGGTGAAATCGGTGCATCTCGTCGGCACTGGCGACGCCGGTCTGCCGGTCCTGTTGGCCCGCAGTGTGATCGACAGTGATGTGGATCGCTGCCTGGCCGACCTCCACGGGTTTGCGTTCTCCTCCGTCAAGACCGTCGATGACCCGCGACTGCTGCCCGGTGCCTTGAAGTACGGCGGCCTCGGCGGCCTGACCATTACAGCTGCCGGGGGAGAGACATCGCTCTTCGGGTGTACTGCTGCAAATGCAGCGGAATTGGCGGTGTGGAAGCAGGTATCGGAGAAAGCTCTGTATGAGGAAACGCTCACTCCGGACGCCGTGGCGGAAGCATTGCTGAAGTAGCCAGGCTAGAGTGGGAGGGGCCTCGCCATCGTCCATCCCAGCCTTGCTCGTCTCTCGTCGGGATGGGGAGACCTGATAACGATGATTCCACAAGATGACCAGGATCCGGATGACCCTCCCCAATCCAAGCTGCGTAGGACCATCAAGGCATGTCTCTGGGGGACCGTACTAGCCCTGGTCGGATGGCTACTGGCTGGATTTGTTGCGAATTACCAGATCATCAGATTGGGAAAAGACGCTGGATTTAAGCTGATCTGGAACAAACCTGTTGATGCACTTCGACTTGGGAATACGCTCCATGTGAGCCATCACTTTGGGTTTCCCCAAATCGATACCGCATGTGCGAAAAGCCGAGACCGCTTCTTGCAGCTCGATGGCTGGCTGGGAAATGCGACAGCAGTCGGTCTTTCAGAGTTTGACGTTGACCGTGATGTCGTGAGGATTCTGAAACGCTCTGCCAGTCTCAAGACCTTGTCGTTGCATGCGGTGCCACTGACTCCCGAAGTGGCCGATTATTTGTGTGACACGCCTCAAATCTCAGTCATGGATTTATCGTTTTCCACGATGGATGACGCATCGATTCACCGCTTGAGTTCAATTCAAGCGACCGGACTTCAATTTCGTTTTGGTAATCAGTTAGCAAGTGACTCACGCTTCCACCTGCCGAGTCAAGTGGTCAACCTCTTTGTCTATGGCGATAAAACCCCGCCTCATTTCATCGAGGATCTCGGAAAAATGAAGCAACTCCAAACCCTGACAATGATGCTAAAGGATCATGAGTCCAAGGATCTGAGTATCCTCTGCTCCCTCCCGAGCCTCAAACATGTTCAGTTGATAGGCAGAAACGTGAATTCCGCTTCACTCGACGCCAGTTGCATCACTGCAAAGAATATTGAGATTAACGGGAGCACACCAGCGCAGGAACCACGGGGACAATCCCCCGTGGCGGGGAGGTAATTTCTGCCCACTGACATGAGGCATCAGGTCTCGTTACCCCGCTACCCTAAGCACAGCACGCACTTCAAATACCCCGACTCCGGGCAGTGGACCGACACGGGGTGGTCGGGGGCGGCTCCTCGGGAGTCGATGATGCGTAACGGGCGGTCCGCAGTGAGGGCCGCGTCGGCCAGCACGCCCTCGAACTCCATTCGCGATACTAGACCCGAACAGCTGCAGGTGGCAAGTACTCCGCCGGGTTCGAGGACGCCGAGTGCCATTGTGTTCAACCCGTGGTAGCCGCGCAGGGCGGCATCGATCTGGCCGCGTGCTTTGGCCAGTTTGGGCGGGTCGAGGATCACGACATCGTAGCGTTCACCTCGATTGCGAGCCTGTTCCAGGTAGGTCCAGGCGTCGGACTTCACGAACGTCGCTCGGCTCGCGAGGCCGTTCCGCTCGGCATTGCCTTGGGCCAGTTCGAGGGCACTGGCCGAGCCATCGACACCGGTCACGGAAGAGGCTCCTCCCCGAGACAACGCCGTCAGGGCGAACCCGCCGGAGTAGCAGCAGACATCGAGCACCTTACGCCCCGCGCACAGCTTGGCCACGGCGAGCCGGTTGTCGCGCTGGTCGAAGTAGAAGCCGGTTTTCTGGCCGTGGCGGATGTCGACGCGGTAGTGGACCCCATGTTCGATGACAGTCAAATCGCTCGGTGGCTCGCTGCCGGACACGACCCCGTCACTGGGCGGGAGCCCCTCCTTGTCCATCACGCCCGTGTCGGTTCGCCGCCAGATCCCGGCAGGCTGTACTAACTTTCGAAGCTCCGCTGCAATGACAGCCTCTCGCTGGAAGAGGGCCAGACTCGTCCACTGCAGCAACAGAAAATCGCCATAGCGATCGACGGTGAGCCCGCTGAGGCTGTCCCCCTCACTGGAGATCAGGCGGCAAGCTCGCAGCTCGGGCCCATCGCCAAACAGCCGCACACGACTGGCAATCGCGTGAGCAACTCTCTCGACAAAGAACTCGTCGGTCAGCGGCTCGTCTTCCTTCCACGAGTAGAGCCGCACCCGAATCGCACTCTCCGGATTGAACAGGCCCCAGGCCACGAACTTCCCCTCCACCGTCACCAAACGAACAGATGCCCCGGGGGCGGGCATGCCGTCAATGCGACCGACCGATCCGACGAAGACCCACGGGTGGTGATTGATCGAGGGGAGAGCCTTTTGTGGCCGAAGCCAGACGGTCGGGGGAGCCACAGCAGGAGCCTCTTGCTGGTCGTAGTGGGCGGACGGGAGGTGTCTGGCCGTAAAAGACAGCTCCGCTTCGAAGACTTCGCGTCGCGGCTAAACGGGCGGAGCTTTACGGTGTCGGGGCATCGACTTCTTGAAGATACGCCAATAAGCGATCCCGCTCGCTGGTCAAGTGCCGCACCCGCAGCTGCGAGCGCACGCGGGTCCGCAATTCGAGGCGATGGACCGGCTTCGTCAGGAAGTCATCCGCCCCCGCTGCCAGCGCCTTCTCGATGTCGCCCATCTCTTTCAGAGCGGTAATCATCAGGATCGGGATGAGCTTCGTGGCCGGGTCTTTCTTCAGTTGAGAACAGACCTCATACCCACTGAGCTTGGGCATCATAATATCGAGCAGGATCAAGTCCGGATGCTTAGCTCGGGCCACATCGAGAGCCTCGCGACCATCGACAGCCATCAGGATCTCATGCCCCTCATCGGCCAGATAGGCCTCCAGGAGTTCGCGATTCTGCTGGTTGTCGTCCGCGACAAGAATTCGACCAATCGGGGGGGCATCACTCATGGCTCGATCATCCTTCACTGCCGTCGGTCTGCGAAACAGCTCGTGGACGACGGCTCCGGAGTATATCGGGAAGTGAGCCGGGTGAGAAATCGAGCCGGGAGGAGGCTCACCACGGGGTGGCCGGATGAAACGGGGTTTTCATGGCTGTCGAGTTGGTGAACGCCAGGCCTCCGACCGGCGAGGTCAGCTGGCCTCCGACTCAAACGCCAGCGAGCCGGGCGGCGTCAGCCCCCGGACTGGGTCGGCGAGCGGCCAGGTCCGGAGGCTGACGCCATCCGGCTCACCGGATCGGCGCGCTGGAGACGCACAGGATTCCGCGACTCCCTTCCCTTCTAATCTCGCCAGCTTCCGCTCGTTTCATCAGCTCACCACAGGTGTGTGCCTCAGAAAAGTCGGCAGCCTCTCACATCAACAGCCCCTCCCAGTCCGGATTCTCGCGGCATCCGGAGGGGAAGCATCGCACTCCAGGGACAAGCATCTCATGGGTCACGTTCTCCAAGACCCCGCGTTCTCAAGGTGACTGGGATCCGTGGTGAAACTCGGCCGACTTTGCGGATGCACACATTCACCACTGAGCGGGTATGCCGCTCGCTCATCCCCATGCGGGCTCGGTGGCCCCGCTCGGGCTGACCGAGTACGGGAGCCAGAGCAAACTCACGGCGTCGATCGTCGTGTCCGACTTGCGGGGCTTGACCTCGTGGTCGGTGACTTTGATCCCCTCCAGGTCAAGCTCCTCGGTGATCCGGTCGATCTCGGTTTGCAGCTCAGTTTCCAGGGCTTCAATGTCGGCCTGGATGGCTTCGACGGTCTCCTGGGCGCGGGAGACATCGCCCTTTTGTTCGGCGGCGCGGGTGGCGGAGCGGACACTTGTCGCGGCTCGTGTGACGTTCGTCGAAGTGGCCAGTTTGCGACCGAATAAGGCCCCGAGGACGCTCGTGCCGAACTGGACGGCTGCGGTCAGGGTGGCCCCCGAAGACTGGGCCTTCTCACGCTCGACGGCTTGCTCGGCCTTGCGTTGACGCTCCATCAGTGAGTTGGCCTTCGTGGCATGCTTAGTTCGCAGCTTCTCGACCTGCAACTCGCGCTGCTCGCGGGCGGTGTGCTTCAATCGGGCCTGGAAGTCGCCGGGTTTTTCATCGGGGAGGGCGTACTGGTCGAGGGCCTCGCAGTAGCCGACGGTGAAGAGTCCCTCGCGATAGAGGTAGTTCTTGAGGCCGGTCTTCCAAGCGGTGTACGACTTGGTCTGCGACAGCGCGGCGGGCGGGACTTCGAACTTGGCTCCATCGGCGGGCTGATTTGTGAAGGCGAGTTCGTCCAGGTTGACCTCATCTGCCACTTCCCACGGATCGTCAGGCACGCCATCGGTCACATCGCACAGCCGGGCGACGTTCTTCCAGACATCGATTCCGGCTTTGGCGTCGATGAAGTGCATGCGCGCTGTGCCGAGCAGGGCCGGACGGTAGGTGACGTTCCCGGCCTTAGAGACTTCGCCGTAGATTTGGCGGATTTCGGCGGGGAGGACCGGGGCGAAACCGGCAGTGGAAGCAGCGCTCGCAGTGACAGTGGCACTGACCTTGGTCACATCGCTCGCGGGGAAAGCCCGAGGGTTGCAACCCTCGGGCTTGGCGGCAGTCACTGGCGTGTTCTTGCGAGACGCCATCAGCAACGAAATCTGTTCGCGCGTCAGCGGCCCGCGCAGGTACGACATGGCCCAGCGCGTTTGCATGACGATCGGGGCGTCCTCGTGGACGTTGTTCAGCAGGAACACGCGGTTACCCAGCCCGCTGAGGATACGCTCGACCTTTTGGCGGTCGAAGGTGGCCCCGGCCTGGGATGAGGCACCTTCGAGTCCGTCGAGGACGCGCAGCTTGTCGCGTTCGGTTTGCAGCCGACCGAGGAACCAAGTTCCGGCGTTCGACAGCGCTGTGTAGTCGAGGTCGACCGGATTCTGCGTCGCGAGGATCAGCCCCAGCCCATACGCCCGAGCCTGCTTTAGCAAGGTCAGCATCGGAATCTTCGAAGGCGGATTCGCAGTCGGTGGCAGATAGCCGAACACTTCGTCCATGTAGAGCAGAGCCCGCAGGCTGGATGTCCCCGACTGCTGCCGCATCCACGAAATCATCTCGGTCAGCAGCAGTGTGACGAAAAACATCCGCTCGTGATCGTTCATGTGCGCGATCGAGATGATCGACATGCGCGGCTTACCAGCATCGGTATACAACAGCCGCTGAATGTTGAGCGGCTCCCCCTTCGTCCACGAGGTAAACGCGGGCGAGGCCAGCACGTTATTGATCGTCATCGCCAGTTTGAGCCGGTCAGCTGCCGGGAAGATCTGGTCGACATCCATGATCCCGATCTGGCGGAACGGCGGGTTTTGGACCTCGCGAATCAGGTTCGCCAAGTCGAGTGACCGTCCCGCCCGCCAAGCGCCGTCGAGAATGTTCGACAGGTAGATATGCTCCCGACTTTGCAGCGGGTCGGCATCCAGATCGAGCAGCGTGAGCAGCCCACCGACAGCTGCCGAGATGCGTTCCCGCATGGCGTCGGCGCTATTGAGGATGGCCGCAGGCGGGGCATCGAGCGACTTCAGGATCGTCAGTTGCAGCCCGGCATCGCTGCCCGGAGTGTAGATCGAGACATCGACCGCATCGCGAAACCGCTGAATACGGTCTTGCGGCTGATCCCAATCGGCGAGGCCCTTCTTCCAGAGGGCCGCGCGGTCGGCGGCGAATTCGTCCTCGGTCATCCCCTTGCGGCTGGCCTCATCCTTCTCGACCCATGGCCGGAACTCGGCGGCGCTGAGGCCGGGGAAGGTGAGCATCAGATTCCCGAGGTCTCCCTTGGGGTCGATCACGATCGACGGGATGCCATCGATCGCCGCCTCTTCGAGCATCGCGATCCCCAGCCCCGTCTTCCCGCTGCCGGTCATCCCGACGATGACGGCGTGGGTGGTCAGATCTTTGGAGTCATACAGGACCGGATCGGGGCCGGTCTTCCCGGCCTCGATATCAAATGACCGGCCCAGATAGAAGACGCCCAGCTTTTCGTAGTCGTACATGGGGGGACCGTTGAGGGTTGAGGGTTGAACGATCAGGGGCCAGTCATCTCGTTCCCAAGCTCTGCTTGGGAACGCCTCTCCGCGAAGCTCCGCTTCGCCGCGCGCCGAAAGTTGTTCGACCGTGAGGAAGGACTTCCGAAGTCTTCGGAGGTCTGTTGGCACCGAGAACACCGAGACAATCCGCCCACCTTCTGGTGAAGGTGGCGACACCGAGTCTCGTTCCTCTGGACAGCCACACGGCTCGTGACCTAAAACACCGCCCGCAATGGACTTGGTTTCGGATCGTGGCCTAACGTATCGCAGATCATGCGGGTGCGGCAAGCCGGGTCGGAACAGATTTCGAGGTGGACACGTCAACGTGTTCACAGATCGTGGAGCAATCGCCATGGATGGCCACTGGATTCTCGCCCAAGTTGGCCCCCGGATGGGACAGCCGATTGATGAGGCCTTGCCCGAAATTGCTGACACGGCCACTCAAGCCGCTCCCGAGGCCATGAAACAGACGGCTGCGGAATTGGCAAAGGATCCTCGGTCCCAGTTGACTGCCGGAGCCGATCAGCTGACGGAGTGGTATCACACGGCTCTGAAATTCCTCACCGAGGAGGGCATCGGTTTCGCCTTCAAACTGCTCGCAGCTGTGGCGATTTTCTACTTCGGTCGCATGCTGGCCCGGATGGCGACCCGCATCGTTTCCGAAATTATGGAACGAGTCGGCACAGATCCGATCCTCGTGAAGTTCGGGGCCAATCTGCTGTACTGCTCGTTGCTGGTCATGATCTCCATTGCTTCTCTGGATCGACTGGGAGTGCCGATCACCTCCGTCACGGCCATGATTGCGGCTGCCGGATTTGCCGTGGGCCTCGCGTTGCAGGGCTCACTCGGCAACTTTGCCGCCGGGATCATGCTGATCGTCTTCAAGCCGTTTAGCGTCGGCGACGAGATCGAAGCCGGTGGCGAGACCGGCAACGTGGAAGAGGTCAACATCTTCAACACGATCATGCGCACCAATGGGAACGTGAAGATAATTATCCCGAATGGGCAAGTCACGACCGGGACGATCAAGAACTTCACCGCTCAGCGGATTCGCCTCATCGAGCTGAAAGTCGGCTGTGGCTATTGCGATGATTTAAAGGCGGTCAAGGCGTTTCTCGACAAACTGGTGAGGGGTGATGTGCGCATCGTGACGACTCCTCCACCGGCAATCGCCGTGGCGGAATTGTCTGACTTCAGCGTGATCTTTAACGTCAAATGCTGGGTGGCGACCAAAGAGTTCGGCGATGTGCGATCCGCTCTGCTCGAGCGGATCAAGCTCGGATTCGATGAACAGGGCTTCACGTTCCCCTACCCCAGTCGTGATGTCTACGTCCACCAGACCAACACCGGTATCGCCAAGGCCGCTTAGGAGTGCGGCCAGACATCGTTTTGGAAGGCCTGTGGCGGCGAGGCCAAGCCAGGCCGCTCCCTGGACGAATTATCTCGGCATGAGGGATCTCCCCTGGCGGTTGTTAGGCGGGTGTGCATTACAAAAGTCGTCCACTCTCAGAAATTCACGACAGCCGAGTGGGCCTCGAAAAAGCCGTCCGAGATTCATCACCGTTCCCGGTCCCCTCGAAGGAGAAACCTCCATCCAGTTTCCCGGAAGTGTGAAACGCAGAGGGCGCGGAGGACGCAGAGAATAGGCTCTCCTTCCGGACTCTGCGTCCTC
>JANPCU010000280.1:0-27098 GCA_031431195.1 Planctomycetota bacterium | reverse complement strand
CCACTCTTCTTCCTCTTTTCCGGGGGGTAATGATGTGGAGGTTTGAACACAATGGAAGCGAAGGACGCCAAGGGGAAGCCAGAAACAAATCAAGGCCAGATCGACACTCTGTCTCTGGACGAAGTCCCCTGAGTTCTCCGCTTCGTCGGGGTGTACCACAATCGGCGACTACTCCAATCGCTGATTTCCACTCGTTGAGTGCGTCGCCTGCTGAGCCGGATAGACCCCGCAGCCGCTGCACCGATGGGCCAGTTGGCAAGAAACGGCGTAGTACAGGATGGACTCGACCCCAAAGAGTTCAGCGGCCATCACGGTGCAGGCCAGCGGGGTGTGAGTCGCTCCCGCAAACACCGAAACAAATCCGAGGGCGACGCAGAAATCCACCGGCATTCCCGCCAGCACGGCCAAGGTGTTCCCCAGCGCCGCCCCGATGAAGAACAGCGGAGTCGCCTCGCCCCCCTTGAACCCGCTGCCCAGCGTGATGGCCGTAAAGAGCAGCTTCCACCACCAGCTCCACGGCTGCACTCCGCCCGCTTGAAAGGCATTCACGATCGTCGCAGCTGAGGAGTCGGAGGAAGTGACCCCCAGCCCGAGATAGTCGCGAGTTCCCAGTAGGTACACCAAAGCGATCACCATGCCGCCGCCCACGACGGGTCTCGTGACCGGATGCTTGAGGGTGCGGTCGAAGAGCCTCTGAATTCCGTGAGTCATTGCGGCAAACAGACGAGCGGTCAGCCCAAACAGAACTCCACCGACAGCGGCAGCCCCGAGCAACCGCCAAGTCAGCGGAGTGAGCGGGAACTTCGCGCCGTCGGGAACAAGCGTGTGGACCTCATAAGTCGTGTGAACGATGCCGCAGGCGGTACAGGTCCAGTGACTGAGGTACGAGGCCACCAGGCAGGGGAGAATCGCTCGCGATTCGATTCGCCCCAGGATTGCGAGTTCGAGGGCAAAGACGACCCCGGCCAAGGGCGTCCCGAACACGCCGCCGAACCCGGCCGCGACTCCCGCCATCAGCAGCACTCGTAGCTCCTGCGGAGTCAAACCGGGGAGCATCCGCGCGAGTCCTCCGGCCATGCCGCCGCCCATCTGCACAGCGGTCCCCTCGCGACCCGCAGAGCCTCCGCAGAGATGCGTCAGTAGCGTCCCGAGGAACACCAGTGGAGCCATGCGGAGCGGCACTCCCTCGCCCGGAGATTTGATCTGCTCGATGAGGAGGTTGTTCCCCGAAGCCACCGACGGGCCCCAGCGCAAATACATCCAGACCGTGATACCCCCCAAGATTGGTAGCAGCCAGAGCAACCCTGGATGCTCGAAACGCATCCGTGCCACCAGATCCAGCGACGCCAGGAACAGCGCGCAAGCCGTTCCGACGAGGATCCCCAAAAGCCCGCAGAGCGAAGCCCACTTGCCGAACTTCTGAGTGAGACGGGGGCGGGGCATGGGGAGTGAAGCTCCGTTGCGAGTTCGTGGGATAGGCTTCCAGCCTGTTATCTCATACCAATCACGACAGGCTGGGAGCCTTTCCCACGGCAGCATGAAAAACACCCGGTCGCTCAATGGTGAGCCACCGGGTGTTTGTGATTCGACTTTGACTTTGAAACTAGCGAGCGAGGAACGCAACGACCACACCGGCGTTTACCGGCAGGCTGATGTCGGCGGGACTCGGCACCGTCGTCACGACGGCCTTGAGTTCATCACGGTCCATCGAGACCCACGCACAGTCGTAGCTCTGCGAGGCAGCTGTCAGCTGGGCGTAGAGTTCTTTGAGGTTCGGACGGTTCTTGACCGACACGATGTCTCCGGCGGACACCTGGAACGAAGGAATCGTGACCGTGCGACCGTTGACCTGGAAGTGGCCGTGAGCCACACCCTGTCGAGCCTGCATGCGGGTAATGGTGAACCCGGCACGGCGAACGGTGTTGTCCAGCCGACGCTCGCATTGGACCAGGAGATGCTCCCCGGTGTTGCCCTTCATGCGGCGGGCTTTCGCGAAGTACCGACGCAGCTGCTTTTCACGCAACCCGTAGTAGTGCTTGATCTTCTGCTTTTCGTTGAGGGCGGTGCCGTAGTTCGACAGCTTCTTCCGGCGGGTCGCCTGACCGGGAGGATTCGGCTTGCGCTCGGAAGCTCTGACAGCTCCTGCGCTTTCGTAAACCAGAAAGCTCAGTCGACGATTGACGCGAGCCTTTGGGCCAGTGTAACGCCCCATGTGCCATGTCCCTTTCATACCCCCGGAGATGGCTCCGAAGTGGGCTGTCTGATGACAGCCGCGTCGATCTCTGACCGCGAATCCGGATCGTGTAATCGCCGGTCCGCCTGATCCTCAAGTCGAAGGCGCTTACGCACCCGTTCTCAAGGGGAAGTGGGTATTATTGCGGGACATGGGGTACGTTTCAAGGCAATGACCCGTCGAGACATTTCAACACCGGAGTGTCCTATTAACCGACATCACTGAAACATGTTACGCCAATCCCGCTACTTCTTCTCGGGAGGCACGGCCGCTGCCGCGCCCATCCCCACCGGAATCAATTCGATGGTCACGGCCGTTCGGCGGTTCGGCAGCCGCTCCGTGTACGGCTCGAACATGAGGTCCGCATTGTCCTTCGAGCTGCGGACGGAGATGTCGATCATCGCGTCACCGAAGTTGGCCACGCAGATGATGTCGCCCGCTTCGGCCATGTAATACTGGGTGCCGTCCTTCTGCTTGTAGAATTGGCTTCCCGCGAAGACGAAATCGGCGTCGAGATCCTGCGGCTGGCTGTCCGCGAAAAACTTCACAATGATCGCCTGATACGCCTTGTCGGCACTGCGAGCCAGTAGCGACTTCTTTTGAGCCTCAGTCATCCGCCCGAACCACAGTACCTCCTTGGTAATTGTGTCGTACCGCAGGTCGCCTCGGTTGTCGAGTTTCAGCCCCTTCGGCAAAGCCTCCAGCACAGCGGTGTAGTATCGCTGAGTCGCTTTGCGGATCAGCTTCTGGGCCGGGTAGCGTTGCGGGCGACCGAAATCGTCGGTCCAGCCGACATAGATTTCGATCTTCTGGCCGGTCGGAGGAGCATACTCGGGTTGGAAGCGGACGGGAGTTCCAGGCTTGGCCCCCAAAGCCATCAAGGCGGCGTGGATCACGTACGCCTCGGCGTCGATCGACATCACCGACTCATGCTCCTTGGTCTGAGTCTTGCAGACCAGCATCTCCAGTAACCCCTCGCGTAAGCACAGCTGCCCGCGCAGGATCACCTTCTTATTGACGGTATCGAGAAGGACCGTACCGCTGGGATTCAGCGGCTTGGCCGACGCACCGGGCTCGATCAAGAGCGACACTGCTGTCGGCGGTGCGGGGGGACGGTCTGGAATTTCCTCAGCGGCCCGCACCGAGGAACAGATCCCACCGAATGATGTCATTCCCAGAATCATCCAAGACCTGAATCGAATACTCACGATGTGCTTCCCGTTTGTGTCAACCACCCCGACCCGTGTTGCCTCTGTTACCATCATGCCGTCCCGAATACGCCAAGTCGAGTCAGCAAGAACACGGCACCATTCAAGACGTATTGTTGCAAATCCAGTGCCAGTGAGGATCGTTGAGATGGGTGCCACGATTTAGAGAGCAACATGGCCTGACTCGCGATGTTCCCGGTGAGATTTCCGTCGTCTCGCGATGGACGTTCCACCCGACCGGATGCCGTTTGTACTTTGCGCGGGCAAGATTGCCACACCCGATTCAGCGAGACGTTCATGCTTCTCGGCGGAGATTGAAGACAGCCTCGACCGAATCCGATGGCGGGTAATTCATGGGGCCCCTGATGCCTGGGAGAGAGCCGCGGTGTGTCCATTTCTCGGCACCCGAACAGTTCCACCACTTCAGGTCGACGACTCTCCCAGCCACTCCCCAAGAATGTCTTCAATCTGCTCGGATTCCAGAGTTTCATGGGCCAGCAGGTTGTCGGCCAGGGAGGCGAGTATGCCCCAGACCGCATCACTCTTGAGCAGGTGATACAAACGAATCGAGACTTGCTCAAGATGCTCCATCCGCTGCCTTTCGTTCGGCTTTAAGACGGCAGCTGCTTCCCAGGCCTCTTTCCAGTCGGCTGCCCATTCGGGGACCGTACCGGGATGGTAGGGTTCTCCGGCATAGATCATCTCGGCCACGGGCCCCGCCAAGCTGACTTGAACCGTGATCTGAGCGAACTCTTTCTCACTGATCCCCGAGGGACGCCAGAGAACCTGCGTGTCACCGGAACGCGGCGGGCCATCGTCGTCGTCCGGGTTGATCGTGACCAGCGTGACCTGGCCACCCAGCCGCAGAGCGATGAGAGCATGGCCCGCCTCGTGATAAGCTGTGAGTTCAGACATGAGGTTATTGTAGACGGGTGTCACGTCAGAGAATTCCGCGATTGCTGGTGCGCTGAGAAGTCGCTTGGATCCCGAATGCCTCGTCAACACGAAAAGATGGCTGCCATCGCTGAGAGGGCGAGGCCTGGCCTGATGAAACGGGCTGGGGGCTGGGGAGAGAGGGAATCGCGGAGTCCTTTCCGCCTCCAGTGCGCCAATCCGGCGAGCCGGATGGCGTCAGCCTCCGGACCTGGCCGCTCGCCGACCCAGTCCGGGGGCTGACGCCGCCCGGCTCGCCGGCGTTTGAGTCGGAGGCCAGATTACCACGCCAGACCGAGCCCTGGCGTTCACCAACTCGACAGCCATGAAAACTCCGTTTCATCCGGCCAGCCGCTGGGCCCCTGCCGAGCCGCGACTATGAGTCGACGTGTCCCCGGGCTCGCGGATCAGCAGGAGATCCGGCCTCCCGAACTGGTGAGAGATCGGCCCCAGGCTCAGCTGGGACAAGGCATTCAGTCATGCTGGGTGACTCGTCGTTGGGATCAGCCTCACCCACTTGAGGGGGAGTCCTGTGGCTGTGCCCAGGCGGGGCGCTCGGCCTCGAATGTCACCATCTCGCGTGAGAGCGGGTGAACAACACTCAGTTTCCACGCCAGCAGGTTGAGCGGCGGAGCATCGGGTGAAATAGTCTGGGTCTCCCCCAATCGCTTGCCAGGGAGATACGTCGGGTCGTCTATGATCGAATGCCCCAGATCCCACAGGTGAACTCGAATCTGATTGGTCCGCCCGGTCCGCGGAGTCACCTCCAGCAATGAGGTCCCACCCTCGCATCGTTCCAGAACGCGAAACTCCGTCGTGGAGGGGCGGCCGTTCTCCCAATCGACGCTGTACGATCCCAGCTTTCCGGGATCTTCGCTGATCGGTGCGTCACTCCGAAATTCATCATTCACCGGATGACCATGCACACGGGCCAGATACCGCTTCTGAACCTTCCCCCGCTCGAACTGCGATTGCAGCTGTTGTGCGAAGTGGCGGGTCCGACCGAAGAGCACGATCCCGCTGGTATTGGCATCCAGACGGTGAATCGGGCGGGGGTTGTAGGGGTGGTAGACCTCAGCCAAGATCGATGTCAGCGTGTTGCGGTTGAAGCGGCCAGAGGGGTGCATGGGCAGGGGAGCCGGTTTGTGGACGACGATGATCGCCTCATCCTCATAGAGAATACGGATGTCCGCATTCACGTCCGGCTCACTCTTGGCGTGGTGGATGTGCAGGTAACGCTCGCCTCCTCGCACGATCTGATTCGCAGCGACCGGGATCGGGGCTAGCCCGTCCATCCCTTCAGGGACGAGTCGCTTTAGCAGCCGTCCCTCGGCGCATGTTTGCAGCCAGTCTTCACGCGGAACATGGACGAGCATCCCGCACAGGCAGTCGAGGAGCGTACGCCCCTCGTAGTCCGCCGGGACGTTGAACGGACGCTCGTTTACATACACGCGACTGCCGGGTAGCGGCTGCGTAGCGGCGTGGATGGCGGCGTGCCGCTGGGCAATGCGGCGAGCCTGCTGGTCCTCGGTGGTGACGAAGCAGTACGGGCACGACTTCAAGAGAACGTAGCGCGGGTCGGCCTGGTCTTCCGCAGTCAGCGGCGACTGGCAGGCGTAGCATTGCACGCTGTCGGATTCGTCGAGTCCGGGGTTCAGGCCGACTCGATCATCGAACACGAAGCACTCGCCATCATAGTGCGCCGCTCCGCATTCTTCGAAGTATTTGAGGATGCCGCCCTCCAGCTGATAGATCTGCTCGAACCCCTGCATCTCCATAAAGGGGCCGGCCTTTTCACAGCGGATGCCGCCAGTGCAGAACATCACAATCGGCTGCTGCTTCATTGCCTCGGGCAGTTGGGCGACGGCTCCGGGGAATTCGCGGAAGGAGTTGATGCCGGGGATGATCGCATTGCGGAACGTGCCGAGTTTCACCTCGTAGTCGTTGCGTGTGTCGAGCAGGGTGATGGGCCGCCCCTCATCAAGCCAGCGCCGGAGTTCCTGGGGTGCCAGCTTGGGCGACGGCTTGCCGACGGGGTCGACCCCCTCGATCCCGAAGCTGATGATCTCCTTTTTGATCTTCACCAGCATGCGGCGAAACGGCTGGTCCGCACTCTCGCTGACCTTAACTGGCAGGGCTTCCAGGCCAGGGATTATCCGCAGCTCAGCGAGGAGCTGATCGACTTCCTCGCGCCCGCCCGCGACGAAAAGATTGATCCCTTCGGTACTGAGCAGAATTGTCCCGCGCAGACCCCACTCCTTGCAGCGAGCGGTCAGCTGCTCGCGGAGTGATTTGAGGCCAGTGAGGGCCGCAAACTTGTAGGCGGCGATGTTGGTGACGGCGGGCATTGGGCGGCAGTGGAAGAAGACGCGGGGCAAAGGCTTCCAGATTCTCCCCGCAGCGAACCTACGAGGCAACTGTCCATGAATTCCTGAAAGCACGAATTGAGCGAGATGTGACTTCGGGTCAGGCTGCCTCGAAGCCTTTCGCAGGTCACTCGCCAGCTGGCCACGTGCCCACAACCGAGTCACTCACCCTTTGTCGGCGGAGCTGCGCCCAATCGCCACATCGAAGGCACTGATCGCTGGCACGAGCATCGCCAGCGTCGTAAAGCCGTAAGCGGCCACCACCGACAGGCAGACCCCCAAGGTTCCGGCCATGAGATACCCCGTGATGGCGTAGAACGTCAGAAACGGCAGCAGCGCCGACGCCATCATTAACGCGGTCGAGGGATTCTTCTTACTGAGTGAGGCCCACAGTCCCAGGCTCCCTCCCAAAATGAACACCAGGAACGGTGTCAGCTGCAAGGCGAACGACGACCGTGCCTCGACGATCAGCATCATGCACACAAAGATTCCGACAAACAGAAAGAAGACAGTCCCCAGACTATTGGCGATGGCCGCTCGTGACTGACCATACGTCAGTCCCGCATGCAGCCCCACCATCGCGGAAAACGCAATCAGCACGAGATACCCCACGAGGACATATGACGTGTTTTCCAGGGAGAACACGCCGCGTAGCGCCAGGGCCAGCAACAGAAACATGGGGACCAGAATGACCTCTTTGGCATTGAAGAAGATCCCGCCGAGTTTACCGAACACGAATTCCTGGGCCGTCACGTTCGTGACCAGCAACAGTTCCAGAGTTTGCGCATCGCGCTCGGAAGTCAGCGAGGTCACCGCTTGGGCATTCACCAGAATTAACGTCACCAAACTCAGTGAGACGAACGCGAAAGCGATCGGCGACATCACCCCGAGAATGATCTGCTGGCTGTCAGTCGATTGTGACAAGTTGAAGACAATGAACCCGGCCAGTACGAAGTAGGCCAGCTTCACGAAGATCATCTTCCGTCCATAGGCCCGCGTACAGACCTCGCGCCACAACACCGGCAGATTCCAAATCTCCCGATGCTCCCGTTTACGATTGGTGGCGGGTGCCAGATCGAGTGCCATCGCTGCGGCCTTCTCCTCGGGCGTTGGCTCAGCCATCTGGTCGAACGCAAAACGGGACGGATTCCAGACTCGGACCATGACCATCGTCACCAGTCCCAGAACGGTCGCTAGCGAGGTGTCCACAATGACGGGCCACAGGGCCGTGGGCACTGGGCTGACCACATTCGGCTGGCTCGCCAGTGGATCAAGAACACCGGCCATCGCGCGGTAGGGGTTCAACGTCTGAGCCAGCCATGACAGGGAAGAACCTCCCATCGCCGAGATTCCCTCGACGACCCCGACGAAGAGCAACCCGCCGATCACGCAGATCGCCAGCGTCTGAAACGTCTTGTCGCGCCAGTAGGCCACCAGCGTCGACCAACTGCCGACGAGTGCCGCCGTCGACAGGCACACCGCCTCGACCCAGAAAATCTGCGCTGCGGAGATCCCACCCAGAACGGCCAACATGGCAAACACTGGCAAAGAAACTCCGATGAGCATCACCACCAGCAACAAGCTCGCCGCCAGCTTGCCAGCCACCAGTTCAAAGCTAGTCAAATCAGTCATGAGCAGCAGAACCAGCGTGCGCCGGTCCTTCTCCTGCGACACATTACTGGAACAGAACAGTAACGCCGCTGCCGCTGCCAGAGTCAGTTGAACCATCGCGAACAGGTTGAACAGAAACTGACCGAACGCTGCCGAGTCGCCCAGCGTCTGGACGGGTCGCCGTTCAAACGTCGCCTGCCCGGCGGTGTACATCAACACGACAAACGCCGCGAGATACCCGGCCCGGATCAAGAACAGCTTGGGATGACGCGGGGCGGTCATCGCCTCTCGAGTCAACAGTGGGCCAGCGAGCAACGGAATCTCCCTCGAATGTGGTTGATGAACGCGGGGAACCCTGGAATCAGTAGATCGCCGGAGTATACGGCGGCGGCGGAGTATACGGCGGCGGCGGAGTGTTTCCCAATCGTGGCGGGGAGACGTGCAATATTGTGGATCCTGTCAAAAAAGGAGTCCGTGTTTCCTCCTGGGGCAGGAAGCGGGACTTTCCATCGGATGACAGGCCTGACTCCTCCCAGGGGGCCCAGAAGTTGAGACAGGATTCACAGGATCAACAGGATGCCCCAACTTGAACGCCAGGGAGATGCCATCCTGTCGATCCTCTGTATCCTGTCAAAACTTCCGGTCTGAATCACTCTCACGGCCCTCGAAAGTCTGGCGTCCTCTGTGGCTCCGTACTGAATTCTTGCCGACTTCATCTGCTGCACACACCGACAACTCCAACGAGTTTTGCTCCCGTGGTGACAAATTGACTGTGAAAGGTATCCTGACTTAGCCAGTACACGTCCGACTCACATGGGAGCACGACCCGTGGCAGCGAAGCCCCAGACCATCGATGAATATCTCTCGCAGATCAGCGACGACAAGCGGGCGGCACTGGAGCAGGTGCGACAGGCCATCCGGGCGGCGGCCCCCGCTGCCGAAGAGTGCATCAGCTATGGCGTCCCCGCTTTTCGATGGCATGGCAAGGTACTCGTGGGGTTTGCGGCAGCTGCCAAGCATTGTGCGTTCTATCCGTGGAGTTCGACCACGGTGGGAGCCTTTACGGACGATCTGAAAGGCTATGACACTAGCCAGGGGACCATTCGCTTTCCCTCCGAGAAGCCTCTCCCGGCCCGTCTGATCCGCAAACTGGTCCAGGCCCGTATCGCCGAGAACAACGAAAAGTAGGGGTGATCAGCTCGCTCCCCCGTCCCACTCGCCGGTTATCTACCACATCGCGTCGAGTGGGACTGCGGCTCAGTTTGTCACCGGGGGCAATCCGGTGCCATAATCTCCGGGCAGATACCGCGTGTTCCAAGGTCGCCGGACTCCTGTTGGTTGCGATCGTCCTCAGGACCATTCAGACTGAGTGGAATGACGACTCGGGATTGCCTTCATCGAGTGGTCTTTCGCATGAGGTTTCCCGTGTCCACCATCAGTCCCGACCCCGCCACACTCACGCCAGTCGTGGCACCGGTGCCCGAACCGTGCCCGACTCCCCTCAACTGGGTCGATGTGGTCACAGCGGTCGAGTCGGAGTGCCAGCGGATCTCGGTGCAGTTAGAGA
This sequence comes from Planctomycetota bacterium, assembly GCA_031431195.1. Taxonomy (GTDB): domain Bacteria; phylum Planctomycetota; class Planctomycetia; order Planctomycetales; family Planctomycetaceae; genus TH-plancto1. The sequence continues at coordinate 17,180 of JANPCU010000280.1, read as the reverse complement.
ACGGCGAGATGCTGGCCACGGTCTATGGAGCCGGTCCGCCGCTCTACTTGATCGGAGGGGCCACCGGATCCTCGCGTCTGTTTGCGTTGACGGCGTATCTGTTGAGAGAAGAGTACACCTGCGTCATGGTGGCCGCCGCCACCTGGTCCTCCAAGCCGCGGGCTCTGCTCGATCAGACAGCCGAGGCGGTCTGCCGACTGGCCAATTCACTGGGGCATGCGCAGTTTGATCTCTATGCAGCGGGTTTCGGGTGCCACGTCGCGTTGACACTACTCCAGCAGCATACGGAGCGAGTCGGGCATGTGATCCTGCAAGGACCAGTCATCAGGCAGCCAACACTGGCGCGGGAGCGGTTCCTGCATCGGGTTGGACAGCGACTGACCCGCCCGATGTCGACGCTGCCGGGTTGGCTACGGGTGCAGCAGCAGAATCATCAAGGGTACTTCCCGCCATTCGACCCGACACGGTATCAGTTCCTGCTCGACGAGTTGGGAGCGTCGCCGGTGAACCAAGTCTCGCACCGTCTGATCGCCGCCAGCGAGGCCGATTGGAGCGAGGTCGTGCCGGAAATCAAATCCCCAGTCATGGTCATTCGCACTGAGGGCGAAGGACTGGCGCTCGCGAAGCTGAGTGAAGAGTTCACGCTGTGCCTGCCGGATTGCCCGTGGGAGTCGCTGCACTCCGCCGGGCACTACCCGTACCTAACTCACCCGAACCGGTTGGTGAAGACCATCAAGCAGTTCTTAAATCCCACTGGCGAGCCCCCGGCGTGAGCCGGGGTGTGATTCTCGCTGGACGTTCGTCCCTCGGTGTTCGGTGGAAAGAGGGCGATGCTTGGCCCGAACACCCCGGCTGACGCCGGGGGCTCGCCACTTTGAGTTCCTGAAAGCGATCCCGATGAACGCTGCATCCCTCGTTGAACCGCTCGATGTGATCGCCGTTGGCGCTCACCCGGATGATGTCGAGATCGCGATCGGCGGCACGCTTGCCAAACTCGTGAAGCAGGGCCACCGAGTCGGGATCGTTGACCTCACCGATGGCGAGCCGACCCCCGGCAGTCCCGGTCCCGAAGTGCGGCTCGCCGAAGCTCAAGCCGCTGCGAAGATCCTCGGCGTGCAGATGCGGCTGACGCTCGATCTCCCCAATCGGCGGCTGTTCGACAGCTACGAGGCCCGCGTCGCCCTGGCCAAGGTCTTCCGCCAGTACCGACCCAAGGTCGTCCTCGGCATCTACGGTAAAACGCCCATGGCCTCGCCCGATCACTGGCAAGCCATGCAGATTACCGACGCAGCTGTGTTCTATTCGCGGCTGTCGAAGTGGGACGCGGAGTTCGGCGGGTTGCCGGTGCATACCATTCAAAAGCTAATCTGGTATCCACTGGGTTGGGCGTCAGCGACACATGAGACGCCGGGGAGTTTTGTGATCGACATTGGCGACACGCTGGACATCAAGCTGGCATCAGTACGGGCCTACCAAACCCAGTTCCCGCCGGGCAAAGAGCGTGTCTTCCGCATGGTCGAATCGCAAGCCAAACTCCTCGGCGGCCTCACCGGCCTTGCCGCTGGGGAGCTACTCATCTCGCCGCACCCGCCGGTGGTCGAGGATTTGTTGACTCAGTTCTCGATCCCGTGATCTGAGCGACAGAAGTTTATCGCCTTTTTCTCCGAAAAAGGCGACAGACACCGGACGGGCGGGCGAATGCACGACGCTCGAAGTCTCATTCCCCCTCAATCCGCCTTCAGCAGGTCGTACTTCCGCATCTTGTTGTAGAGCGTCACGCGGCTGATGCCGAGGTCGCGGGCGGTCTTGGTGCGGCTGAAGCTGTTCTTGAAGAGCGTCTGTTCGATGATCTCGCGTTCGTTGAGGGCGACTTGCCTTCCCAGGGTCACATCAGTCGAGACGGGTCGGCCAGGCATCGAGACCGACGGGTCATTGGACGGTCCGGCCTCGCAGGCGAGGATGTGCGAGGGCAGGTGTTCGGCGGACAGAACTCCGTCGCGGCAGTAGATCACCGCCCGCTGGATGACGTGTTCCAGCTCGCGGACGTTGCCGGGCCAAGGGTACTTCAGGATCGCGTCGAGAAGGCTGTCCTCGATGCGGTGGACAGAGATGCCGTGCTTGGTGGTGAACTGGGCGATGAACTTCTTGGCCAGCGGAATGATGTCGACCTTACGCCTGCGCAGTGGGGGAATCTCGAACCGCAGCATGCTCAGACGATAGTACAAGTCCGGGCGAAATCGCATCTGCTCCACCAGCGGTTGCAGATCGAGGTTACTGGCCACAACCAGCCGGGCCTGCGACTGCAAGGTGCGGTTCGACCCCACCGGTTCGAACTCTCCGGTCTCGATGACCCGCAACAGCTTGACCTGCTGCTCCAGTCCGAGGACATCGATTTCGTCGAGCAGCACCGTCCCGCGTCCGGCGGCCACGAACTTGCCCTCCTTGTCGGCATGGGCGCTGGTGAATGATCCCTTCATGTGTCCGAACAGCTCCCCTTCGATTAGTTCGCGGGGCAGGGCTCCGCAGGCGACATGCAGGAACGGCTCGGCTCGGCGTGGGGACGCCTCGTGAATCAGTTTGGAGAGGAACGTCTTGCCCGAACCGGTCTCGCCGATGAGTAGGATCGTCACGTTATGCGAGGCGGCGATCGCCAGATCCTCCAGCATCTTCTTCAGCTGAGGCGAGTTGGTTTCGAACTTGCGGGTCATGCCTTCGAGTGCGCTGGTGCCGAACGTCTCGCGTGGTCGAATCGCTGTCGCGACTGTGAGGGTCTCGGTAGAAGTTGGTGGCAAGCAACGTTTCACCGCCTCGGCCATCGCGTCTGCCGTCAGCGGATCTCGGAGATGGACCAGGGGGGTACAAGCTGCCCGTCGTTCCAGCAACTCCGGACAGTGGGCAGCGGTCAGCATGATGAGCCTCAGGTCCAGGAAGCGGGCTTGGAACTCTTCGATCCAGCGGTCAGCGGTGTGGCCTCCGTCATAGGTTTGACGCAGATCAAGAATGCACACGGGCGGTTTCTGTTCGGCCACGGAGCGTCGTGCCTCTTCAAGTGTGAGTTCACAGTCGAGGCTCACCCCTTCTCCCAGGATCTGGCTGACCTGATGAAAGAACTCGGTGTCCGCGCTGGCCGCGATGATAGGAATCTGGTTCATGGTTTCAGTCTCTTCCCGTCCGAAGTTGGGACGCGATGGCAGCCGCAAGTTTCGCAGAGCGAGCTCAACCTCGGGGAGGGGGAGCGCAGAGAGGTCTGCGAAATCCGGAACGGCAAGCGACTGATAAGGAAATCGTGTGCCAGAGAAGTTTGTTTAGCAGGTTGTCAGGCTTCCTTAGCGTTTTTCCTAACGCTTCGAGTGACCTCCCCCAGCGCCCGAGGTGCCCCGATGATGCGTTAGGGCATCATGTTGATAAAAGGCGACGCTTTTCCGGCGACCAGGGGGTGTCATCTTCTCGGGTGGGGATGGACGATTATTTGCGATGGAAGCCACACGCCTTCCCACGGCGATCGATGGGGTGTTATCGTAGTCTGAAAGTCGGCAGTTCACGACAATCATCGTGGGACGGCTGGTCGTCCACGCGACGGTCGCGTGAGGCACTCTGTCCAACCGCCGGCTGAGATAAGGCATTGAGGTGAATCTCTGCCGCAGCCGACATTCCTGATGCACACACTTGATTAGTTTTTTGTGGCAGTCATCCATTGGTCCCGATACAGGCTGATGTTACGATAATTGGAGAGCCAGGAGTGCTACTTCTGCTCACTTCTTCACAGTCCTTGATGGCATTCGTTCATGCGTCTTCTCGGAAGTCTGGCAGTTCTGTGCCCGCTCTTTTTAGTCGCTCCATTGAGCGCCGAGGAAGACAAAGTCGGTGTGGCGTTCTTTGAGAGCCGCATTCGCCCAGTGCTGGTGCAGCATTGCTATGAGTGCCACTCGTCACAGGCGGATGAACTCAAAGGAGGGCTCTCGCTGGAGAACGCGGCGTCCGTGGTCAAAGGCGGCGACTCGGGCACGGCGGTGGTCGGGGGCAAACCGGACGACAGCTTGATCCTCGATGCTCTGAAGTATGACGGGATGGAGATGCCCCCCGCCGGGAAGTTGCCGGAATCGGTGATTCAGGACTTCGAGAAGTGGATCGCGATGGGGGCTCCCGATCCGCGCGAGGGAGAAGCTGCCCAGGTCCACCAAGCGGCGGCGATCGATATTGCAGCTGGTCGAAAGTTTTGGGCATTTCAACCACCGGTGAAGTCGGCGACACCGGCGGTTAAGGACGCGAACTGGCCCGCGACGTTCATCGATCGGTTTGTGCTGGCCGACCTGGAGGCATTGGGGATTGCTCCGTCGCCGCAGATCGACAAGGCTCGGCTGCTACGGCGGGTGACTTATGACCTGACTGGGTTGCCGCCGACCGAGGCGGAGCTGTACGCGTTCCTGAGTGACACGGACCCGCAGGCCCTGGCTTCGGTCGTGGATCGGCTGCTCGCTTCGCGGTCATCGGCGGAGCAGTGGGCGCGGCACTGGCTCGATCTGGCCCGGTATGCGGACTCGAACGGGGGCGACTTTAACGCGACGTTCCATGATGGCTGGCGGTATCGCAACTATGTCATCGACGCCTATGCGAGCGACATGCCCTACGACCAATTTGTCCGCGAACAACTGGCTGGCGATCTACTCCCCGGCGAGAGTGAAGGGGACCGAGAACGGGGACTAATCGCGACGGGGTTCCTCGCTGTCGGTCCCAAGATGCTCAGCGAGCGGGACAAACTGAAGCTCAAGATGGATGTGGTCGATGAACAGATCGACACGGTGGGCAAGGTGTTCCTGGGAATGACTCTCGGCTGTGCGCGGTGTCACGACCACAAATTCGACCCGATCCCGACGACCGACTACTACGCACTGGCGGGGATCTTTCGGAGTACCGACTGCCTCGATGGAGAGATTCAGCAATACGTCTCCGACCATGTGCGTCGACCGCTGCCGATCCAGCCGGAGCATGCGGCAGCTCTGGCGAAGCATGAGGGCGAGAAGGGCGAACTGAAGAAGCAACTGAAGTCCGCGCAGGAAGGCCTAAAGAAGTCGGAGGCTGCTCTGAAGTCGGTTCATTCGGGCGGTCTGCAAGTTGTCGTAGATGATTCGCAGGCTGTGAAGGTCGGCGAGTGGAAAACCTCGGTCTTCACGAAGCCCTTTGTTGGCGACGGATACAGCCACGATGACCAGAAGGACAAGGGCAGCAAGACGATTCGCTTTATGCCAAGCCTGCTGGAACCGGGACTGTATGAGGTGCGTGTGGCCTACACGGCCAGTGGTGGCCGAGCCAGCAATGTCCCCGTGACTGTGCAGCACGCCGACGGCCAAGCCGAGCTCGTACTCAATCAGCAGGGTGCTCCCGAGATTGACGGGCAGTACCACGCCATCGGGCAGTTCCGCTTCGACCCGGCCACCGAGAGCTACGTGGAACTGGGCACGACAGCCACCGATGGGCATGTGATCGCGGACGCGGTCGCCTTCGTGGCGGTTGATGAACTCGCCGACATTGGCGATGGAACGGTCGACAAGACACCACTCGAAGCGGCGGTGAAGACCTCGCAGGGACTGGTCAAGGCGATCGAAAAACAGATCAAGACCCACGACGCTTCGGCCCCGCCACCGGCTCCGACCGCGATCGCCATCCGTGAAGCCACCGGCAAAATTGCCGACTGCGAGGTCTGCGTGCGTGGCGAGCCGCGCCAACTCGGGCTGTCCGTCCCGCGTGGGTTCTTGCAGGTCGCGATGATTGACGAACCCACTCCCCTCCCCAAGGAGGCCAGCGGACGCCGCGAACTCGCCGACTGGATGGCCGACTCTCGCCATCCTCTCACTGCCCGCGTTTACGTGAACCGTGTCTGGCAGAAGCTGATGGGCGAAGGGCTGGTCCGCTCGGTCGACAACTTCGGCGAACTCGGAGACCGACCGACCCACCCGCAGTTGCTCGACACGCTGACGGTCGAGTTCATCGAACACGGCTGGTCGACCCGCTGGTTGATCCGCCAGATCGTCCTCAGCCAAGTCTACAGCCAGGACTCCCGCGACCGCCCCGATGTCTTCGACAAAGACCCCGAGAACCGCAAACTCTGGCGGGCCAATCGCAAACGTATGACCGCTGAGCAACTGCGAGATTCACTGCTCGTGGTCAGCGGGCAATTGCAACCGAGCGACGCCGGTTCGCCGGTGCAGGGGATGGGCAAACTCGTCGACGACAACAAGGCCGACGCCAAGGGGTACGAGGGGGGCGAGTCGTTCGTCCGCACGATTTACCTGCCGATCATCCGTAACGAGATCCCGGCACTACTCACCGTGTTCGACTTCGCGGATCCGGACTTCGTTGTCGGTCGCCGTGAGACGACGACCATTCCCTCTCAAGCCTTGATGATGCTGAACAACCCGTTCGTCGCAAAGTCCGCGAGTCAGACCGCCGACCAGCTGCTGCGCGAGGCGAGTCCTTCGGACGATCAACGCTTGGAGTGGGCCGCTGTACACCTCTGGGGACGGTCAGCGGGCTCCACCGAGCAGGCGAAGATTCGCGAATACCTCGATCAGGAGCGTCCCGCTGGTGCGGATGAGGCGGCGGTGAAGAAGGCGTGGGGCCGGACGGTGCATGCGATGCTGACCTCGACGGAGTTCCAGTTCATTGATTAACGGGGGTGTTCGTCCGACTGGCCGATTCGCGTATACTCGAATTCGATGTTCGTCATGTACGAAACCTGTCCCGCTAAGCACTACCGCGAGGAATCTCCCATGTCGACGGTCCAGATCCGTAAGCTGACTCCAGAGCAGTATCTGGAGATCGAGCGGAAGGCTCAATTCAAAAGCGAGTTCTACCGGGGCGAGATGTTCGCCATGTCGGGGGCGAGCTATCTTCATAATCTGATTCAGATGAATCTGCTTCACCGTTTGGCAGTGCGATTAGAGGGATCGCCCTGTCATCCGATCGGGAGCGATCAGCGAGTCCTCGTGTCTGCGACGGGGTTGTACACTTATCCGGATGCGGTCATCGTGTGCGACCCACCTCGGTTTCTGGACAATCAGTTCGATACTTTGCTCAACCCCACGGTCCTCTTCGAGATCCTCTCCGACTCCACGGAGAAGTATGATCGAGGCTCGAAGTCCAACCAGTACCGAAAAATCGACTCGCTGCAAGAATATGTCCTCGTTTCACAGACGGTACCGCAAGTGGAGGTCTACCAACGCCTGCCCGAAGGCGGATGGAAGCTCATCGAGTCTGCCGACATGGCTGCATCCTTCACCCTGGCTTCGGTCAGTATCACGATCCCTCTCAGCGAGGTCTATCAACGGGTCGTGTTTCCTGATCCTGACACCTCGGTTGCGTGAGGCCAGCAGATCATCCGCTGAACGATTCGCGTATACTCGAATTAGATGTCGGTCAGAGACGACGCACGTTCCCAGAGGAGTCCACTATGACGACAGTCCCGGTTCGTATGCTGACTCCAGAGCAGTATCTGGAGATCGAGCGGAAGGCGGAGTTCAAGAGCGAGTTCTTCCGGGGCGAGATGTTCGCCATGTCAGGTGCGAGCCGCCAGCATAACCGGATCTCATCGAACCTCGTCGGAGAATTGCATAATCGTCTGCGGAACAGCCCGTGTGAGACTTACGGCAGCGACATGCGCGTACGTGTCTCCAAGACCGGGCTGTACACATATCCCGATTTGTCGATTACCTGTGACAAACCTCAGTTTGTGGATGACCAAGTCGATACATTGCTGACGCCCAAGGTGTTGATCCAGATCCTGTCCGACTCGACTGAGAAGTACGATCGCGGCACGAAAATGACTCACTACATGCAAATCGATTCGCTGCAAGAGTACGTCCTGGTCTCGCAATCCACCCCCCGTGTCGAGGTCTACCGTCGCAGTGCTGACGGCGAATGGACCTACCGCGAGGCCCGAGACCTCTCGGCCTCGATCACGCTGGAGTCGGTCGGCATCACGCTCCCACTGAGTGAGATTTACCTGCGAGTCGAGTTCCCACCTCTGGAGCCACTGACCGGCGAGTTGGTGAGTCGTGACCCGTGAAGCTCATCGACCTGAAGTGTGAAACAGTACGAGTTCAGTGACCCGCTCCATTGCCCAACCTCTTCCAAGCCCAAGCCGATGTCACGAACGATCTACTACGTGCTGGTGTGGATGGCTGGGGCCAGCGCAAGTCTCGCGGCAGACCAGATTGACTTCGACCGGCAGATCGCTCCCTTACTCGCCAAGCACTGCCTGGAGTGCCACGATGGGGCTGACCCGAAGGGGAAGCTCGACCTGAGTGAGGCGGCTTTGGTGGCGAAGGGCGGCGAGAACGGAGTGGCCCTCGTCGCGGGGGATGTGGCGGCCAGCCTGCTTTGGCAGCGAGTCCGCGATGGCGAAATGCCGCCGAAGTCCAGGCTCAGCGACGGCGATAAGTTGCTCCTGGAAACCTGGATCAAGCAGGGAGCCCAGTGGGGCAGCGGGCCGATTGACCCGTTTCGGTACTCGTCGGAGAAGCGGGCCGGGTACGACTGGTGGTCGCTCAAGACACTGCAATCCCCCGCCCCACCGGCTATCCCCGCCGAGTGGGAATCGCGAGTCCACAACCCGATCGATCGCTTCGTCCTGGCCCAGGTGCATGTACAGAAGCTGACCCCCTCCGACCGCGCCGCGCCGCGACTACTGGTCCGGCGTCTGGCGTTCGACCTCACCGGGTTGCCTCCCTCGCCCGAGGATGTCGCGGCGTTTGAAAAGTCGTCCACCCCGGAGATGTACGAGAAACTCCTAACTCAGTATCTCGACTCGCCGCAGTACGGCGAACGCTGGGCCCGACACTGGCTTGACCTCGCCCGCTACGGCGAAAGCCAAGGGTTCGAGAGGGACAAGCTGCGGACGAATTCTTGGCCGTACCGCGATTGGGTGATTCGTTCGCTGAATGAGGACCTGCCTTACGACCAGTTCGCACGGATGCAGATTGCGGGCGACCTGCTCCTGCCCGACGACGCGGACGGGATCATCGCCACCGGGTTCCTCGTCGCAGCTCCCTACGACGAGGTCGGGCAGACACAGCAGAGCCTCGCCATGCGGGCAGTTGTGCGGCAGGACGAACTGGAAGACCTCGTTGGCACGGTGGGGCAGACGTTCCTGGGGCTGACCGTGAACTGTGCGCGTTGCCATGACCACAAGTTCGACCCGATCACGCAGGTCGAGTATTACCAGTTGGCCGCGTGTCTGGATGGAGTGCGTCACGGCGAACGGAAGATCGTGACCGTTGCGTCGAAGGCGGACCTAGCGCACGTCGAGGTTCGACTGAATGCGGTGGGCGAGGAACTGTCCGCGATCGAAACCCCCGCGCGCGCGAAGATTCTTCAGAGCCGGGACGCCGGGAATCTCCCGCCCGCTCCGACCCCGATCGCCCGCTGGGATTTTGCGACCGACCTGAAGGACCAGATCGGGAGTCTACACGGTGAACCTCACCTGGGAACTGAGGTCCGCGAGGGCCGACTGGTGGTCGATGGCCAGGCGGGGTTTGTGACCTCAGCCCCGATCCCGGTCCGGCTCCAGGCTAAGACCTTGGAAGCCTGGGTGCAGTTGGCGACCGTGCAGCAAGCGGGCGGTGGAGTCATCGGCGTCCAGACCACAGACGGCGTGCGGTTCGACTCGATCGTCTTCGCCGAGAAGGAGCCGAATCGCTGGATGGCGGGCAGCGAGGGGTTTGCTCGGTACAAAAGCTTTGGCGGTCTGGAAGAGACCGAAGCTGCCAACCGCCCGGTCCATGTGGCCATCGTCTACGCCGAGGACGGCACGATCACCGCCTACCGCGAGGGGCAGCCGTATGGGCAAGCATATGACTGCGGCGAGGCGACGACCTTTGAACCCGGCACTGCCCAAGTGGTCTTCGGCTTGCGCCATGGGACCGATGCGGGGGCGGGCCGACTACTCGCTGGGAGTATCGAGACCGCTCAGCTCTACGACCGGGCACTGACCTCGGAAGAGGTCGCCGCCTCCGCCGGGCGTACCGACTTCGTGACCCAGGCCGAACTCGTGGCCTCGCTCAGTGAGGCCGACCGCGCCCGACGAGAGCAACTCCTCGCCGAGCGGATCCAACTCGGTGAGCGCTTAAAACAACTGCGAGACTACTCCGTCTATGCCTGTACTCCAAAGCCACCCGAAGTCACCCGGCTGCTCCAGCGGGGCAATCCCGGTACGCCCGGCGACCCCGTGGCCCCCAAGGGCATCGCAGCCGTGAGTACCCTCTCACCGGACTTCGAACTGGCCCCTGATGCGCCCGATCAGCTGCGCCGTGTGGCTCTTGCGAACTGGATCGCGTCGAAGGACAACCCGCTCTTCGCCCGCGTGATCGTCAACCGCGTCTGGCAGCACCATTTCGGGGCCGGGCTGGTCGACTCACCCAACGACTTCGGTTTTAGCGGCGGACGACCGACCCATCCGGAGTTGCTGGAATACCTGTCGCAGTGGTTCGTCGAGAATGGGTGGAGCCTCAAGCAGTTGCACCGGTTGATCCTCACGTCGAGTACGTGGCAGCAGTCGAGCGTCCGCCGGGCTGAGTGTGCCACGATTGATGCCGAGAACCGCTGGGTGTGGCGAGTGACGCCGCATCGGCTGGAGGCGGAAACGGTCCGCGACGCGATGCTGTCGGTCTCGGGAATGCTGAACCCGCAGTTCGGCGGGCCACCGTACCAGGACTTCCGCACGTTCAACTTCAACTCACAGTTCTTCGAGATGCTCGACCCCGAGACTCCGGATGCCCACCGCCGCACGATCTACCGCACCTGGATCCGCTCGGGTCGCAGCTCCCTGCTCGACGCCCTCGACTGCCCCGACCCGAGCACCACAGCTCCCCGCCGAGCCGTGACCACGACTCCGGTGCAGTCACTCTCGCTGCTCAACAACTCGTTCGTGCTGCGGATGGCGGATGCCAGCGCAAAGCGTCTCGAAGCTAAGGATCTCAGTGGCACTGCCGCCCGGATCGACCACCTGTTCCTGCTGGCGTATGGGCGACATCTGCTTGAAGCCGAGAAGACTCCGCTGGTGGAGTTCGCTGAGCAGCACGGGCTGTCAGCACTCTGCCGGGTCGTGTTCAACAGCAATGAGTTTGTGTACGTGGAGTAGGACTGGCGAGCGGAGTGGCGTTTAGCCCTCTGGTCGAATCCAGTTGTCCTCGCGGTAGGCACCATCCACGAGGGGCACCATCCGGCTTACGCCGGACGCTCGCCGTGGACCCATTCGGTACTGCCATCGGCCCAGTGTTCTTTTTTCCAGATCGGAACGACTTCTTTAATGCGGTCCATGACCCACTGACCGGCTTCGAACGCCGCGCCGCGATGGGGGCAACTGACGGCGACTCCGACGGCGATGTCTCCGAGATCGAGGTGCCCGAGTCGGTGGATGACGGCCACGCGGAGGATCGGCCAGCGGGTTTGGGCCTCGTCGAGGAGGGTGCCGAGTTGACGCAGCGCCATCTCGGGGTACGCCTCGTATTCGAGGGAGGCGGTTTGCTTGCCGTCGGTCATTTCGCGAACCGTGCCGAGGAACAGGACGACCGCCCCGGCCTGGTTCGAGCGCACGCGCTCGATGAGCGACGCGGGGTCGATCGCGGTGGGGGTGAGTTCGAGATGGACGGTGTCTGAGGGCATGAGAGCGTGTCTCGCGACGGGGCATTCGTGGGCTCAGACAACGGAGTTGGACAGCGCCACTTTGTGGTCATTCGTCTGAAAAAACACGGGAGTTTTTCCGCACTCGGCGGTGCGTGGACGATCGGGTGGCGGGGTCAGGAGGCTTTGCGGATGGCCCCGACCGGGGTGGACATTGAGGTTCGAGGCATGGGGGAGGGGACAGTCCATCGCGGTGAGGCAGAGCAGCGACAGGCAGGCGACGATGCCCCACACCGGGGTCATCCGCAAAGCCTCCTGACCCCGCCACCCACCGTTTCTGAAAAGTGGCGCTGTCCCATGAGGACATGGTCCAAAACAACTTTCCGATTTAATCTTGAACACGAAGGTCGCGGAGGACGCCAAGAAACGTTGGACTGAGCCCTTTGCCTCCTTTGCGACCTTCGTGTTTAACTCCTCCGCGGTCGGTTCCCATCCGGCTGACGCCGGACGCTCGCCCCAGTTAGCGCAGGGCCCAGACGAGGGCGGCTTTGGCGAGGTGCATGCGGTTCTCGGCTTGTGGGAAGCACAGGCTCTGTGGTCCGTCCATGACTTGGTCGGTCACTTCCTGGCCCCGGCGGGCGGGCAGGCAGTGCATGAACCGGGCCTTGCGATTCGCCGACTTCATGAGAGCGACATCGACCTGGAACCCCACGAAGTCCTTCTGCCGGGCCTCCTTCTCGTCCTCCTGCCCCATGCTAGCCCAGACATCGGTGTAGACCACATCGGCGTGCTTCGCTGCCTCGTGGGGGTTGTTCGTCTCCAGCAGTTCCAGCTTCGGGAACCGCTGCTGGAGCCGCTCGACAAACGGGCGAGGGAACTCGTACTCCGGTGGCGTGCCGATGGAAAAGCTCATCCCCAGATGGCCACACACCTCGGCCAGCGAGACCGCGACGTTGTTGCCATCGCCGATGTAGGCCACCCGTAAACCCGAGAACGAGCCGAACGCTTCCTCAATCGTTTGGGCATCGGCCAGAGCCTGGCACGGATGGCAGTCGTTCGACAAGCCGTTGATCACCGGCTTCCCCGACCAGCGGGCGAAGTCCTCGACCAGCGACTGCTTGTACGTTCGCAGCGCGATCACATCCGAATAGCCGCCAATCACGCGGGCCACATCCGACACCGCCTCGCGCCCCTCCAGCCCGGCATCCTTGCGCGACAGGAAAATACTACTACCGCCGAGTTGCATCATCGCAGCGTCGAAGCTCAACCGGGTGCGGAGCGAGGGCTTCTCGAACACCTGAGTCAGGACGTGTCCGGCCAGCAGTTGCGGACGCTCCCCCCGGCGGAGCTGGGATTTCAGCTCGCGGGCCAGAGTGAGAATCTCACGCACGTGGTCGGTGGATAGATCGAACAGCGAGGTCAGGTGTCGCATCGCTGTGGTTCCTGACTGGGCAAAAGGACGAAACGGGAAAGTGGCCACCCTCCTGTGGGCCACCAGAACCGAATTGGGCGAGCGGCCAGACTTCCGAAGTCTCCGAAGACTTCGGAAGTCTCAGTCTGGTCATACCGGACCAGACAGGACGATTCATCGAGCGGTTCAGCCTCCGCCCTTGAAGATCTTACGCTGCATTGTGGCCTGATACGGGGTCCAGGTCGATTGCGAGTTCGGATCGCTGGTAATCAACGTGGTATATTCGTTGACCTTGGCATCCAGGTTATCCAGATGATGCAGCGCAATCGCTTCCGGCGTCATCGGCAGCTTCGGGCTGCCAAATTCGTACGACCCGTGGTGACTCAGCAGCATATGCTTGACCCGCAGCAGCGTCTCCTTCGGGAATGCATACCCCAGTCGCCGCTCGGCTTCGGGAAGATGCTCGTTGACCATCTCGACCCCCTGAACCAGGTGGCCGATCAGCTGGCCCTCATCGGTGTAACCAAACACCGCGTCGAACTCGAGTTCCCGGACCTTGCCAATGTCGTGCAGGAACGCCCCCGCCAGCAGTAGCCGCGAGTCGACTTTGGGGTACAGATCCGCAATCCGCGTGATCGTTTCTAACAGATTCACAATGTGTTCGAGCAACCCGCCCGCATACGCATGGTGCAGCCGAATCCCCGCCGGAGCTTGGGCCAGCCGAGCCATGAACTCCTTGTCGTCGAGGAAACACTCCATCAGAGTCCGCAGCGGGGCATCATCGATACTCAGCAGGATTTCCTTGAGGCGGGTCAGCAACCGCGCCGAGTTGACCGAGGTCTCCTGCACGAAATCGGCTGGGTTCAACCCCTCGGCCGCCACCTTATCGATCCGATTCATGATCAGTTGCAGGTTGCCCTGGAACAGCTGAATCTTGCCTTTGACCTTCACGTAGTCGCCGACCTGGAGCTGGGCGATGGAGCTTTCGGTGACATTCCAGAGGAGGCCGCTGACCTGGCCCGTCTTATCCCGCAGCTGAGCGAGCAGATAGGTCTCCGCGTGGCGATTGGCGCGGAGCTGGCGATCGGCGAGAAGGAACACCTCGTCGACGGGGGAGCCATCAGCCAACTGATTGACAAACACACGCGGCATAGCAGCCGAACCTTGCTGAGCGAGCGAAACGAAGACGGATCGGCGTTCCAGCGCTGGGCAGGAATCCGATCCGGGAAGTGGTTCATGTTACGGCGGCGTCCAACCGGCCACAAGCACGCGGCAAACACCGTAGAAAATCGTATGCACTCTGCCGAGTGTGTGATGGATATGTGACGCCACGGTCGAATATCGAGCATCTCAAGTGACGGTTGAGGTTTGACGATCGGGAGAATGGGGCCGGTCGACTCTGTGAGAAACTTGGAGGTCGTTGAAAACTGGGGACGAGGCCTGATTCGTCGTCGAGACGATTCTATCTGTCCTCGGAACGATTCGAGACATCCGACAGGATCAGGGTTATGGATAACCGGAACCTCATTTGATGAAACGCTTTGTGTCGCGGGATTCGTCGGGAACCGGAGTCGAAAGAGTATGGCATGCGAACTGCAGTGGAGTCGATTGTTGATTTCGATCGATTCCCAGGCGGGTTGATCTTGTGTCAATCAAACTGGTGGAGGAAACTCCATCCAGCTGATGTCTCCTTCCAGAAGGTCCGTCTCGTGTTCCGTTTTGTGCATGCCGCAATGCTCACTGTGATGCTGTTCCACAGCATTCTGGGTTGTTGCTGGCATCACGGTCATACGCATTCGGCGGTAGCGTGCCGGACTGCTTCGAGTGGTAATCGTCCGGTGCAGAGTCGCATCCAGCCGACCCATGCACATGGTCTGCACCATACCTGTTCACACCATCACGTGCCCGCACAATCCCCCGCTGACCACGAGCGGGTGCCGCATCATCATCAATGCGACGAAGACGACTGCCATTTCTTACTGGCGAAAGCATGGGAGTTCCCTCAGCAATTGGAACTGTCGCTCGTGTTAGAGTCGGTCATCCGTGTCGACGTGCCGCAGGTTCTCGAATGTATCTTGGCCTCACAAGATTCCGAACCGGTCTTTAAGACAGCGGGTTCGCGCTGCGCGGTACTCCAAGTTTGGCGTATTTAGGCATCTCTATTTCCAAGCATCGCTGAGTCTGACTCTCCCAGCCGGGGAGTTTGCCCTGAGTGGATGTGGCTTCTCGGTGAGCGCTCCCTCATTTCGCCCGCTGCGATGACACTGGCACTCAGTATCGCGAGGATCGCCGTCGCTCGTCTGGCTTCTCTTCCACTCCCAGTCTCGCCACCCGTGAAGCCGCTTAGACCTCGCGAGAAAAGGAATGAAGCTTTTGTGAGCGGCAAGGCGCTAGCCGCCGGTTCTGCTCATGGTCCGCCCGCCAGAACCCGCGGCTAGCGCCTTGCGGCTCACAGGTCGTTCACTCGAATTCATCATTCCTGCCCTCGCGAAGTAGAATCGGTCAGCCGCCTCGTCCTTCTGGTTATTGCTCCCCGAAAGAAGTCGCCCATCATGAAACGTTTACTCGCACTCCTGCTCTCTGGTCGGGTCACCACAATTGCGATCATCATAGCGCTGGTCGTGGCGGGACTCACGTGGAACCGCTGGTGGCCTGCGGTCAACGGGTTGGTGGATCGCGTCACCCAGCGGACAGCGGCCCCCGGAGAGGCCGCTCATGATGACCATGCCGATCACGCACCGGGCGCTTCGGCGACAGCGGCGGCGTTTCTAGACCTCTCGCCCGAGGCGATGAAGAACCTCGGCTTGACCTCGGACACGGTCCGCCCGATCGAGCTGAAGACGTATCGGAAGACCATCAGCGTCCCCGCGATCATTGGGGAGCGTCCGGGCCAGACGCTCACCCAGATCTCGACACCGATGACGGGGGTCGTCACGGAGGTGACCGCCGTGGAGGGCTCCGCTGTGGAGCCGGGACAGAGGCTCTTCCGGATTCGGTTGACGCATGAAGACCTGGTGCAGACCCAAACCGAGTTCGTGAGGTCACTCGGCGAACTTGATGTCGAGAATCGCGAGATCATCCGGCTCCAAGGGGTGGCGGAAAGCGGAGCTATTTCCGGAAAGTCACTGCTCGAACGGAAGTATGCCAAGGAGAAGCTGGAGGCATTCCTTCAGGCCCAGCGCGAGGCGCTGCGCTTGCATGGCCTGTCGGCACGGCAGATTGACCAGATCGCGAAGGATCGTCGACTGCTCAGCGAACTGACAATTGCCGCACCCTCAACACAGCAGGAGTCCGGTGAACTGGAACTGACCAGTCAGCCAGAACTCCAGCCGATCTCGTTGATCGTGAATCAAGAGTCGGCCAGTGACCAGCCCACCGAACCGGAGAAGGCTCCCGTAGCCCAGAATGTTCCACTGGTTGTCGAGTCACTCAAAGTTCAGCGTGGCCAGTCTGTGGAGCAGGGAGGGCTCCTGTGCGTGTTAGCGGACTACAGCCAGCTCTATGTCGAAGGGCTGGCTTTCGAGCAGGATGTGGAGGCGATCAACAAGGCTGCCACGGCCGCCTGGAAAATCACAGCCCTGCTCCCCGGCGGAGTGACGCTGGATGAGTTGACGCTCTCGTTCGTTGCCAGCGAGATCGACCCGGAATCTCGCACCCTCAAGTTCTATGTCGACCTGCCCAACGAGATTCTGCGCGACACGAAGAACGCCGCAGGACGCAGGTTTCTGACATGGCGGTTCAAGCCAGGACAACGTCTGCAACTGCGAGTTCCCGTGGAAGAGTTACCGAACCAGATCGTGTTGCCGCTCGATGCCGTGGCGAGCGAGGGGGCGGAGTCGTTTGTGTTCCAGCGGAAGGGAAAACGACGCTTCGAACGCATCGCCGTACATGTGCTCCACAAAGACCAGACCTCCTTGGTGATCGCGAATGACGGAGCCCTGTTCCCCGGAGACGTGGTGGCCTTGAGAGGCGCGCACCAGTTGCAAATGGCCGTCAAGAACAAGTCGGGCGGGGCCATCGACCCGCACGCGGGGCATAGCCACTGAGTCGGGAGACGGGGGTGGGGGGTGGGGGGCAGGGGGGGCGCCGTGGGGTGATAACCGGGGCAGGGGCCACACCCAAGCAAGTTTACCGCGTACCAGACATTGCTGCT
>JANPCU010000279.1:0-14390 GCA_031431195.1 Planctomycetota bacterium | reverse complement strand
GGTGGCCGGTGGGTTTGGCTCCCAGCCTTTCTTGCCCAACCCCCGACTGGCGGGAAGCCTATCCCACGAACCTGTTCGCTTATTCGCGAGCCACCGGAACAGCTTCGGTGGCTCGCGTTTTGTGCAACAGGGGAAGTTGTTAGTCGTCAGTTTTCAGTCAGATGGCTGAGGGCTTTCTGTTTCCACTAACCCGACGCGTCAGCGAGGGTGAGCGGAGTGAAGACGACGGAGTATGGGACAGCGTGATGCGGAAGCAAGAATGATGGTCTGATGGTTCCGAAGGACAGATTCTGATGAGAGAGCGTTCACCTGCTCTTGCCCTCGCTGACGCGTCGGGTGACTGGACCTCTGACTGACTACTGAAAACTGACCACTGAAAACTTCTCCCCCATGCCTTCCCAGCGCGACTACTACGAATCTCTCGGGGTTGAGAAATCGGCCTCGGCGGAAGAAATCAAGAAGGCTTACAAGAAGCTCGCGCTGAAGTACCATCCCGACCGCAATCCCGGTGACGAAGAGGCCGTCGAGAAGTTCAAAGAAGCGGCGTCTGCTTATGACGTATTGAGCGATGCGGACAAACGGGCGCGGTACGACCGGTTCGGGCATGCGGGAGTCAACGGTCCGGGCGGCGGCGGCGGTCCCCAGTTTCAGGACATGGGGGACATCTTCGAACACTTCGGGGATCTGTTTGAAGGGTTCGGTCTAGGGGGGGGTCGCAAGAAGTCTCGCGGAGGTGTCCAGCGGGGCAGCGACCTGAAGGCCTCCGTCACCATCGACCTGAAACAAGCTGCGACCGGCATCGAGCGCGAAGTCGATGTCCCCCGTAAGAAGTCGTGCGTGAAGTGTTCCGGCAGTGGTAGCGAGCCCGGTCACAAGCCGGAGAGATGTGACTATTGTGGCGGTCAGGGGCAGGTGATTCAGTCCCAGGGCTTTTTCCGCGTACAAACAGCCTGTCCGGCGTGTCGTGGACAGGGAACAATTATCCGGCACAAGTGCAACACGTGTTTCGGCTCCGGTCGCGAGGACGAGAAGGTCTCCCTCAACGTCAAGATCCCGGCCGGGATCGACAATGGCATGCAGCTGTGCCTGCGGGGCGAAGGCGAGGCCGGACCGAACGGCGGTCCTCGTGGCGACCTGTATGTCGATGTCCATGTCCGACCGCACTCGGTCTTCAAGCGCGAAGGTGTCCACCTGCTCTGTCAGGTGCCGATCAGCTACACGCAAGCGGCTCTGGGATCAAAGATTGAGATCCCACTTCTGGAGGGAAAGACCCATGTCGAACTGTCCCCAGGAACGCAACCCGGTGAAATTATCCGCCTCCGCGGAAAAGGGATGCCCGACCCGCGCGGCGGACGGACCGGGGATCTGCACATTGAAGTCCAACTCGTTGTCCCCAAAAAACTCGTCGCAGACCACGAAGCCCTGCTCCGCAAACTGGCCGAGATGGAGCAGGCCAACGTGATGCCGCACCAGACCAGCTGGTTCGACAAGGTCAAAGCCATGTTCACTGGTGACGACAGCGACGGCGAGCGTCCGGCGTAAGCCGGATGGTGTTCCGTCGTGGCGACGAATTCAGCACGTAACGCATCCTCTTCCCAGAACACCCCGGCTCACGCCGGGGGCTCGCCAGATCCCTTCGACTATGTCCTCATCCGAACCACTCGACGACTCCACCCCGCGTGAAGAACTCCCGCCGGAGATTCTCTCTGCGGACCTGAGTTCCCCGGAAGCCTGGGTCGATCTTCAGGATCAACTCGCAGCTGCGGAGTCGGAGCGCGATGAGAACCACCAGAAGTACCTGCGGGCTCTGGCCGACTTCGACACGTACCGCCGCCGGGTCATGAAGGAGCGGGACGACGACCGGCGGTTTGCCCCGCTGGCGATCATCAAGGACTTGCTCCCAAACTTCGACAACCTCCGCCGGGCCGTCGACGCCGCCAAGACCGCCAGCAGCATGGAAGACCTGTCCAAGGGAGTCGACATGGTCCTCAAGCAGGTCGACGAAACCCTCGCCCGCCACGGAGCCGCTCCGATAGTCAGCGTCGGCCAGCTGTTCGATCCGAACCTACACGAAGCGGTCGCCCAAGCCCCGTCGCCCGACCTGCCTCCGCTGACCGTGCTACAGGAGTTCGAACGCGGGTACATGCTGCATGACCGCGTGATTCGACCCAGCAAGGTGCTGGTGTCGAAGGAGGGTTGATGGGATCGTTGAGGGTTAAGAGGGGAGCGTTGAGCGACGGAAAGGAGGAAACTCGAAATCCAAAGCTCGATATTCGTATGGGGATAACCACATGAATGCAACTTATCACTCACCTCTCACCCGCGATTGGGCTGACCACTGAAGACCGCCCTCCAGAATCTCCCCTGTCGATGTTCAAGCCTCGGATTTCGAGTTTTCCGCCCCCTCAACGCTCATCCCTCAACTCTCAACGATCCCCCCATGCCGACCTACGACTACAAGTGCAAGAAGTGTGAACACGTCTGGGAAGAATTCCACTCGATCAAAGCGGCTCCCTCGAAGAAATGCCCCGCTTGCGGCAAGAACGCTGCCGAACGCCAGATCAGTTCGGGTGGAGCCATTCTCTTCAAGGGGTCCGGCTTCTACCTGACCGACTACCGCAGCGATAACTACAAAAAGGGCGCAGCCGCTGATGCGTCGAGCAGTGCGCCGCCGCCAAAAGCGGAGAGCGGTGGCAAGTCTGAGGGCGGCAGCAGTTCTCCGGCAAGCACCCCTGCCAAGTCCGATAGTCGGCCCGCTACTGGCAAGTCCGGCGACTCCTGAGTAGGGGTGTGATCGCTGGCGAGTGGCCTGCCGCCAAACCGCTTCAGCGCTCACCGGTGAGAATGTCATGAATGGATGGCGACCCTCGCTGGTCAGTTTTGAAGTGACGTCTTCCACCACGCGCGCCGGTCGTTGTTCAGGCAGCAGTCAGGCAGGCGTCGGGCTCGTTCGAGTTCCAGGAACAAGACTGTCGTCCGCATGATCTTAGACTTCACGCGGGCCCGATCGAGGCGTACGACGGAGGTCCTCGTCCGTCGCTCCCCGAGTTTTTCACACGGACGGACAAGGATGTCCGTCCTACGAAATGCCGCATTTCTCTCCGCGCGAAGTAGAGCCCACGTCCGCTTGGAGCCTGGCTTTTCGGAGAGTTCACAGGTCCGCTAACCGACTGGCCAGCGAGCGTGTCTGCTGAACAGATTTCCCGACGAGATGCCCGCCACTAACACCCACCCGAGAGTCTCATGCCTGTCCCTGGAAACCAGCTGTTACGTGTCGCCCAGGAAGCGGCGAAGGCGGGCGGTGAAGTCCTGATGTCGTATTTCCGCCAGGGCGTCTCGATCCGGTGCAAGGGCGGCGAGAGTGCGGACCTGGTCTCCGAGGCCGATGTCAACGCCGAGCAGGCGGTCATTCGCGTGATTCACGCGGCGTTCCCCGACCACGCGATCTTGGGGGAGGAATCCGCCACCGACACGGACCCTAATTCACCCGCGTTGTGGGTGATCGACCCGCTCGATGGGACCACCAACTTCCTACATGACGTGCCGCACTTCGCGGTCTCGATCGGCTACTTCGAGTCTGGGCAGCCGGTCTGCGGAGTCATCTGGAACCCCGCCCGCGAGGATCTGTACACGGCTTTGCACGGGCACGGGGCCACTCACAACGGTCGGGCCATCCGCGTCAGCCCGTCCGATCGCCTCGACGAGTCACTCATTGGCACCGGCTTCCCCGTGAAGCGTGACGGCAAAATCGACGCCACCCTAGGGGCCATCGACGAACTGTTCGGTCTCAACATCCACTGCATCCGGCGTTTCGGCTCCGCAGCCCTCGACTTGTGTCAAGTCGCCAGCGGACTTTACGGGGCCTACTTTGAGTATCAACTCTCCGCCTGGGACTTTGCAGCGGGGATGCTGATCGTGCAGGAGTCCGGGGGGCAGGTCACCAACGGTCGGGGTGAGCTACTCACGCTGAAACGGTCGAGCATTCTGGCCTCGAACGGGTTGCTCCACCCACAAATGGTCGAGATTGTCTCGCGGCACCACAACCGGTTTCCGTCGGCGTAGCTCCCGCCCCAGTTGCTGTTGAGCCAATCCCTCGTTTCTGAGACGATCCTGGTTCTGCTCCAAACCTGCGGTTGAGCCACGGATGGATCTGTGCCCGGATCGTGTTGTCACTTCTTGCGCCGACTGTTCAGTATTGCACTGCTCCTCCTCGGAAGCAGTGTGGTGGGCTGTCAGACCACGTCCATTCCCCAGACCGTCGCCAAGTCGCGACAGCTGCCCAAGCACTGCGAGATCGACCTCGACCAGCTGACGGTCCGCTCGGACATTGACATCGACCGCGACGACCCTTTGCTTCAGGAGTTGGTGAACCTCCGCAAAGAGGTGCGTTCAACCTTGCGCCTGCCCACGGCGAACCGCCCTGTGACGGTCTATCTGTTCCGCGATGAGTTGCGTTACATGCGGTACATGGAAGAGCGGCACCCGAATCTTCCCTCGAGACGGGCGTTCTTCATCGGCACTCCGAAGGAGCTGATGGTCTATGCCTACTGGGGGGACAAAACGCGAGAGGATCTACGACATGAGTACACGCATGGAGTGTTGCATGCCTCGTTGAAGACCGTCCCGCTGTGGCTCGACGAAGGACTCGCGGAATACTTCGAGGTCGCGCCCGAGCAGCCGGTCGGACTCAATCAGGATCATGCCGAAAGCCTGTCCATCGCGATTCAGAACGGCTGGCGACCCGACATCAAGCGTCTGGAGCAAATCGACGATGTCAGCCAGATGCAGCGGGCCGACTACCAGGAGTCGTGGGCCTGGGTCCATTATCTACTGCAAGGGACGCCCGATGGTCCGCAGTTGCTGACGGAGTATCTCCAAACATTGAACAAGGCGACTCATGCCCCGTCATTGGCCAGTCGCGTCGCGGCCGAGTTACCGGAGAGTTCAGAACGATTGACGGTGCATGTCACCAGCATGAACCTGCCGATCATGTCTGCGGGCCATACGAGTGTTCGTCAGCCCTCTGCGTCCTCCGAGTGATGCCGAAGCATGCAATCTCCCGATGAACTCTTTGACGTGTGCGATCTCGATGATCGCGTCATCGGCCAAGCTCGCCGCGCGGACGTGCATGCCCGGAATCTGCTGCACCGCGCTGTGCATGTCTGGGTGTTTCGTGGAGACGGGCGACTGGTGGTTCAGCTCCGCTCGGCGTCGAAGGACCAATACCCGAACGGATTGACTTCATCGGCGTCGGGGCATCTGGACAGTGGAGAGGATTATCTAAACGCTGCCACCCGCGAGCTGGGAGAGGAGTTGGACCTGCACGGCATCGAGTTGCGATACGCGGTGAAACTGCCCGCCAGCCCCGAGACGGCGTATGAACACACAGTTCTCTATGTGACGATGACCGACGCTGTGCTCATCCCGGCTATGGGGGAGGTGGCGGGCTTGGAGCTCCACTCACTGGATGACTTGAAGCGACTTCTTTCGAGTCCCGCTGGCGGCAATCTGACGCCTCCGTTTCGGGAGCTGTTGACGTGGTGGCTCGCGAATCATTCTGACGGTGGATTGAACGGACTCCCCCCAGGCCAGCTGAATTGAGGCTGACTTCGCTGAGCGCCGGTGGAACCAAGGCGAACGGACAGAAGAAGCCGATCCCACGGGTCAGACAAGTCTGACCAATCGCCCAACAGACAGGGCACGCGAGAAACGTGCCCCTCGGACAGCTACGGCGTCAGCTTCCCGACTGTCACGCCCGGCCAGTCGTCGGTGCGGAACGGGTACGTCGGCAGGTAGATGTCGCTGTATAGAGTCCCGTTCGGGTTGTCGGCCCAGTCGTAGCGCACGGCGACTGGCTCCTGGATATCGGGGTGCGAGACCTCGACGCTGTCTTCGTCGATGATCTTGGCGTTGCCCCAGAGCCATTTCTTATCGGCCCCGGCGATCGCGAACCCGATCAGCGGCTCATTGTAATACGAGACCAACTTGCGGCCCGAGGTGTCGAAGTCGACGACGCACTTGCCCGCCTCGATCTTCACGGCCTTGTAGACCGGGCCGCTGCGGACGATCCCCTGCATGCCGTAATCATTGACCAGAGCCAGCCGGGCCAGCCGCTTGGCGACGTTCTGCTTGTCCTTGGGGTGGATGTCCTTGGCCGCTCCGATGTCGATGATGCAGGCGGCTCCGACGTTTGGCAGGACAGTCCCGGCCAGCATCTGGGCCTCGCGGAGTTCGGCCCATTCGCTCTCGCCCGGTTCGGTGGTCTTGGCTTTATGGTTCGCCAACTGCACTTGGTAGAACGGGAAGTCCCCCTGGCCCCAGTCCTCGCGCCAACTCTGAATCATCGCGGGCATCAGCTTGCGATATTGGTAAGCCCGGCTCGCGTTCGATTCCCCCTGATACCAGATGGCACCTTTGATGGCGTACGGGGTCAGCGGGGCGATCATCGCGTTGAATAGCACGCTGGGGTTGTGACTGTTGGTCGATGGGTTGCCGGGATCGCGGGGACGCTGAGGCGGTGGAGTGCCAGCTTCCTTGGCCTGGGCGACGGCAGCCTCCCATTTAGTAATCGACGCGGCATGCTTGGCCTTGGCCTCTTCGGGGTTGTAGTTCTTGATCCGCTCGGCCCAGGTGTCGACGATCGGCTTCAGGTCCGCATCCGCTTCAAGGTTCTCCCGCTCAGTCCACGACTCCGCGGGGGTGCCGCCCCAGGCGGTCTGAATGATGCCGACCGGCACATCGAGCGTCTCGTACAACTGGCGTCCGAAGAGGTACGCCACCGCCGAAAAGCCGGGGACGTTCTCGGGAGTACAGGTCTTCCACTCGGCCTGCACATCGTCCTGCGGCTCCACGGCAGTGACGTTCGGCACCTGAAACAGCCGAATCCCCGACTGACCGGTGGCTGCGGCTTCGAGGTCAGAGTCGAGGGTGTTGTTCAGCGACCATTGCATGTTCGACTGGCCGCTGCACACCCACACCTCGCCGACAAGGACATCCGCAAACGTGATCGTGTTGCTGCCCGCCACCGTCAACGTGGCTGCGTCTCCGACTGACAGTGCGGCCAGCTTGACCGACCACTGGCCCTTGCCGTCCGCCTTGACGGTCAGTTTCTGATCGCGAAACGCGACGGTGACCTCTTCCCCGGCATCCGCAGTGCCCCACACCGGCACCGGCTGGTCCCGTTGCAGCACCATGTGACTGCCAAATACGGACGGCAACTTGACAGCTGCCTCCCCGACGCGGGTCGCCAAGAGAGCAGCGACGCAAACTAAACCTGTACCCCAACGCATGCGATTACTCCTGATGGCGAGCCTGCATTCAGACGGTCCCGCCGTCCGTAGTTGTCTCAGCGTAGATTGATTCACTCCCAGGGGCAAGGATCGCGAGGGAGGTATGGATTCGCCTGGAAGCCGTAACGCGATCTGGTTGACACGTCTGGCCTGACCTCGAATACTCTCGTTATGATGAACGAACTCTCCGAATACACTCTGCGTGTCGCTCAGCAAGCTCGGGCAGCCAGTCGCGCACTGGCTCTCGTCTCCGGCGAGCAGAGAAACCGTTGGCTCCGCGAAGCTGCCGCCGGATTACGCCGCGCGGTGCCGACCTTGGTCCGCGAGAACGCTCGCGATCTGGAGGCGGCTCCGGGGTATGGCCTCAACGCAGCGGCCATCGATCGCCTGCGACTGACCGAGGCGGGGATCGAGAAACTGGCGTCGGCCTTGGAAGAGGTGGCTCTGCTCCCCGATCCACTCGCGGGGATCATCGACAGCAAAACGCGGCCCAACGGCCTGCTAGTCACGCGGGTGCGGGTGCCGTTGGGCGTGGTGTTCTTCATCTACGAGTCGCGACCGAACGTCACAGCCGACGCAGCGGCGATCTGCGTGAAGAGCGGCAACGCGGTGATCCTGCGTGGGGGGAAAGAGGCCCTACACAGCAACCTCGCCATCTACCGGGTGCTGGCCGAAACGCTGGCGGCGAGCGGATTGCCAACACATGCGGTGCAGCTCGTGGAGACGATCGACCGCGAGGCAGTGGGGCACTTCTTGAAGATGCCGCAATACATCGACGTGACGATCCCGCGCGGAGGCAAGTCGCTGATCGAGCGCGTCATGGCCGAGGCCAAGATGCCGGTCATCAAGCACTACGACGGAGTGTGCCACATCTACGTCGATGCCGCTGCGGACTTGCCAATGGCCGTGCGGATTCTCGTCAACTCCAAGTGCCAGCGCCCCGGCGTCTGCAACGCAGCGGAGAGCCTGCTGGTGCATACGGCGATCGCGGATCGGTTCCTGCCGCTGGCGGGTCCGGAGCTGCAGGCTCACGGCGTCGAGGTGCGGGGTGATGAGCGGATTCGGGAGTACCTGCCCGACGCGAAACTCGCCACCGAGGCGGACTACCGCACTGAGTACCTCGACCTCATCCTCTCGGCGCGTATGGTCGACTCCATCGAGGAGGCCATCGACCACATCACCGAGTACGGCTCGCACCACACCGAAACCATCATCACCAATGACCCCGCCGCCGCTTGCCGATTCACAGCGGCGGTCGATTCGTCAGCGGTGATGGTGAATGCGAGTACACGGTTCAATGATGGGGGCGAACTGGGTCTGGGAGCGGAGATCGGGATTAGCACCGACAAGTTCCACGCGCGCGGTCCGTGTGGGCTCGTTGAATTGACCAGCTACAAGTACATCGTGCATGGCCAGGGCCAGGTGAGAATCTAATCCGGCCCGCAGCACCAGCCGGGGGTTCCGACATGCGGCCTTGCTGGCTCTGCGGGCTGACTCTCAGTCCTGCAGTTCGTCCATCCGCGTGTTGCCATAGCCACTGGCTGGCCAGCTGAGGCCCGGTCGATTCCCGTCCAGCCAGCATCTTGTAGAATGCCCCTGACTCGCTCGATTGCCTGAGCGGGATTGTCCTCCGTTGAGACTCTGATGAACGCTTTTGAATACCGTGCTGGTGAATTGTGCTGTGAGAACGTCCATGTCTCCGACATCGCCCAGCGGTTCGGGACACCGGTCTGGATTTACTCGAAGGCCAAACTGCTGCATGAACTGAATGCCGTGCGGACCGCCTTCGCCGCCGTTGATCCGGTGATCTGCTACTCGGTCAAAGCCAACTCGAACCTGTCGATCCTCAAACTGCTCAACGAAGCGGGCAGCTCGTTCGATGTCGTCTCCGGGGGCGAACTGTTCCGCGTGAAGCGAGCCGGGGCCGACACGACGCGCGTCGTGTTTGCGGGAGTCGGGAAGACGGACGCCGAGATTCGGCAGGGTCTCGAAGACAACATCCTGATGTTTAATGTCGAGAGCGAAGGGGAACTCGACGCGATCTCCGCAGTGGCCAAGTCGATGGGACGGATCGCCCCCGTGGCGATGCGGCTGAACCCCGACATCGACGGCAAGACGCACGAGAAAACCACCACCGGGAAGAAAGGCAACAAGTTCGGCATGGACATCGAGCGGCACAACGAGCTGGCCGCGAAGGTGCTGGCCGATCCGCATCTGGAGCTGCGCGGCATTCACATGCACATCGGTTCGCCAATCATGACGACCGATCCGTATCTGCAAGCAGCGAAGAAGGCCACCGCCGTCGTCCGTGAGCTGCGGTCACACGGACACAAGACGAACTGGATTAACCTCGGCGGCGGCTTCGGCCTCAGCTATCGCGGCAACGAGGCTCCCCCGGCCAGCGAATATGCCAAGGTGATCGTGCCCCTCATTCAGGCAGCTGGTTGCCGCCTGGCTCTCGAACCGGGTCGTTCGATCGTCGGCAATGCCTGTGTCTTGATTAGCGAAGTCATCTACACGAAGCGCGAGGGCGGCAAGTTGTTCGTGATTCAAGACGCTGCGATGAATGACCTGATTCGCCCAGCGATGTACGACGCGTTCCACCGCATCTGGCCAGTCGAGGCCCAGGTGGCTCCCCCGACCGACTACGAGGCGGCTTCCATCCCCGGCTGCGAAACGACCGACATCGTCGGGCCGATCTGCGAGTCGAGTGACTACCTCGCTCAGAAGCGGGCCTTCCCCCCCGTCCAGCGCGGCGACCTGCTCTGCACGTTCAGCGCCGGGGCCTACGGCATGGCGATGAGCAGCAACTACAACTCCCGCCCCAAAGCCGCCGAGATTCTGGTCGATGGCGATACGGTGTCTGTGATCCGTGAGCGAGAGACGTACGAGGATCTGGTCAAGCGGGAATTGGTTGGCTAAGGTTGCTCGTTGCTGTCGGGACACAATACGGAGAGGCTCTTACAGATGTGAATCTCTACGGGCTCCATTTCTGCCCCGAATTGCGCCACGATCCCAGCCAAGGCAGCCAGCAATCACTGTTGATACGTATTGTCCGCCCTTGGTGAAGATCAGCCAGTGATTGGCAGGCGGTGGTCTGCCGACTACGATAAGGCCGCTGTGTCGCATGCATTGCAAGGGCATTCAGTCTCTCCGTTTCGGCGGATACCTGAACCCCCTCTGAAGCATGAGACGCAGCACAGCGACACGGACTGCGGCTTTCCCCCGCCAGGACCACTGCGATGAATCAAGAGAACTCCATGCCCGCGTACTCCCTGCCCCCCTTGGGACTGAACCCTTCTACCACCGCTGCGGGCACATCGCCGGGCAGCTTTGCCCAGCGCGGGAAGATCGCGCCCGGAGTCGATGGCCGCTGGACGTTCGCCTCGCCTGACACTCCGGGGATGCCGCAGCCGAGTGAGAAGACGGCTTGGGATTTCCTGCCGGATGGGTGGACGACTGCGAAAGCCCAGGGGTTGCACCCCCTGGGCTTTGTGAGTGGCTCCACGCGAGTGGTCTTCGAAGAGTCCAATTCGACACTCCGCGAAGTCCGTTTCACTGCTGGCTTCACCCCCTCCACGCAACTCGAATCCGCTCGTCTCGGCATCATCACTCCGGAGATGACCCGCGTCGCCCAGCGTGAAGGCCATCTCACCCCGGCCCAGGTCCGCGACGAGGTCGCCGCCGGTCGGATGGTGATCCCCGCGAACAAGGTGCATCTCGCGTACCAGCTCGATCCGATGGCCATTGGGCGGGCGTCGAAGACCAAGATCAACGCCAACATGGGGGCTTCGCCGGTCTCGTCCAGTACCGATGAAGAAGTCGAGAAACTCAAGTGGGCCGAGCGCTGGGGGGCCGATACGGTCATGGACCTGTCGACTGGCGGCAACATCGAAGAGTGCCGCGAAGCGATCGTCCGCAACAGCAACGTGCCGATCGGGACCGTGCCGATCTATTCGATGATCATCGGGCGGAAGCTGTACGACCTCAACATCGAGATCATTCTCGAATCGCTGAAGCAGCAGGCCGCCCAAGGGGTCGACTACTTCACGATCCATGCGGGAGTCTTGTACGACCACCTGCAATACGTGAAGAAACGACTGATCGGGATCGTCTCGCGTGGCGGGTCGCTGCTGGCCAAATGGATGATTGACCACGATCAAGAGAACCCCATGTACACGGCGTGGGACGACATCTGTGACATCATGCGAGAGTATGATGTCACGTTCTCAATCGGCGACGGGCTGCGTCCCGGTGGCCTGGCCGATGCGACTGACCAGGCTCAACTCGCCGAACTCTGTACTCTCGGCGAACTGACCGAGCGGGCTTGGCGCAAGGGCGTGCAGGTCATGGTCGAGGGGCCGGGGCACGTGCCGTTCGACCAGATCGAATACAACATGAAGCTCCAGCGGACGCTGTGCCACGGGGCTCCGTTCTACGTCCTCGGGCCGCTCGTGACCGACATCTTCCCCGGCTACGACCACATCACCAGCTGCATCGGAGCCACAGCTGCCGGGTATCACGGGGCCAGCATGCTGTGCTACGTGACGCCGAAGGAGCATCTGGGTCTGCCGAAGAAGGACGACGTGAAGCAGGGGTGTATCGCTTATAAAATCGCCGCACACGCTGCCGACGTGGCTCTCGGGATTCCAGGGACTCGCGACCGTGATGATGAGCTGACGAAGGCCCGCGCGGCCCTCAACTGGGAGAAGCATTTCGAGCTGAGCTTCGATCCCGACACAGCTCGGGCGTACCACGACGAAGACCTCGATGTCGACACCGATTTCTGCGCGATGTGCGGCCACGACTGGTGCAGCGTCCGCATCAGCAAAGAGATCGTCGAGTTCGCCAGCGGCAAAGAAGAAGGCTACCGCTGGGACAAGGCCAAGGTCACAGCTGCCCTGACCGCCGAGCAACAAGAGATCCTCGCCAAACGCGGCGTGCTCAGCCCCGACGAGATCCACAAACTCGCGAGCAAAACCCGCAAAGCCCTCGGGGCCAACGCCGGCAAGAAAGCCGACTGCCACAGCGACTACGTCGAGCCGGAAGAGGCGAAGAAGCTGCAGGATGAGGAACTGGTTCAGCTGGGCGGGTGATGGCCGCCGAGGAGATCGACACATGGACAAACCGCCGCTGATTCGCCGAGTGGTGATTCACAACTACAAGAGCATCGCGAAGTGCGATGTGACCTTGGGGCGGTTCAATGTCCTTGTGGGGCGGAACGGAGCGGGGAAGAGTAACTTTCTGGATTCGCTGCAGTTTGTCGCACAAGCATTGTCTCCCGGTTCGTTGTCGCATGCCCTGGAGAGCCGAGGAGGAATAGCGAATGTACTTCGTCGCGGCATGAAGACAGGAGACAACTTT
Source organism: Planctomycetota bacterium (assembly GCA_031431195.1). Lineage (GTDB taxonomy): Bacteria > Planctomycetota > Planctomycetia > Planctomycetales > Planctomycetaceae > TH-plancto1. Next base: position 1,737 of record JANPCU010000279.1, on the reverse strand, counting down.
CGCATTGAGCTGCAGGTACAATGGTCTCGAAGTCAGGCTGATTATGTCATCCAGATTGCGAAGCAACCGCATGGCGGGTTTGTTGTCGACGAAGAGAGGCTAGAGTACAGAACCTCGGAACAGGGGATAAAGCTTTTCAAAAAGTTTTACCGAGACAGAGAGAAACTCTCTGATTCAGGCGATTCTGATATCGACATCAAAAGCATCTCTAAGGAGTCTCTATACCTGCCAATTGCATCGGTACAGTACGTGGTCTGTGAGTACGTTCGTGAGGCTTTGTCCAGCTTCTGCCTCTACAATCCAATACCAGACCTGATGCGTCCGCCGCATCCCATCCAGTCTGGATCTACTCTAAAAGGAAGTGGCAGCAATCTGACGAGTGCTGTGTCTCGATTGTTTCGGGAGCGGCCTAAGACCTTGGCAAGAATTGTCGAATACTTAGCTCAGATCGTCCCTGGCCTCATCTCCGTGCAACAATTGGAGATCAGTGGATTCGAAATACTGGAATTCCCTCTGCAAGTTCCCGGCGAGTCTCTGCCCAGGATATTCCACTCCCAAAACATGTCCGACGGAACGTTGCGGTCCCTTGCGGTTCTCGTGGCGGCGTTGCAGACCCTTGAATCCTCTCGCACTTCTCATGTGATCGGTATTGAGGAACCGGAAGCAGCGATCCACCCGGCAGCGATGGCGGTCCTGCTCGATGCCCTCCGCGAAGCATCCGTCAACACTCAAATCCTCATCACGACCCACAGCCCGGACCTGTTGGATCGTGTCGACATTGAGACCGATTCGCTGTTTGCCGTCTCTGACGAATCCGGCAGTACTGTCATCGCTCCCATTGATGACGCCAGCGCTTCGGCGATTCGCGACCATCTCTATACGCCTGGAGAGCTTCTGCGATCGAACCAACTTGAGCCGAGGATCGAAGCCGCTGCAGCCGAAGCGGTGGCGGAATGATCCACCTTGTCGTGGCTCCGATTGTTGAAGGCGAGGGTGACGAGCGGGCTATCCCGAAACTACTTCACCGGATCGTTCAAGAGTTTTGTCCCGACACGTTTGTCACATTTATTCCCGGCAAGGTGCTGTCTGCTTCCAAGATCGTGAAGCCGGATGATGAATGCCTGCAGGAAGCTGTTCAACTCGCCGCCAGAAAACTGGCCCAGCGCCGCGAGCCTGCAGTCCGCCGCCTGATTCTCATCTTGATTGATGCCGATGGACAATGTGCCGCCCAGCTTGGGCCGGAACTGAAACGCCGAGCGATCAGCTACGCTTCAAACGTTGAAATCGCCACCGTGATCGCTGTTGACGAGTACGAGACTTGGTTTGTCGCTGCGGCAGAGTCACTGGCTGAGTTCATCGTGGTCAACGAGCAGGAGGTTCCGAACGATCCAGAAACCCGTGGTGCAAAGAAGAAATGGATCGAAGACAGGTTTCGCGGAGTCAAATACAAGGAAACGGTCGATCAGCCCAAGTTCTCATCCACGATGGACCTCAAGCTGTGCCGCAGCCGTTCTCCGTCTTTTGACAAACTCTGCCGGGAAATCGAGAGGATGGCGATTCCCGGCGATGTCGGTGCGGTGATTTGACGGCTTGATTGACTGCATTGCAGAGCCAAAATGTCGGCAACCATTCGACGCAATGACTCGGACCGGCAATAATCCCTCCTGTGAGCGGTACGGCGCTAGCCGCCGGTTCCCCTGACCGCTCGCTGCCCTCAGAACCGGCGGCTAGCGCCGT
>JANPCU010000278.1:0-3207 GCA_031431195.1 Planctomycetota bacterium | reverse complement strand
CGCCACACGCCGCACGCCGCATTGATCGACGCCATCGGCTGCTTCGACAACGTCTCGATCAACGTGACCGCCCGCTGATTCAACCGCCGATCCCCCAGATCCATCTGCGCGAACTCGTCTGCAAGATCCATCTCCCCCGGCCTCCCTGCCCACTCGACATGCGATTCCACACACGCCCTTCCATGTCGCAAATCTCATGCCAGGAAAAACGGCCCGTGGTGAATTGTTTCAGAGAGATGTGTAGAAAGGTCAGACGAGGACGTCCGTCGTACGACTCAATCTGACCCGCGTGAAGTCTAATAGGCATGGATCTCGCTCCGGTCAGGTGAATCAAACGTCACGAGGAGGACGTGTGCCAGCCTTTCCCGGGAAGTCGCCGAATTAAACTCGACCGGGAGCAGGTCGGCCATGTCGTCAGTCGCGTGAAAGTCTGCCTGGCGCGACTGCGGTCCATGTCTAAATACGATAGCCATTCCCATCAAATCATCGACAGCTCCAACCTTCAAGCACAGTGTTGCCGTGGGAATTCGTCGGACGGGATGACAATCTCCCCCGGATTCGGCCTATAATCGAATCAGTTCGGTGATCCACCAGGGAGGGCTTCGCGTTCTTCTCTCAGTGGTTCCCGAGTATGATCAGCGAGAATTGCTCAGACTCCCGGCAGTTGGGGGATCTGGCCCCCATTCCCGATCGCGGACAGCGGACATGATGGACAGTGTGCCACAGTTCAGTTCCCGGACCCCGTTGGACTCCGACCGTGCTTGGCCGCGAGTGGCCTGCACAGTGATTTTGTGGGCGATTGTGTGCGGCGTTTTCGCCGACAGGGGCTGGGCTCAGGAGGCCGCTCCGCCAGCTGTGCCAGCGATTCCCGACGCGCCCGAAACGCGGAACATTGCGATCTTTGTCACGCTCGAGGGCTCGATCACCGACAGCGTCACGGCCAGTGTCCGGCGTGCGGCTCTGGATTTACAGGCTCAAGCCCTCAAGGAGAAGAAGCAGGCGTTCCTGGTCCTGGAACTGTCGCCCGGCATCAGCGAATTCCACCACGTGTTTGCCCTCTCGGAGTTCTTGGCCTCGGATGCGACCGCGAATCTCACTACGATCTGCTGGGTGCCGAAGAACGTGTCGGGCACCAATGTCTGCGTCGCGATCGCCTGCTCCGAAATTGTGATGCACCCCGATGCCCAACTGGGCGACATCGGGCGCGGGAATGCACTCCCCGCCAACGAACAGCTGATCGTCAAATCGATCGTGGGTAAGCGGCGTAACCGGCGGGTGACGGAAGCCTTGGCGGTTGGCCTGATGGACCCGGCTGCGGTGGTGATGCAGGTGACGGTGGAGCCCACGCCCGGCAACGTGGAGAAGCGCGTGGTGACTCAGCCCGAGGCCCAGCGGCTGCGGGATGCCAACGTGGTGATCAAAGACACGCAGACGCTGAAGGACGCGGGGGCTGTGTGGATGCTGTCGGCGAATCAGGCCCGCGAGTGGGGGGTGCTGGTCTCGCAGACGGCGACCTCGCGGCGGGAGCTGGTCGATGCGTACTCGCTACCGCTGGATGCGTTGCGGGAACGCCCGGTCGTCGGCGGTAACGTAAATGTCGCCCTGATCGAGATCAAAGGGATGATCGAGCCGGTTCTGGCTTCTTTCTTGCAGAGGCAGATTGAGCGGGCAGTGGATGATGGCGTTAAGCTCATCATCTTCGAGATCGATTCGCCCGGCGGTTATCTCTTCGAGAGTCAGGAACTGGCCCAGTCGATCGCAGCTCTCAAGGATCGCGGGGTCCACGCTGTGGCTTACATTCCCGAAGGGGCCTACAGCGGGGCGGCGATCATTTCGCTCGGGTGCGATGATATCTACCTGAAGCCCGAGGCCAAGATGGGCGATGCGGGCGCGATTCGCGAGACCGCTGAGGGGGGAGCCTTTGAACGGGCCCCCGAGAAAGTCCTCAGTCCGCTCAAGCAACTGCTGGGCGAACTGGCCCGTCGCAAGAATCGCCCCGTCGCGCTCGCGCAGGCCATGTGCGATATCGATCTGCCCGTGTACCAGGCGACGCACAAGACCAAGGGGACCGTGACCTATATGACCGAGGCTGAGATCCACGAATCCGGCGACGAGTGGGTCCAAGGGCCGCTGGTCCAGGAATCGAAAAAGGGGTGGCTGCTGACCGTCACGGGACGCCGCGCCCATCAGCTGCAACTCGCCCAGGCCCCGGTCGACAGCTTGGTCGACCTCAAGGCCCGCTTGGGAATCCCCGCCGAACAGCGGTTGGTTCCGATGCAGCGGACTTGGGTGGATGATTTGGTCTTCTGGCTGAACATCCCGTTTATCATGGGGTTTCTGTTCTTCATCGGCCTGGTGTCGATCTACCTGGAACTCCACACGATGACGGGGATGTTCGGGCTGTTGTCGGCGTTGTGCTTCGGTCTGTTCTTCTGGAGCAAGGTGTTGGGCGGGACGGCGGGGTCGCTCGAGATCGTGCTGTTTTTGCTGGGCGTCGGATGTCTGCTGATGGAGTTTCTGGTGCTGCCGGGGTTTGGGTTCTTTGGCGTCACGGGGATTGTGTTGACGTTTGCCTCGATCATCATGGCCTCACAAACGTTCGGGCATCTCGGCCCGAACATGACGGACGCGGGGCAATCGCTCCAGACCATCAAGGTCTTCGGCGGTGCAGTCCTCGGACTCATTGTCTGTGCGATCGGCTTGGCGAAGTTCCTGCCGCAGATTCCGCTGTTCAACGACATGATCCTCACTCCGCCGAGTGCCGATGCCGCAGCTGCTCCCCGGTTGAAGCCACAACTCGTCGGCAAGACTGCTGAACTGATCGGCCAGTCGGGCTTCGCTCTGACCATGTTGAGGCCGAGTGGAAAAGCAGAGATCAACGGCAATCCAGTCGACGTGATGTCCGAGGGGAGCTTCATTCCAGAAGGCACGCCGATCCAGGTCGTCGAGATTGTCGGCAAATGGGTCGTGGTGCGGAAAGTGTGAGCAGGAGTAACCAACGAACAAGCCCACCGGTTGCAACCGGTGGGCTTTCGTAATACGAGTGTGTTCGCGTGTTCACTTCTGGTTGCGGTTTGCGCCCACATTCGGTAGAGTCTTGACGTAACTCGATCTTGAATGGAACTTCTGGGGGTCGATCAGACTCACAGTGGATGTTCGAGTTTGATGATCGTGGGATAGGCTTCCAGCCTGTCATTGTTTATGTGG
>JANPCU010000277.1:0-9036 GCA_031431195.1 Planctomycetota bacterium | reverse complement strand
GACCGAGAGCCGGTCGTTGACCCGCACTCGTTTGGAGGCTTTGACCGGGAGGCCGTTGAGCTGGACCGAGGATTGCTCGATGGCCTTTTGAAACAGCTCGCGGCTGTAGTTGGGGTAGAGCCGGGCGAGGTAGTGGTCGACCCGCCAGCCGTGAGCGCGAGCCTCCACGGTGACGGAAACCGGCTCGCTGGACGAGAGTGCCGGGGCATCGACCTCTTCGAGTAGTGATTCGTCGGCGGGGTCGAGATCGGGATTCACGGGGAATCAATTCCAAGTACGAGGTGAGTTACCGAAACCTGACGTTCTCAGGCATGCGGCGGAGCTGCGTCGATGGCTACGGGATAACCTTCGACGGATCGCAGAGATTCAGAATTGTATTCACCAACGCTTTCAATTCGGGACATGCCTGGATTGCCACTGTCAGATCCGCGTTGAGAAGGATGCGTCCGGCATCGCGAGGCTTTTTGTAGCTATCTCGGCATTTGCCTTCTTCGAACAGCTTCATCAATCGATGTGCTGGTGGATTGCCGTGGTTGACCGTTTCTGGATTTGAACCCCAGGGGGCCGCTGTGCGTCCCGCGAGCTTCTGAATCCGGTCCCAGAACGGCAACAGCCATGCCTCGAAATCGTGCTGCGCGACGTGGGGATAGAATGCAGTTTGGTTTCCCACGTCTTGTCGCATCTGAGTCTTGGCTGCATCGGCGTTCGAAAAGCCGGGATAGACATCGGTCAAAGCGATGACGGCATCCGCAGGGTTCTTACTGTCGGAGAGCAGTCTTGTTACCACACGTTGGAGCTTGTCGCCTGATGGAATGGAACCATTGTGGACATCGAAAACCAACTTGGGCATCTTCTGGCTTGCGCCGAGTTTCGACTTCAGAAACTCATGCAAACAACTCTTAAACGCCTGCTCCGTCTTTCCCTCGCAGATGATGACAATCCTCACGCTCGTCCCCCCATGCGACCGTGTTGCCAAACTTGATCGAGGGTGTATTCCTTCAACCACTCTTCGAGATCGAGATCGTCGGCGCGTGTCGCAGTTGTCACTCCGTCTTCCATGTCGAGCGTGACCACTTCGCTCGGATGCAAGAATCGCACGAGTCGGTCCGCATGTGTCGCGACGATCAGTTGAGTTCTCGTCGACGCTTCTCGCAGGCAGTCGGCGAGGACCGATAAGAGTTCCGGATGCAAGCTGACTTCTGGTTCATCCAGCAGAGTGACTTCCGTCAGACCGGGGCTGTAGAGCAGGGTCACCAGCCAGAGAAAGCGTAGCGTGCCTTCAGAAAGCTGGTGCATGAAGAATGGATGCTTCAGTCCCTTTTCTTTCCAGGTGATCGCCAACAGACCCGCGGCGACTGGCGGGAAATTGAGCCGTTCGAAGTTGGGAAAGCCAACACGGAGTGTGTCTTCGATCGTTTCAAACCGATCTGGGTCAGCTTCCCGCATCCAGTAAAGGCAAGCGGCCAAATCTTCCCCGTTGGGTCCAGGAAGCCGAGCTTCCCGCATCTGCTGCGGCAGCCGGACTGGTGCCCGTGAACTGACATCGAGGACATGGTAATGAATGGCGAGTAGGCTTTTTCGAAGTCTCGTCGGCTCTCGATACACCATTGGTATTTGCGAGAGAGCCGATTCCAGTTCATCGTATTCCCACTGCGGGGCAACAAGTTGCTTAGTTTCGTGATCAAAGTATCGAACTCTCCCATGAACATTTTTCAGATATATCATCGGATCGGGCTCCGAGGGGTCCATGTGTTGCGTCAGTGATTCATCTGGAATCTCGTAAGATGTGCCTCCGGGCTTAAGTGAAATTGCATACTCCAACGGGCCATACGCAGAGACCTGCTTACGAAGTTCGAACCGTGCAAAGCGGGCTTTTTCTCCCTCGACTCCATTCATGACCGACAAGTTCGAATCCACTCCGCCGTATTCGCGGATCATGGCCTTCAAATCGCCCGCAGCAGACGCGGCTAAAAGCGTGAATACATCCAACAAAGAAGTCTTACCGCTTCCGTTCGCCCCAATCAGGACGTTGAGCGGACGCAACTTCAACTCGACATCGTGCAGCCGACGGAAGCCTTGAACGCGAATGCTCTCGAAGATGTTCATCGCGATCTCCTCATCGAATGGGACTAGCGACTTGGCACACGGCAGTTGATGCTCCGTCGAACTCCGACGTGGGCCGAAGATCAGCAATCGATCCCATCAGGGTAACAACACAGGGCAGGCGTGGCTGCCTGCCCTGTGGTCGATTTCAGTGAGTGGGCGAGACGAACCGTTACGGCTTTGGAGCCTCGGTGGCTGGCTCGGCAGGTTTTTCCGTGGCCGCTTCGGCTGGCTTGGCAGCTTCTGCTGCGGGAGGGTCAGCTGGCTTTTCAGTCGCTGGCTCGGCAGGTTTCTCGGTTGCGGGTTCGGCAGGTTTCGCCTCAGTCGCGGGGGCGTCCGGCTTCGCGGGCGTTCCCTCAGCAGCGGGAGCTTCCGGGGCCGGAGTCGTTCCGTCAGCAGGCTTGGTCTCCGGGGTCGCCGGAGTGGTCCCCGAGGTACTCGGCGGCAGCGGATCGCCTTCATCCGGGGTCAGCTTGATGTTCGGCAGGTCGCTGGGCTTCACGTCTTGGGGCTTCGGACGCTCGGGGGGAGCGGGCTTGGCCTTCCGGAACCACGCGTAGAACTCCCCGGTGGCAGGCTTCTTGAGTTCTTCCAAACGGTGCTTCGCCCAAGGAGCATAGTGGGATTCCGGGAACTTCTTCAGCAACTCGTCGTACGCCTCGACGACTGGTTTCACGTCGCCGTCGCAGAGTGATTCCAGGCAGACGGCCTTCTGGGACAGAGCCTGCTCGCGGACTTCATCCGGGGTCGTCGTCGACTTCAGTAGCTTGTCGAGCTGGGTCTGGCCGTATTCCAAGCTCTCGTCGCTGGCCTTGCGATTGGTCATCGACAGCATGACGCCGGTTTGAATGTAGTTCCGAGCGGCCTCCAGTCGCGACCACGCCTCGACTGGTGTTCCGGAATGATCGTCTGCGACCTCTTTGAAGTCGTCCGCAGTCGAACAGGCGGCGTACTTGCTCCACGCTTCCGAGGTTTTGGCCGCTGCCGACTTAGCGAACACCTGATAGGCCACGATCCCGAGAGTGCCCAGGATGATGGCCAAGATGATCTTGTTGGTGTGCGGCTCAATCTTCCGTTGGAAGTTGACAAACCAGTGGGCGAGTTCGTTCTGTTGCGGGTCCGCGTGCTGCGGGATTTGAGTGCTCATGGTCGGAACGGAATCTCTCCGGGTTCAGTCAAGTGCCGCGATCCATCGCCCTTCGGCCGCAGCGGAAAGTCGCCTGAGAATTGACACAAGTTCCCGCAAGAACAGGGCCTCAGACGATCATCAATCCACCGATTATAGGCCCCCCCCGCCAGAGGGTCAACGTCTTGCGGGGCTTGACCTGCGAGCGGTCCCGGCGACGCCTAAGACGGCATGTCGCTCGTGGGATCATCAACGGCGTTGGCCGCTTCCGCATTTTTACACATCCGATAGAAACTCACCCCAAAGATCGTGAAGATCGTCGGCGGCATCGAGAGCATGAACAGGATGCTGTACATGAACGCCTTGGGGCGAAGATTCGCGGTCTCATCCGGCTGATCGGCTTCGTTGGCGTACTTGCACATCGGGCACGCCTGGGCCACCGTGGCGGCGGAACCGAACAGGGCCAAACCGAGAATAGTCGATGTCAGGAATCGCTTCATGGAGATCACCTCTTGCACCATTGTAGGTCGGCCTCAGACCACCGGACCACTCAGATGGTACAACATCCAGTAAATGATAACGCCCGTCACCGACACGTATAGCCAAATCGGGAACGTGACCTTGGCCCACCGGCGATGACTCTCCCAATTCGCCTTCAGGCCCTTCCAAATCGTCATCGACGCCAGCACCGGCACAGCTGTGGCCAGAATCACGTGGGTAATGAGAATTGTGAAGTAAACCTTGGTGAGGGCGGGGGTTCCGATGAACTTCTTGCCATGCTCGCCGGTGTATCTGTGCAAGGCAAAATGGTAGGTCAGGTAGCAGCCGAGGAAGGCCACTGAGACCGCGAACGCGAAGAGCATCAGCCGTTTATGGAGGCTGACGTTTCCAGCCTTGATGGCGATGAACCCGGTGAGGAGCAGCATCGTGGCCAGGGCGTTGAGGGCCGCGTTGGTGCGGGGGAGCCGCCGGGCCCACGCGGGGAGCTTGGCCAGAGGGTCGAGCCGGTCGGCCCCTAGATTCGGCGTCACTGAAGTCGCGTCCACAGCGGCCAGTCCCCCGGGGAGCCGCGTGCCCAAGAGGGCGGGTTGGTGCCGCCTGGGGGTCTCGATCTTGCCAGTCAGCACTCGCTGGAGCGTGTACAGATCCTGATCGTTCATGCTCTCATAGCGACCGAGAATCTTGCCGCTCTCGTCGACATGCACCAAGTGCATGCTGTGGGCGAACTCCATTCCCGAAAGACGGTCCGACCCGAAGTTCTCCCAGGCGGCCACCTTGAAGCCCTGCCGAATCAGCTTATAGATCGGCTCTTTCTCACCGGTCAGGAACAGCCACTCCTCCGGCTTCGCTTGATAGATCCCGGCGAACTCCTGGATCAGTTGGAGGGAATCGTGAGCGGGGTCGACCGTGATGGTGACGAACCGGACAGGATTCGGATGGGCGGGGTCTTTGTTCAGAGCGAGGATCAGGTCGCGAATCTTGCGGCACATCGTGGGACACTCGTACACACAGCGAGTGAAGATGAAGTTCGCCACCCACGGGCGGCCCTTCAGTTCCTGGAGTGTGACCGTATTTCCGGTCTGATCGATGAGCGAGAAGTCGTCGACATGTTCTGGATCCCAGACCCTGCGCTCTTCCTGGCTGAGTGAAAACGTCGGCGTCACATCCGGCATCTCGCCCGCGTAGGCCCCAGTCGGGGGAGGCGATGCCCCCTCCGCAGCGGGTGCCGTCGGAGTCTGAGCCCCCACGAGAGTGCCGGACCCCAACGCCATCCCACAGGCCAACACGATCCACATCCGCATGGTCAAACACCCCATCAGCCACACACGAGTCCCTCGACCCACTGTCCCTGATTATACTCGGTTCGCCACCACGCGATCGCCCGCTTCTCGCTCGCGGGAAGCGTTTCCCCCAAACGGCGAACATCCGACGCGATCAGGACTGCCAACCTGGATCGACACGTCACCATCCGGCTGACGCCGGACGCTCGCCCTGAACTCGCCCTATTCTGGGTTGACATCCGTTCTGGCACGCGTGAAGATCGTGGTCGGCACTTCGCTGGGGAATTAACACTCCGTTGATCCTCAGCCCTCCCTTCCAAGGCGAGGGACTTGATCCTTCGCCAATCAAGATTCTATCGGGATTCCCAACATGGCGGCCCCAGCCGGTCAGCGTCGCTTGGACATCGAAGAAGTCGGCGATGTCACCGTCGCTCGATTCGTCGACAAGAAAATCCTGGATGAAAACAACATCCAGATGATCGGGAACCAGCTGTTTGGTCTCGTCGACCAGGACAAACGGAAGAAGATTGTCCTCGACTTTACCAACGTCGAATATCTGTCGAGTGCCGCACTCGGCAAACTCATCACCATGAATAACAAGGTGAAGACCTCCGGTGGCAAGCTGCGTCTGTGCTCAATTCGCCCGGACATCTACGAAGTCTTCGCCATCACCAAACTCAACAAGCTGTTTGACATCAAGGATGATCAGGCAGCTGCCCTCGCTGGCATCTAATTGTCGAGACGTCAATGAGTGACGCAGTTCGGCTGGATGTGCGATTTGCGACCGACCCGGCAGAGGCGATGCTGGTGCAGGCTCAGATTGTGGACTGGCTGAAAGAGCGACAATACTCTGCGCGTGATCTGTTTAGTGTCCGTCTGGCTCTGGAAGAGGGGCTGATGAACGCGATTAAGCATGGCAACCAGCGAGATCCGGCCAAGTCCGTACGGGTGTTTTGCGAGGTCAACGACCACAACACCTATATTGAGATTGAAGATGAGGGCATCGGCTTTGATCCCGCCGAGGTGCCCGATCCACTGGCGGAAGAGGGGCTTCACAAATCCAGTGGCCGGGGGCTGCTGCTGATGCGGCAGTACATGTCTCGCGTCGAGTACCGGGACAACGGTCGACTGCTCGTGCTGGAAAAGCAGCGGACGCTGGAGTAGGCCGCATCCACGATCTCATACTTCTCGCGGCGTGAAGTGCGACATTCTGGCGAGCCCCCGGCGTGAGCCGGGGTGTCCAAGCCAAATCGTACTGTGATCGAACATGGCCGCATCGTGACCGACGAATTGGGACAGCACGGATTCGCTTCTAAGAACACCCCGGCTGACGCTGGGGGCTCGCCAGGAATCCGAGTGTCGCGAATCGGACTCGACAAAACTTTTCATTCAGCACAGCGCGAGGTGTCGCTGTCGGGCTGACCCGCCATACCAGTTCGCTTCGCGTTCACTCGGTATCTGAGCGATGCAGACTCAGCCATAATGCGCGGACGTTGTGTCGGGCTCCCTCGCGACCTTACCAGCAGACTCCCCCTGACCCTGTGGACACCCCATGACTCTCCAAGAACTCCAGGCCCTGATCGACACGATGTACTCGCGCAAAGACGAGGAGCGCGGCATCGAGGGGACCTTCATGTGGCTGATGGAAGAGGTCGGCGAATTGGCGACCGCGCTCCGCAGCGGCACCAAGGAAGAACTCGCCTTCGAGTTCGCCGACGTACTCGCCTGGCTGGCGACCATCGCCAACGTCGCCCAGATCGACCTGGGTGCCGCAGTGCAGGCGAAATACGGCAACGGCTGTCCGGGGTGTCACGCGATGGTGTGTGTCTGCGGGGTCGAGGAGAAGCCGTAGTTCGACGGCTCCCTGCTGACTAGTCTGCTGCGGCTGTCCCGGGCGATTTCACAATGCCTCGAAGCGAGGAGAGAGAGGGAAACCCCGAGAGAGACGTTTCGGCGAGCGCGGGAACACCGATTCTCGGGCACTGCGACCAAGTCCGGCATATACTTCTTGCGGGGAGCACTGAGACATTTCGTCGGACGGACGTCCTCGTCCGTCCGTGTGGAAAGACTCGCAGAGCGACGGACGAGGACGTCCGTCGTACGTCTCATTTAGGCCCGTGTGAAGTATGACCATCCGGCTCACGCCGGACGCTCGCCGCAATCACTCCGCGACCCGGAATAGTTCCCGATACTTCCGGATTGTCTGCTCGGCCGCAGCCTCCGAATTCGGCCACGGCAGGCACTCTGCCGAAACGTACCCTCTGTAGTGGACCTCTTGCAGGGCCTGCACAATCGGGGGCCAGTTCATATGCCCCACTCCGGCGGCACAGCGGGTCGTATCGACGCAGTGGACGTGTCCCAACCAGCGGCCAGATTGTCGCAGAGCTGCGGCCAGGTCGACCTCCTCGATGTTCATGTGGAACAAATCGGCCAGGAGCCGCGTGTTGGTCGCCCCGTACTCCTCCAGGAGCCGGACACCGTCTCCTTGTGTGTTGCACAGGTTGGTCTCGTAACGATTCAGCGGTTCGTACAGCAACGGGACGTTGTACTGACTGGCATGTTCGCCCAGTTCAACCAGTGCCTCGCCCAGCCAGCCCCGCGCGGTCGCCTTGTCGACAGCTCCCCCCCAGCGTCCCTGCATCGAACCAATAATCGCCGGGGCCTGATTCGCCCCGCCGAAATCGATCATCGAGCGGATGAAGTCCATCGCTCTCAGTCGAACCTGGGCATGCGGGTCAGTCAGTGACAGCTGGTGAATTAACCACCCGGCTCCCGTTCCCACGGCTGCCAGCTGGAGGTTGTGGTCAGCGAGCTGTCGCTCCAGTGTTGCCGGATCGACGGCGTCTGGCCCTGGTGCAAACAACTCCACGGCATCGAAACCCAGCGCAGCTGCCCGAGTGATTCCATGTCCCAAATCGTCCCAAAACACAAACGGCCCCCCCTTGGATTGTGGGACAAGACTGATCGTGACGGAGGTCTGAATCGGCTGGTTCATGCAAGGGACCTGTGATTGCTGGATTTTCGCGGGAGCGTCCTCGACTTCTACTCTAAGAAAAAACAGTCCGACTTCGCTACTGGGGCGTCGGTCCTCAGTCCCGACTTGTGCAACATCCACACGGTCAGCGGTCAAACGACTCTCCGCGCTATAGCCGACAGCCTGCCCTCGACTGGCGATGTAGAGAGTATGCGGCCGTGGCTCGCCCGGCTGATCCGAGGCCCTTGATTCGTACACCGATTTCGCAGATCACCACAGATCCCCGAGGGCGGAGTGCGACCGATCGCGTGGGGCCACAGCCGGTTGCAAATCTGTACGACTCACCCAAGAATCTTTCGGTCTTGCGCAAATTTCAGGCGGTAAGATCGGTGAGTTATACTTCGCGCGGGGAGAAATGAGACATTTCGTAGGACGGACGTCCTCGTCCGTCCGTGAGGACAGACTCGCAGAGCGACGGACGAGGACGTCCGTCGGACGCCTGAATCCGTCCCGCGTGAAGTATATCTCAAGTCAGCGCGGCGAGCGGTGAGGGTTTAGGGGTGGTAGGCGACTCCACGGGGTCCAGGGCTTCCAAGTATGGCTCGTTGCACTTCTGGCTGATCGCGCAGCGGCGGTGCAGATCCGCGACACCGGAGCGCATGAAGAGCCCAATCACCTCGTGCCCCTGTTGCACGACCAACTCGGCCGAAGCCGAGCTATCCCCCCCTCTCATCACTAGAACCACACGCATCGAAACAAGTCCCTCCCCGAAATTCAACTGGCGTTTCCGTCCCAGACTCCAGCAGCCGACTCATCAACTGGCTCGGAAGAATGGTGAGCAGCCCGGCTGACACCCCATGTCACTGACTTGACCCACCCGACGCGTCAGCGAGGGGGAGAGAAAGCGAATTTTCCCTGCGTTTCCCTCGCTGACGCGTCGGTGATCTCTGTGATACTTCACGCGGGGAGACATGAGACATTTCGTCGGACGGACATCCTTGTCCGTCCGTGTGGAACACCTCGGGGAGCGACGGACGAGGACGTCCGTCGTA
>JANPCU010000276.1:0-26606 GCA_031431195.1 Planctomycetota bacterium | reverse complement strand
CTACACTTCGGACCACTCGCCAGTGGAGCCAAAGCCGGTCGCTGCTTCGGCGGCATCGGAATGATGATCACCCATCCCCCCATCGCATTTCGCGCCGTCGACCACCCCGTCGAGCGCTACGTCGGCTGTTCCCCAGAAACCGGTGAGCGGATACGGCGGTTGCGAGAGGCTGTGGGGCACGTTTTTGACCGAAGTAGAATCGTCTCACGGTCTAGCGAGGGGACCGAAGGTCAGTGGTTCGACAAAAACTCCGTCGTGTTCAGCAGTGTCCAGAACAGATCAGCCAGTGGGCGACTGGGGACATCGGTCGCCGCATGGTCCTTCAAGTAGGCCAGGAATCGCGTCTTCTCGGGGTCGGTCGGGAACCGGCTCAAGGTGGCCAGGAAGAGTGCCTCGACTCGCTGCTCGGGAGTGAAGAATGGCGCTTCGGCGATCGCGATGAGCGTTCCGTTCTTGTCATTGCGAGACCGCAGAAGTTCCTGCACGCTGGTCGCATCCGAAGCGAACGAGCCATTCATCAGCGAGAGAGCCTGCAAGATCGTACTCTGGCGTTCGATCCCGGTGTCGGTCTCGAACGTTTCGAGGAACTCCTGGCGGGCCTGGTCCTGGTTGAAGTTCAGTGTCTGTTCCGGGTCGAATGGTTGCAGGTAGCCGGTGGCCTGCGCGAGCGAGTCGAAGATTTGTTCAGCTGTCAGACCACGGACCGGCAGGCGGGCGAACTGGCGGGGGTTGTCCTGGCTCTCGTGTGAACGGATGGAGGTCAGCTGGTACGCCCGCGTCGCGGTGATCGTGCGGATCAGGAACTTGAAGTCGTAGTCGTGGGCTAGAAATTCACGGGCGAGCAGATCAAGTACCTCGGGATGGCTGGGCGGATTGTTGGCTCCAAAGTCATCCACTGGGTCGACGATGCCGACGCCAAAATGGTGTGCCCAGACGCGGTTGACAGCTGCCTTTGCGAAGTAGGGATTCTCCTTGGAGATGACCCACTGGGCGAGGTTGGCGCGGCTGTCAGAAATGGTCGACCAGTCGGGCTCCGCGCCGCCGAGGAAGCGCGTCTGCACCACGATGTCGGTATCGGGGATCTGGATCGATCGCCGGTCGTTAGCGGGGTTGTTGCCCGTGACTGCTTCGACCGCTTTTTCGACAACGGTCGCGGGGGGTTGTATGGCTTCTGTGTCTTTGAAAAAGGCGGCGTAGCTCCAGAACTCCTCGCGCTTCCACTTGTCGAAGGGGTGGTTGTGGCACTGGGCACACTCGATCCGCACCCCCAGGAACATGCGGGCGCTGGCCCCGGCGATCTCCTCGGGCTTGCCTTGCTTGGCCCGATAGAAAGCCAGCGGACTGGGAGCGCTGGGTTGTTGGAGGTTGTCCATCGCCTGCGTGCCCAGGGGCAGCGTGAGCAACTCCTCGGCGATCTGGGCCAAGTTGCGGTTCTCGGCCAGACGCGAGCGCAGCCACGCCTCGAACCCCGGCAGCAAGAACCGGATCGTCTCATCACTCGACGCCTCGGGGAGCATGATCGCCCGCCAGACGTTCGTGTAGTTGACAATGTATGTCGGACTGTCCAACAGCTCGTCGACCAGCTTGGCCCGCTTGTCCGGAGCGGTGTCGGCGAGGAAGTCGCGGACCTCTGACGCGGGAGGAATGCGGCCACACAAGTCGAGATAGACCCGCCGGCAGAACTCCGCATCGTCCGAGATCGCAGCGGGAGTGATCTGGTCTGCCGACCACCGCTCACTGACCAGGGCGTCGATCTTCGCGGCCACTTCTCGCGGATTCGCAGGGGCCTGAGCCTGAACCGAAACCGGCCATAGCAGTAAGCCCAGAACGATCCACCGAACACGCAGAAATCTCGACATGACACATTCCCTCAACCGTTTCACGGCCACTTTGAAAAGTCTACGTACAGACCGCCGGGAACGCGGGCCATTTCTCCCAGATGCCCGGAGATTGGCTTATAGGTGAGCATACCCACAGTCCAGAAATGTTCCAAGGCGGGCAGTTCTAGGCCAAGTGCCCCGGAGTGCCCCAAGTGCCTTGGTCAAGTTGGGCCAAATGTCGGGGGGAACCAGCGGCGCTTCGCCGTGCTGGACCGGACACGGCGTTGACCGTCTGGGCCACCCTTCACTCAAACGGTCTCCCCAAGTTGCAGTGGTGATGCTCTCTGCCAGGATGAAGAACTAGACCGTCCTGCCAATCATTCCCCATGCGTTTGTGGAGCGGATCGCCGGGAGCGAACATGGGAGAGCGGCGCCCCGCCCGCCCCAATCATCCAGCAGGAAGTTCGCTGTCTGAAACAACTCTGACGAGGGTTGATTCTGGCGAGCACGCTCGATCAACTCGAAGTCTTTGGAAACGGCGTGCCGGTGGACCTCGAATCCCCCTAGCCCAAACAGAAAAACTCCGCTGAGTCTCTGGTCCGAAACATCTTCCCGAAAGTTCGGAGGAGGATTCACCGCAGAGGACCGAGTGGTCGCCGGAATTCCCCTCGGCGAACCTTCGGTCCCGCAGCGGTGAATTCCGCGCACTTCTCTCGAGCCAGTTCCTTAGTTGCACTCGGCGACCAGCGGACCGGCGAGTTCTTCCAGGAAGAACAGACGCCCCGCTTGTGTCGGCATGTAGGTCGACGGAATCCAGGAGGTCGGCTTGTGCCGTAGCGTCATCCACAGGCTCAAGCCCTGCCACATCATCCCGCGACCGAGCGTGCCGTCCGCCCCACCGATGATGTAGTCGGCATTCATAAACAGGCCCGGTCCGATCGTGTTGGCAAAGGCCGGAACCAGCGTCGTCCGGCTCTTGAAGCTGGTGATCGCGTTCTGCTCCACCGTCAGCGGGTGCAATTTCGCCCCCAGTCGGTGCGTCTGGGCCTTCCACTCGTCTTCGCTCTTGAACTCAGCTGCGAAGTGCGGCTCCCAGAAGGCGATGTGGCAGACGCGGCCAATGCCGAACGCGACGGAGTGCAAGGCCCCGCCCGCCTTCAATTCGCCGATCCGATCGGCGTACGTCGGCAGCACCTTCTTCGTGGCGAAGTGTCGCTGTTTCTTCGGAACTGTCAGCTTGCCGAGCGGCCCGTAGAAGGCATTCTCCATCGCGTATTGGAACGCTCCGGGATTGTCGGACGGAAGGGTGTTCCCCTGAGCATCGCTCCACTCATCCATGTTGAAGCCGTAGACGTGGTCGCACGAGACGCCCCACTCGGTCAGGAAATACACCGCCCAGCGATACATCCCCATCGGACCGACTGGCAGGATCATCGCCAGCTTCTGGCCCGCATCCCGCGTGCGACGGATCAACTGGGCGATCTCGTGCCCCATGTAGGTATCGAAGTCGGCCAGCGTCTGGCAGGGGAACGGCTGAAACTTCGGGTGCCACCACTTTTGGCGATCAGTGATCGTCGCCGGGTTGTCATCGACACAAGCATCGATCTTGGCGAGATCCCAACCGGCGGGGAAGAACCCCTCCATGAGTGAGCCGGACAGCGTGGTGAGCAGATCCATGAGGTGAATTCCAGAGTGGATGAGAGGCAGGGAGGGGAATCACTGAGGCTTGGTTCCCGCGATTGTGCCCGCCAACGAAGAAAGAGGCAAACGAGGACGGCTCGTTTGCCCACGCAGTCACCGACTCCGCCTCTGAATCGGTCGAAGGCTCTGCTCGTCGTTCAAGCACGAATTCACCCATTCGGTCTGATGTCGAACGAACGCATTTCAGAGTCAAACGCATTTCGGATGATCGACTGCGATTCTCGTGGGTCGTGGCCATATTCAGATTCGTGTGCATCGGCGATGTGGTGGATCATGTCAGCGAGGAGTATCCCCCAAGATTCCGTTCGTTGAGGCTGTCATCTCCGATCTGAGCCACTTCAAGCCGCTGCTGCTGCTCACGGAGGAGGTCTCGGACTCACTCACCGGGAGTCGCGAAGTGCGTTCCAGCTCCTGAATTCTGATCGACGAAAGCCCGCAATGCAGGAGTCCGGGAAAGGTTGAGTGTGGATCTCATCGATGAGACTCCGGTCGCGGAATGGGCCGCCAATGACTATAGTCGGCTCATGATTTGATGTGAATATTCTCCATATCGACTCACGACCCGAGTGTCTCTCCCCACCGTTGGCGAAGTCCATCCGGCCCTCTCTCCGCACAATCGAGGGGATTCTCAGAGGGGTCGCCGCAATGGGCAGAGGAGCAAAGGGAGACCGGCTGCCGGAATTCTCTGTCGCATACACGCAGATACGCCCATAAGCCGAAGCCGACACTTCGAGATTGCAACGTCATGGCTATGGCGGTAGAATGTAGCAATGGCTACAATTCACCGAGTGACTCGTTTTCTGCTTCTGACCTCGACGCTCAGTCTACTGGGCGGATGCCCCCCCGCTGCCCCGCCCACGTCTGGGACGGCACCCACGGCTCGCCAGAAGCTCAACATCGTCTGCACCGTGGGCATGGTCGCCGACATCGTCAGGCAGGTGGCGGGCGAGCAGGCCGACGTAACCGGCCTGCTGAATGAGGGGACCGATCCGCATGTCTACGTCCCGACGGCGAACGACACCGCACAAGCGCTACGAGCCGACATCGTCTTCTATTGCGGGTTGCACCTCGAAGGCCGCATGGTGGCTGATTACGAAGCCGCACACCAAAAGGGCCGCAAGTTCTTTGCCGTCTCCGACGGGATTCCGCATGACAAACTGCGATCATCGGAAGCCGTGGCGGGCATCCACGACCCGCATGTGTGGGGCGATATTCAGCTGTGGATGGAGTGCGTGCGCGAAGTGGCGAAGCAGCTGAAGACGCACGATCCGACCCATGCCGCCGACTACACCGCGAACGCGGACCGCTACTTGGGCGAGCTGACTCAGCTCGATGCGTATATTCGCGAGGTAATCGCCTCGATCCCGGAGCAGCAGCGGACGCTCGTGACCGCTCATGATGCGTTTGCTTACTTCTCGCGAGCATACGGGATCAACGTCCGCGCCGTGCAGGGAATTTCGACGGAGTCACAGGCGGGCGTCAACGACACCAACCGGCTAGTGGCCTTCCTCGTCGAGAACAAGATCCCGACCGTCTTCGTCGAGGCCAGCGTCAACCCGAAAGATTTAGAGGCCGTGCGCGAGGGAGCCAATAGACAAGGCTGGAAAATCGGCGTCGGCGGGACGCTCTACTCCGACTCGATGGGACCAAAGGGCACGTACGAGGGAACCTATATCGGCATGCAGGATCACAATGCGACGCTGATCGCGCGGTCGCTCGGTGGGAAGGCCCCGGAACGTGGGTGGCAAGGAAAGCTGGCGTTGCCGGTTGTGAAGTAGAAGGCACTCATTCGGGCGATAAGGCGATCGGCCAGTGGAAACCGACCCGCGAGACTTCGGAAGGAGTGCAGTCGCCATTCGACGCAGGGGTTTGGTCCTCCACCCCAGGGCTTCCCAGACTTGGAACACCGCCAAATCACACACCCTCCGCAGAACGAATGGCCACCGCTGGCCCGTCTTTGTCCCGGCCGGGACAAAGACGGGAAACACGAGCTTGGGCAGCCGTGCCCCGGTGGGGTGGAAGAGCTACTCGAAGCCGACGGGTTTTTGCGTACAATCGCGACCGCACTCTTTCGGAAATCTGACCAATCGCCTTAACGCACGACGCTCGGTGAATCGAGTACGCTCACGCGAGTCGGACCCTGCGGGCTTTGCGTCAACGAGACCAGGCACGCCTCGGACTGGCCCGGCGAGCCCGCGTAGTGGAATTGTACGAAGCGGTTTCCATTGGCGAGTTGGCGGACCATCTTCAGATCGCGGCGAGTAATCTCGCCCGCCTCCGGGTGGCGCTCCCTCAACTGACGAGTTGCCGCTTCCGCCTGCAGGTCGGCGGCAGCGCCACCTCCGAGCAGAGCCACAGCTGCGATGTTTTGCAAACGGTCCTGGGCGGTGGCGACGTTCTGGACCTCAGCGATATCCGGGAATCGCGTCGTCAGCACAGACACCGCGGGGCACGCGACAGCGTGCCAGCGTTTGCCGACCAGCAACCCGATCTCCGTCTGGGCCGCGCCTTCGATGTCGGCGGTCAGCTGCTGCTGCTCGCTGGCGACTTGCACAGACAGTCTCACACTGTCGGTGGTGAGTGAGGCCAACTGGCACTGCTGGGCCAGCAGTTGAAACAGCTCTCGCATCTCACCCTCGGTCAGGCGATCTGTCCGAGACGCCTTCACCGGCTTCTGGCGAGTGCCGCTGAGTTCGACTGCTTGGACCTGGCCATTCGACCAGACATCGACCACCGGCGTGCGGGTGCCATCCGTCTCGATAAAGGCCAATGACGCGACCCGCACGGGAACGGGCGGCAAGGGCTGAGATTGCGGCGGGGAGCTGCCCTGCCTCTTTGGCTCGACCGCGTGAACCGAAGCCGCAGTGGCCAGCAGGCATAGGCCGAGAATGAAGATGCGGATGCGTCCGTCCATGGAGGCTCTCGTGGTAGGGCTCGTTCGAGCGTGTACTTTGGTCACGTGGGGGCAGCGCCGAACGCTGGTTCCTGATTCTGCTCCCTGGCCCCCGCAATGCGTCTCTCCTGGAATCCACGCCGGTCGCGGGGGAGAGGGAACAAGCAGGAGGAACCACCTCTGGGTGGTTGCACCCGGTCGCAGACAGCCAGCAGAACCAGCCGTCCGCGAAATCACTCTTGAGTCATCATCGGCAACCGCAGACACTGCGATCGGCGAAAACTGCCCCTAGCGGCCACGCGGAGGGTATCCGAATTCGCTTAATCGCCTCAACCTGAATGTGCGGCATGTCCCAACTACCCCAGCCTTCCAGCCCTGATCGATTCCCCGGCTTCTGGGTCGCGTGGTCGGTCGTGCTACTGCTGATCGTCGGATTCGAGGCGATTCGCTGGGCAAATCCCGATTCGAGGACCGAGGCCCTGACCAACTGGCTCTGCGGGCGAGAGGCCGACTGGCTACCGTTTCTGCCCATGTTCTTGCTGGGAGCGGTGTTCTGGCAGGTGCGAGGGAGTCGGGGACCAGGGCTGCGACATGCAACTGCTCAACTGCCGGTCACTCACCACTCACCACTCACCTCTCACCCCCTCCTCAACTCGCTGATCTCCGTCTCGCTCGGCCTCCTCGCGGTCGCCGTCGCCGCCTGGACTGGCTGGGACATGTGCGACCTGCCTCCCGCTTATCACGACGAATTCAGCTACTTGTTCCAATCGCTGACCTTCCTGGACGGGCGCACTTCCTTTCCGAGCTTCGCCCCGATGCCGCAGCTGTTCGATCAAATGCACGTACTCAATGAGGGACACTTCGCCAGCCGGTACTTCCCGGGAGCGGGCGCGTGGTTCGCGGTGTTTCACGGAGTTGGCTCGATCTGGGGATTGTGGATCGCTCACGGGATCGTGACGACCGGGGCCTCGATCGTGGCCGGAGAGATCGCGGGCCGCAATGCTCGAGTGGTTGCTGGACTGGCAGCAGCCTTCAGTCCAGGTCTGTGCCTGTTCAGTCAGCTGTATTTAGCCCACCTGCCGACGCTGGTGGGTTTGACGGTGTTCCTGGTCTCGATTCTGCGGCTGCGACGGTTGTGTGAGTTGAGCGATCCATCGAGTGCTTCACTCTCCGGGTGGCTGCGGTTCGAGACCCTCTGTGCATCATTCTTCGCCGGGCTGGGGCTCTCCTTCGCCATGCTCTGCCGTCCGATGACAGCTGCGGGAGTCGGATTGCCGTTTGGGGTGTGGTTGTTCTGGTGGGCCGTTCGGAGTCGGTGGTCGGGAGTCGGGAGTCGGGAGCCAGAGGGAGCGATCACTCCTCTCCCCTCCGGTCGATCAACCGTCAACCATCAACCATCAACCCTCCTCGTCATCCTCGCGATGGGACTCCCGATCCTCGCGGGGATCGGACTGCAACTTGCCTATAACCACTCCATCACCGGAAAGGTTCTCGTCTCGCCGTACCAGCTCTACACCGACATCTACACACCGAGACACGGGTATGGGTTCAATAACGTCGTGCGTGGGGAGCAGCATCTCGGCCCGAAGGTGCTGGACAACTACGACCGCTGGGCCGAGAACCTGACGCTGCCGCTGGCCCTTCAGAAGATGGGCATCCGCATCATGGCGAGTGGACGCTGGACGCTGGGGCTGGTGCCGCTGGCGTTCGTCGTGGTTCTGCTGCTCTGGAACTGGCGGCGGTGGAGCGGGGACTTGAAGTTGATCGTGGCGTCGATTGTCAGCCTGCATGTGGTGCATCTCCCCTATTGGTTCGAGGGGATCATGGGCTGGCACTACGTCTTCGAATCGGCCCCGCTGTGGGCGATTGTCCTTGGTGTGGTGACAGCCGATTTCGCCCAGAGTTGTCGCGAGACCGGTCACAGGGCACTCCGCTGGTGGTGGGCGGGAGTGCTACTCACTTCCCTCGCCACAGCTTGGCTCACCGTCCCCCCGCTGTGGCCGGGCCGGATGCCGGTCGGTCTAATCGAGCTGCGATATCCTCGCCAGAAGTACGCCCGTTTCAACGAGCTGCAGCAAGAGCGAGTCACGGGCCGGGCGATCATCTTCATCCGCCCTGACCCCGCTGACCGCCATATCGACTACGTCTACAACCGACCGCCACTCGACTCGTCGATCCTGCGTGCCCGTGCCCCCGCGTCTGAGGAAGAGCTGCAACGAGCCATCCGCTTCTTCCCCGCTCGCACGCCGTGGATATACGACGCCGTCAGCGGCGAACTACGGGTATGGGAAATGTCCTCCGAGGGCGGTAAGGAGTAAGACATCTGCGCTGTGGAACCTGCCTCGCCAGACTTCGGAAGCAGTCTGGGAATCGGTTTCCTTGAGGCACTCTCCCGACCACGTCCTATCTTTGAGATGCACATCTTTTGTGCCTGGAATCGATGGCTCCCTGTCGCAACGGAAGAGACTATCATAACTGTCCAGTGTGGTATTCCCGGAAGTGGTTAGTCGCATCTGACAAAGGTGTTACGCCTTGGTTCCCTGAAATTGAATCCCCTGTCGAGCCTCGTGCGAATATCATTTTTAGCGACGCGGCCACGACCGAGGAATGTTTGCGGTCCGTGGCGTCGGCTCCTCCCTCCCTTGGAAAGGGCTCTCTCATGAAACGCTTTTTGGTTCTTGCTCTGGTGGCCATCGCAGGCATCCTGGCAGCTGGGTCTTCTGTGAAGGCCAATCACTACCGCCATGTGGGTCATCACGGTGGGTACGGTGGGTATCGTGGTGGATACAACCGTGGCTACATCAACTACGGCTACCGACCCAGCTATGGAGTCTCGGTGTATCGCCAGTCCTATGGCGGGTACGGTGGCTACCGCGGGGGCTTCTGCCGCTAGGATCGCGAGTGAGTTCGCTGGGTCGATGTGCGAGGGAATTGCTCTGTCGGACGACATGTGTTTGTCCACGGGGGGCGGAGTCGGTGACTGCGCTCCCTGGTTTATCCAACCGACCCCTCATCCGATGCCTGTTCGATGAGGCCCTTCAGAGACCTCGGTTCCACTTCATCCGGCCCGCAGCGCACAGTGCGTCTCGCACTCCCCCGCGAGAACGCAGCAAAACACCGCTTGACCTGTTTTTTCAATTCGCCATATAAACCCGTGTATGAGAGCGGCGATGTCTGCCGGTCTCGGGCGGTCGCTCCCCAGGGATGGGGCTGGCAGACCGTACTTTGTCCGGACCCCGCAGGAGCAATCATCATGAGTGAAGGGATTCACTCGGACTCCGAGACGGCTTCCGTCTCGACCCCGAACAGTACCCATCGGACGCCTCGCCCGTGGGGCACGATTCTCAGTGGGACCGCAGCTGTCGCTATCGGTGCTGGAGTTCTGTTCCAGGTGTTGCGGCCCGAGCCCGCGGCCTCGCAGACTGACAAGCCAGTTCGCACCGCAGCTGGGACAGCGAAAGGGAGACCCACTGCCGAGTCATCCGGCTCTGGCGAGTCGTTGGCTCACGTCAACAATCAGACCATTGGTTACGATGTTGTCGCTAAGGAATGCGTGGACCGCCACGGCAAGGAAGTTTTGGAGAACATGATCAATCGGCTCCTGATTCAACAGGAGTGTGACCGCCAGGGGATCACCATCTCTCAGGCCGATGTCGAAAAAGAAATCACCACCATCACCCAGAAGTTCAAGCTGCCGCTGGACCAATGGTACAAGATGCTGGCGGCGGAGCGTGGCGTCACCCCAAAGCAATACAAGGACGATGTGATCTGGCCAATGCTGGCACTGCGCGAGCTGGCAGGGTTGCAGGCCGAAACCACGGTCAGCGAAGCCGACATGTTGCAGGCGTTTGAACGCGACTATGGCCCGCGTGTGAAGGCCCGCATGATCCTGCTGAACGGCAATAACCGTCAGGCAGGCCCCATCTGGGAAAAGTGCAAAGCCGACCCGGACAAGTTCGAGGAACTCGCCGCCGAACACTCCGCTGATCCGAGTACTCGCTCACTCGGCGGAGCGATGCCTCCCATCCGGAAACATGGGGGCCTCCCTCAGTTGGAAGAGGCGGCATTCAAGCTGAAGCTCGGCGAAATCTCGCCGATCGTTCAAGTCGGCGATCAGGTGTTTATCCTCAAATGTGAAGGCCGCACCGAGCAGATCATTACCGATCCGAAGGATGTCTGGGACGAACTCTACGCACAGGTGACCGAGGAAAAAACCCAACTCGCGGTGGCGAACACATTCCAGGACATCAAGGACCGGTCGGAAATTCACAACCATTTGACGGGTGCCACCACGCTGCCTGCGGGGAACGCCTCGACCGCGAAGCCCGCAGCTGCGCAGACCGCCCGACCAGTGAGTGCGACCCGAAAGACCAAGCCCCCGGTTGCCGCTCCAGTCGAGCAGCCGTAAGGCGTGCGGCCAGACTTCGCATACCAAGAGACTTCCGAAGTCTTCCGAGACTTCGGAAGTTTGGCCGGGCGGCGACCACCTGTCTCCTCGTCACAACGCATCGACTTCCTCAGCATGAGGAGCCGATGCGTTGTGCTTTGGTAGGCGATGTGGTGCCGCGACGCGCATTCCGAGACAGGCAGCTGGGCGAGAATAGTCTCCCCGACAAGCCCCAGTGGTGGGGGAGTGATTCCTTTCCACTGACCTCAGTTCTCTCCGGCTCACGAACCGGGAGAGGGAACTACCGGGGTCGGAGCCGGTAACACACTTGCTGGTTCCGACTTGGCGAGCGGATCCTGCGGGTACTTTTCAAACCAGAGCTTCTGCGAGCGAATCGCATACAGCGTGCGGGAGGACTTCTCGGGTCGCCGATACTCCAGAAAGATCTCGATCTCCTCGTAGGTCGTCAGCTCGGTCGTCTGTTTGGCCAGATGCAGCAGTGAACCGTAGACCTGCTCGATGCGAGGGCTGACAGGCAGCGTCTCGTCGAGGGTGAGGCGATCCTCCTCACTCTTCTCTTGGCCTGCGGATCGGGGCAGTCCCAACGTCGGATCAAAGTCGACCGCAATGATCATTCGCAGCTTGGCCTTATTCCCGGGTTGGTGGCTTTTGTGCTTGCCACCCATCACGCGAGGCATCGAGTTCGGATAACGGTCATTGATGGCAATTTGTAACGGGCGAAACGGGCGAGTATGCAGTTCCCAATACAGGTACATCATGCCGATCATCGCGAACGCAAACGCGAACATGATCAAGACCATCCAAGTTCCCGAACGCCGCCACGGGCGATAAGGCTGGGTATGGTCTAATTCGGGAATGGCAGTCGACATGAGAGCCTCAGTGGCAGGTGTGCGGTGACTTCGCGATTGTAGACGACTGCGCCCCGCAGCGTATGTCAGGCCAGAGTAATCGAGCAGAGACTGAGAGGCAGGGGCGAGAGTGCCGGTCAAGTTCATGGGGCTGGCAAAGGGCGGGGTGGCCCAGACATCGTTGGGAGGTCTAAGTGACGCAGGCACAAGAGGGATTGAAATGTGTAAGTGTCCATCGTAGTCTCTTGGTGTTGCACAACCAGACGCTCAAAGCCGGACCACCCCGCCATCCATCACATTCCATTGCCGATTCATATTCTTCATTGAACTTGTTCTCTGAGACTGCTCTTGAACCGATCTCACTTATTGCTTCTGTTGATCGCCACACTCGTGGCGACGGGGGCCTCGTTTTGGCAGGCTCCCTTTCCGTCCGAGTTACGCTTGCAGCACATCCCCACGGTCGTGGGGATCATCGGGCTGTGGGCAGTGGTCGAGCGAAAATGGCTCCGCCCGCTATCCGTAATATGTCTGCTCGCATTTCTCTGGCTGCACATCCTCGGAGCCCGGTGGATCTATTCGTTCGTCCCCTATGATTTGTGGGTTGAGCGGATTTGCGGGGCATCCTGCGCTGAGATGTTTAGCTGGAAAAGAAATCACTACGACCGGTTCGTCCATTTGGCATCGGGGCTGTTATTCGTGCCACCGACCTGGGAGCTCTTGCAGCGACGCGGACTGACAGGAGCGGGTGGTCTTGCGATCGTGTCGGTGTCGGTGGTTCTGGGGATGGGAGCTGTGTACGAGATCTTGGAGTGGGCCATCAGTCTGCTGTTCGCTCCGGCCTACGCCGAGTCATACAACGGGCAGCAAGGAGATTTGTGGGACCCGCAGAAGGATATGGCTTTGGCGGGACTCGGAGCCATTGCGATGGCGGGCGGGCTGCTGGGGCGATCAAGCCTGGGGTGTCGCCGTGCTAAGCACACAGACACGTCGGAATCGTGCCCTACAAAGAGCATTACTGAATCGGGTCCGGCTTCTGCACAAACACTTCGGGGGTCTTCCGCGTTTTCAATCGTGACAAGATCACTGTCGCCAGACCCAACAGGATCTCATCCACAAACGGGATGAAGTCGGGGATCAAGAAGTCGAGGACGAATAGCGTCCCGGTGATGCCCAGCAGGATCGGAAATCGCAGCTTGGTGGCGTGCTGCTCGAGCATTCCCTTGGTGATATTCGGTCCGATCATCGGCGGGCTCCTGAACTGAGAGAGGACGCGAAACGTATCAGGAGGCTAACCCCGAGGCGAGCCCCGATTACTTGATCCGCTGAAAGACTTCGTGAACGAGTTGCTTTCCATCATCGTCGTTCAGATGCTTCGTTGCCGTCCAGTGATCTATCGGCAGCAGTACGACATCGTCCACTCCCGCGAGACGACCGCGCTCCACGGCGACAGCTCCATCTCCCTCACCCGGAATCAGCTCCAGCGGGTGGTCGAAGAGCTTATGCAACCGAGGTGCGAACAACTGGGCTGTCTGGCTCTGGTCCTCCAGTTGATCGAGCTTTCGGCTGACGGCGTCGAGCTGAGCTTTGGTTGCCGGTGAGCGGGTGCCCAGGAGGATCGAGTACCGCACGCGCGGGTTCCGTTCTCTGTCGTTCAGGTCGAGCAGGAACCGAGAGTCGGGCCGCAGGTCGGACTGGGCTTCGTTGAGACCATCCGTCGAGGAGCGGAACACGAACTCCGGCAAACTGTCGACCGGGCGATCATGCAGATGTTCATGCCAGTCGAGGCTGGCAGGGAGATACGCGAGATTCGACCCCCAGTTCGGGGGGCAGATCATAATCAGCTGGCCAACGCGCGAGTCATCCAGATCGGGATCTTCGAGCATTCGTCGCGCCACGAGTCCCCCCATCGAATGTGTGATGAGAATCAGCGACGTATCAGCAGGCAGTTTTGCTGATCGCAAGTCACCGGCCAGCCTTTGAGCCGAGTCGACAAGCGGACCATCGTTGGGATACGCATACGTCACGCAGGCGTGGCCTTCACGAATCAACTCTCGCTGCAACTCCGCCAGTGAATCGTGCCCCCCTTGCAGGCCGTGGATCAGCACGACCAGCGGCTGGTTCGGTGGGAGTGTCACCTGATCAAGGCCCCGCAGACCCCAGCTGAGTTCATCGAGGGAGTGACCAGACACCTTCCCCATCGTGCCCAGCCATTTGCGGGTTTTCTGCTTGGTTTTGCGGCGGTCGGATTCCAGCTTCTCACGGTCAATGGCGATGAGCAGTGACACCGCGTCACCCGACTGGTCCTGCTCGATCGCCAGTTCCGCTCGACCGCGAAGAGCCTTTTCGATCAGCCGCAAAGTGACACGAGTCGCCTTCTTCGACAGATCAAAGTCGCCGTCGGGTAGCTTCCCGGCCAGGGTCTGGCCATCCAGATCTGCCACAGCAGAGAGAGCGGTGATTAAGTCGCTGGACAGAATCTGTTGATCATTCGCCAGCACCCGAACGACTGTCTCGTCGGCAGTTTGAGTGAGTGTGTAACGCGGTTCGTCGGCCAGAAGTTCAGCCGGACTCGCTACGGCCACGAGTCCTAAGCTGAGCAGTAAAGGCGTCGCCCTCTGTGCGGAAAATCGGCGGAACGCAGAGGGAATCGAAGGCGATATCATGGCCTGTCCTTTGGCAACGAGCCTGTGGGCTGCCACACGTCAGGGGATTCGTATGTCGCCCACGGCGACATTTGAGTCTACTGTCAGAGATCGCGATCAACAACACGTTGTCAGAGCGAGGCCAATGTGAGCCTTCAGACAAGTCGGCTGCCGCCAGTTTCCGCCCCCTCTCGCCACTGTCACGTCTTGACTGATCATCTGGTCGCCAGTGAGGAGAGGGGTAGAGGGCACTGGTCGTCCACCCACTTTTGACTCCTGGACTGGTCCGGAGTTCTAGCACCGCTATGATTCCTCGCGAATTGAGGAGGAGCAGACGAACTGATGGATTTGCGAGGGCGATGTGCGGTTGTCGTCGGGACTCGGCGGATCGGGCGAGAGGTTTCTCTGCGTCTCGCCTCGCTGGGGATGGAGGTCGGCATCCTCTATCGCAGTTCGAAGGAGGAGGCAGAATCGCTCGCGAACGAGGTCCGCCAACTCGGCCAGCATTCGATCGCCGTCCAGTCGTCACTCAGTCGTGACGAGGATGTCTCAACAGGGCTGGATGACATCGAATCCGAATGCGGGCCGGTGAGCTGCCTCATCAATCTGGCCTCTGACTACCAGCGGACTCCGTTCGAGACCCTCGACGCAGAGGCGTGGGACCGGGGGATGCAGGCCGCGCGGGTCAACTATCTGCTCGCGATTCATGCGGCACGCCGGATGAAGCTCCAGCCGGGGCCGACGCGGGGACATATCTTGCAGTTCGGCGACTGGGCTGCGGGGGAGACGCCTTACAAAAACTACCTGCCGTACCTGACCGCCAAGGCGGCCATTCAGTTCATGACGCGGGCCTTGGCCGTGGAGCTGGCTGGCGACGGGATTCTGGTCAACACGATTGCGCCGGGGCCGACGGTACGGCCTCCGGACATTTCCGAGGAGGTGTGGGCCGCACAGGTTGTCGCCCGCACTCCCTTGCGTCGAGAGTCGTCCGTCGACGACATTGTCGAACTCGCCGTGACGCTGCTCCGTAGCGATACAATCACCGGCGAGGTGATCCGTGTCGACAGCGGACGCCACATCGACCCTGGATAAGTCTGTGTGAGTCGGGTGTCTGAGGTCGGGAATCGGGTGCAAGAACTGCGCCCGAATCCAGCCGCTCTCCCGCCTCCCTTCCTGCTCTCGACACCTGACTTCTGACTCCCGACTCACCATGCCCAAACTCCACCGCATTACCAAGCTGATCGACTTCTGTTACGGCCATCGCCTGCTGAACTACGACGGCAAATGTCGCTACCTGCATGGCCATAATGGGCGCATCGAGGTGGACTTGGAGTCGAAGGATCTCGACCGACTGGGGATGGTCGTCGACTTCGGGGTCGTCAAAGATGTCATGCGTACCTGGGTCGATGAGAACCTCGACCACCGCATGCTGCTCTGCAAGGACGATCACTACGTCCCGATCCTGCGTGCTCAGGGCGAACCGCTGTTTCTGCTCGACGAGAACCCGACCGCCGAAAACATCGCCAAGGTCATCTTCCAACATGGCAGCCAGGCGGGCTTACCGATCACACAGATTCGGCTCTGGGAGACCGCCAGCAGCTTTGCCACCTATTCGGAGTAGTCATGGAACGCATCGCGGTTCTGACCAGCGGCGGCCTCGACAGCTGCGTACTTGTCGCTGACCTTGCTCGGACCGCCGAGGTGATCCCCGTCCATGTCTCGATGGGACTCGTCTGGGAGCAGGAAGAGTTAGCGGCGTTGAAGCGGTTTCTGTCAGCCGTCAAGCAGCCAAACATCCACCCGCTAGTCAAACTGAGTATGCCGGTCCAATCGCTGTACGGGTCGCACTGGAGCGTCACCGGACGCGATGTTCCTCCGGTCGGTACACCCGATCTGGATGTCTATCTGCCCGGACGAAACATCCTCCTGTTCAGCCTGGTCGGAGTCTGGTGCAGCTTGAACCGGGTCTCGACGATGGCCATCGGGTCATTGTCGTGCAACCCGTTTCCCGACGGCACGCCGGAGTTCTTCACGACGTTTCCCGCAGCTGTGGGCCAAGGGCTGAATCACCCGCTGCGCGTGCTGGCTCCCTACCGAGGGCGAGAGAAGGTTCAGCTGATCCGGCAGTTTGCGGACTTGCCACTGGAGTTGACCCTCACCTGCATGACGCCAGTCCGGGGCGGCCACTGCGGTCGGTGCAGCAAGTGCGGCGAGCGACAGCAGGCGTATGTGGATGCCAGCATTGTTGACCCCACAGTGTATGAGGTCCAGGAGAATTTATGAGTCGCCCCATTTGAGATTCCTCGCACCGTGTCGCGTGGAATGAAACAGTCTGGCGAGCCCCCGGCGTGAGCCGGGGTGTTTGAGCCCGATAGCGTCGCCCCGTGAAACGACTCTGTTACGCTGGATCACGTCACCACGTCAACGGGGAGAAGCAAACGCTTCCTCGCCGAGAGTGCGAGACACACTTTGCCTCCCCAGCGCTGGCAGACGGAACTCCACACAAGCTCCTCATCCGGGGGAGTGTGAAACGCAGAGGACACAGAGAGCGCAGAGGAAGAATAGAGCAGAGCAATCGACTGGGAGGTCGCCTCACTCACCCCCAGAGATTCTCAGCGTCCTCTGCGTTTCGACTCTGGTCCCTCGCCTGCCAGAAAACGACAGCCCCGCCATGGGAATACATCCGTCTCCGTGATGACGCTGGTCCCCCACCAGGCTCCCCTGGATCGGGTGCAGCCACGGCCTGCATGGGCAGCGCAGAGAATCATCTGCTCATAAGGAGTCTGGCGAGCGATCCTCGGAGCAACCACCATGTGCGTCTCGCACTCGCTGGCCATAACACCCCGGCTTACGCCGAGGGCTCGCCGGAACTTCGCGCGTTGACGCTATAGGCTTCTCAAAACGTCTCACTGAGCAGCGAGCGAAGTTTAAACGGCCTGCGTGGCTTATTGACGGTCTGGTGCAAGCGGTCCATACGAGACGATTAGTCTGCACGATCAACTCGTTTGGTCCACACGAGCGCGCAGATCGCCAAGACAATCAGTGTGCTTGACAGTGTGGTCGTCGCGATTGACTGAGCCTGTGTCCAGCGATTGAATTGCAGATCGCCCCTCACCCCGCCGGTGAGGAGTGGTGCTGCCAGCCAGATGGCGATGGCAGTCGCGATGCTGAACGCAGCGCGGGGCCAGCGGATTTCGGCCCGATGCAGACTGAAGTGGCAGGCCAAGGAGGTCGCGGTGACTCCCCCCAGGACTCGCGAACCAAGCACGCCTCCGTGAGCGGCATCCAGCACGAGACCACAAATCGCCGCCCCCCAGAGACCGCACTTCGGCCACAGCATCACGAGCAGCGTGAGATACACGCCCGTGGCACTGGGCCAACGTGAGTCGTGCAAACCAGCCGAACAGTCCCACAGGCAGCTGACATAACCCAAGGTCATCCAGAGCAGAGTTCGTCCCATCACGGTACTCCCCGTACCGCTCCGGAGGAAGGCGTCGAGACTTTTGCGAGTCCGTGAGAAAGTTCCAGTACAAGCACTTCAGAAGGGGGCGGGCCGCTCCGCGCGGGGGTGACTTCAATCGACCAGTCTGGTTCTCCAGGCCTCAGTTCCGCCCAAGTGATGGTCCCATAAAACAGAGGAGGTGAGAGCGGAACGCCTCGCAGAGCCGTGAACACCAGGTCGCCCTCCGCCACCGGATCGGTCGTGCCGATATGTAACAGACGGCAGGCTCCCGCGATCGAACCGGAGAGAATCCCCTCGGCTCCCAACACCGCCTCCCCGTCCTGGAGACGCACGATTTGGGCCTGCCCCCGAAACTCGGGGTCGGTGATCGGCTGGATCGTACTCGTCCAGCGGCTGGTGCGAGAGATCCGGCCGATGATCGATCGCCCAGCTAACACGAGATCATCGGCAGCGATGCCCTGCGATTGCCCCTGATCGAGAATCGATTCACCGGGTGCCAGGACCAGATCATGCACGGCCACATGGTCGGTCGATCCCGCCCTGAGTACGGCTGCGGGAGCCTCATCGATCGACGGCCGTTCCCAGCCGATAATCCGTGCGGTACGCAGCTTGGGCTGAATCTGCGATGGGATGATCGCCGCAACGGGCCAAGTGGGAACTCGATTCGCCTCGGTCAACTCGGCCCGGAGTTTCGCCGCTTCCGCCTGCCAGTATCGGGCCTGACGTTCCCACTGAGACTCTGTGGCAGTGGCAGTACTGGGAGCGACCGGTCCAGAGATCACTTGAGGCACAGCGGCGGCGAGGACACATTGGCCCGGCGCGAGCAGATCATGGACCGCGCTACGTAGCTTTCCCGCCCAGACATCGGGCAGGCAAAACAGCATTCCCCCCCCCAGCAGCGCGGCGGCGATGGGGACGAGGCCCGGCGGTGAGTGACTCTCAGCGGCCATCGGTGACCAGGCTTTCCCGCCAGAGATCAAAATGTTCCAGGCAGATCAGCGCTCCGCGGATCGCGGTCCGCTCGGGGTCATGATCGCGACGTACGGGGATGCCAAGTTGCTCCCTCAAGTACGCTTCGATCCCTCGCAGTTGGGCGGTGCCACCGGTGACGACCAGCCCGGTATCAGCGAGGTCGGCGACGAGCTGGGGGTGACACTGTTCGATGGTCGAGCGGATACCGCTGACGATGTGTTGCAGTGGGTCGGCGAGGACGAGGCGAATCTGTTCGCTGACGACGATGATCTTGCGGGCCACGCCGCTGATGACATCGAGACCGCGCACCTCGAACGACAATTCCCGGTCAAGGGGGACCGCGCTGCCGACCGCCAATTTGATCTGCTCAGCTGTGGCGGCACTGATGCGGAGGGAATGCTGCCGACGCAGGTAGTCGATGATCGCCTGATCCAGGTGATCGCCCGCGACTCGCAGCGTCTGCCCGGCGACCTCATCACCGAGACTCATGACCGAGACCTGCGACGTGCCGCCGCCGAGGTCGCACACCATACTGGCCAGTGGTTCCGAGATCGGGAGTCCCGCTCCGATGCAAGCGGCCTTGGTGACTGGAAGTAAAAAAACTCGCTCAGCCCCAGCCCGCTCGACACTGGTGAAAACCGCGCGGCTTTCGACCGGCGACAACCCCGATGGCACGGTGACAACAACTCGCGGGTGCCCCTTGGCTCCCTGCATCGCTTTCCGCAGGAAGTACGAGACCATCGCCTCGCACAGTTCAAAATCGGTGATCGCTCCGTTGCGGATCGGCTGGACGGCTTGGATGGAATCGGGAGTGCGGCCCAGCATTTGGCGAGCCAGCGTGCCAACACATGTGCCTTTTCCCAGAATGCGGCGGGTGGCGGTGTCGAGCGCGATCACCGACGGCTCTTCGAGGACGACCCCACGCCCGGGAATGGCCACGCGCGTGCTGGTGGTCCCCAAGTCGAGCGCCACATCGGGCGTCCACCAACGGCGAAAACGGTGAAACATCCTGCCCCCCGAGTGACGAATCCTGGTCGGTGAGCGTTTTACCCGACCGGCGGTTTTTGCCGCAAGAGGCGTTCCGGAGAAGGTGCGGCAACACTCCTCCGTGAGCTGGCCCACAGCTATTTGCTGTCACCGCTGTGCGGCTGGGGAAAGCGAGCTGCCGGTCAGGCTCACCCGCTTTCTGGCGAACGTACCCACCTGATGATATTTCACACGGACGAGATGGAGGCGTAAGACGGACGTCCTCGTCCGTCGCTCCCCGAGGTGTTCCACACGGACGGACGAGGACGGACGTCCTGCGAAATGTCTCATTCTATCGCCGCGTGAAGTATAAAACGAAAAAGCCCGGGGGAGCGCTCCCTCGGGCTTCTTGTTCTTCGAGATGTCAGGCGGGTTGTTCGCCCACGTGTTCATCACTCAGCACTAGTTCAGGATCTTGGCGGTGTCCTTGACCGAAGCTGCGACAGCATCGGCGGTCAGTTCACCAGCCTTGAAACTCTTGTTGACGGCGACCTTGCCGCCGACCCACATCATCACGGTGACTTCCGAGTCCTCAGCGAGCTTGTACTCTTCGGGACCAGCAGCACCATCAAAGGTGGTCAACGGGGTGTGCTTGATCTCTTGATCCTTGGCCACTCCCTTGAGGGCAGCTTCGGACTCTTCGGGCTTATCGGTCATCAGCACGACGAACGCCGCCATCTTCTTCGCTTCGTTGGCACCGACCACGCCGTCGATTCCCTTGGTGAGGGCAGCGACTTCGGGAGTCATCTTGCGTGCAAAGACGCTGACGACGGGCTTGCTGCCGTACTGGCAACGGTAGCACAACTTCTTGCCAGCGGATGGACCGGTGACATCGGTGACGTAGAACGGAGCCACACCTTCGCCGACGGCCAAACTCTTGTCTTCAGCTTGGACCGCAACACAGGCGACCAGCATCGCCACGACAGCAAACAACTTCTTCATCAATTCTCTCCAACTTGGTTCGTGAAACGCCGACGGATTCGGACACATGCCTGAACCGTCATTTCGATTGTGCTCACGTCTAACCCCAATGTCCGCGAAGGCCGAGCAACTGGACCTTACGGGAAAAGTATAGAAGCAAACGCCCTGCCAAACCAGTGTCAAGACCAGTTTCGATAGCCCGCGTGGTTCGCGCAAGCTGAACAGATCGCACGACATCGGACGAAGAAATCGCTCCCGAATGATTTCAGCGCATCCCTATGGACACCACGAGATCGTAGTCATCCTTTCAAACCTGTTTAGACATTCTTTCCGCCAGCCGACGCAGCGCCGGGCTGATGTCGTCGGGTTTGAGGTGGACATTCAGCAAGCTGAACCCATCCGTCTTCGCCAAGCCCGCCTTCACACTCTGGTGCAACTCCCCGACCGTGTGGACCTCAAACCCCCACCCGGACCCCAGCAGGTCGGGCAGCCGGTGGTAGTTCCAATTCAAAATATCATTGAACGGCCCTTCGAGCAGAAACCGCTCAGTCGTGTACCCCTTATTGTTCAGCACAATCACCAACGGGTTGAAGCCGAGCTTGGCAGCTGTGGAGAGCTCCAGGCAGGTCATCTGGAACGCGCCGTCGCCGACAAGGACGATGGGGCGCAAGTTCTTGTTGGCCGCTTGGACCCCGACGCAGGCTGGGATCGCGAACCCCATCGACGTGTAGTAGGCCGGGCTGATGAACTCGGTCTGCTTGTGGATCGTCAGATCGCTGGCCGAGAAGAGCGAATCACCGACATCGGCCACGACCACCATGTTGTCGTCGAGGATCGCGTTGATGTGTTCAAACAGCGAGGCGTTGGTCACCAGTTCGTGCGGCGAACGCTTGATGGTCGAGACCGGCTCACGCTGCGGAAGCGGCGACTGCTTCTTCGGCTTGATCGCCAATTGAGTCAACCCCATGAGGAAGTCCGCGAACAACACGTCATGAAAGTGATGGTGCCCGATTCGCAGCTTCTCACTGGTGGCCGAGATGCAGCGACTCGGTTCGAGATGAGCGGTGAAGATACCGAGGTTGATGTCGGTCATAAACGCCCCGAGCAGCACCACACAGTCGGAGGTCTCGACGTACTCGGTCACGGCTTGACGCCCCATCGCCCCCTCGTAGATGCCGAGATAGAGCGGGTGTTTCTCGCTCACGACTGACTTGCCGAGTAGGGTCGCACACATCGGGATGTTGAACTTCTCCGCCAGTTCGATCACCAGCTTTTGCAGGCCGAACCGATGCACCTCGATCCCCGCGATTAGCACCGGTTTCTTGGCCGCTTGCAGTCGCTCGAACGCCTCGACCAGCGAGGCTTCAAGGGCCGCACTGTCGCTGGTCTGCGTCGAGACAGCTGTGATGTGCGGGTAGAGCGGTCGGGCGTCGACGCGGTCGCGGGGCAGCTCCAGATAGACAGGTCGTTTGTACCGGACAGCTGCTTCGAGGCAGCGATCGATCTCGCGAAACGCAGTGAGTGGGTCATCGAGCGAGGCGTGGGCCACGGTGATCTTCTCGAACACCTCGCGCTGGGTGTTGAAGTCGCGGACCTTGTGGTGCAGCAGCGGGTCGTTGCGGCGCTCCTCGACACCAGGTGCCCCGCTGATGACCACCACGGGGGACTTCTCGGCAAACGCCCCAGCGATCGAGTTGCACAAACTCAAACCGCCGACGCAGTACGTCACGCACACCGCCCCCAGCCCGTTGACGCGGGCGTACCCATCGGCTGCATACCCTGCATTGTCCTCGCGCGTGGCCCCGATCACCCGCAGCGGGCTCTTCTGCAACTGGTCGTAAAAGGTCAGAACGAAATCGCCCGGTATCCCGAACACATCGCGGACGCCGTAGTCCTGCAACCGTTGGATCAGGTAACTGCCGATCGTGTGCCCGGCCTTTGTGGCGGACTCACTTGAGGGGCGACCATTCGTTGACGGCTTCGCGACCCGTGCTGTCTTCACCGTTTTGTTGGCCATGCTGGGTTCCTCATGCCGTCGGTTTTGGACCTCTGTCGAGAAATTGTACGGGAGTTCCAGCAGCGCGACGAGATCATTGTGGGACGACGTTCCGCGTCGTCACTCCGGCAAAGGAGCGCGTGCCACAGGTGCAGGCCCCCCGAATATCCATCAAGCCACAGCTGCTCGGCCCCTTCATTAGGTCTCTTTGGAGGCCGTCTTCGAGGGCCCATCCAGGTGATTGAATATCCCCTCCACCGATTGCGGGAGCCAAGTCTGGCGTTCGGCGGTGTAGTCGCCGCGACCGGGACGGAAGTGCTGCATGAACCGCGCGAACCCGGATGGGCCGAGTTCTTGAAGCAACACGCGATATCCGCGATCCAGCAATTCCGCTGTGGGCTGTTCTGTCGTGGTCATGGTGCGTTTTCCTGTAACCAGGCCAGTGGATTGACCACGCGAATCGTCAGTGCCGGGGCAATCGTTCGCGAAGCACGTTTGACCAGAGTGTCATCGGTTGTCAGCAGAAGATCACAATTCAATCGCTCAGCTGTGGCCAGATGTGCGGCATCGAAAGCGGGAATGTGTTGCTGTTCCAGTTCGAGGGCACGTCGGCGATCTCGATCTGTTGGCTCGCCCTCTTCATTCGCCCACATGAGCAGGTCCAGGGTCAATTGACGGCGTTCGGGGTCGGGCGTTTGCTCCAGTTCCCACCTCAACACACGGCTCGCAATCCAATCGTGAACGCCCTCCTCGCACAACAAGAGAATCGTCCGAACGGCTTCCGACTCCAATCGAATTCGCAACTGCTGCTGATCGTCGAAGGGGCGATTGAGGCAGCAAGCATCGAGATAGAGCCGCATCAGATACCCCCAGGGTCGTTGCACCATTCAAATCTACCGAGCGAAGACAGATCGGGCAAGCGGAGGGTTTTAGCGATCTCGTTGCGATCTCGTTCCCAAGCTCCGGCTTGGGAACGCCTATCCCCGAAGCTCTGCTTCGCCGCGCGACACTGCACTCACTCGAATACCAGTCCGTCACGCCCTCAATCCGGCCTGGTATTTACCGCTTCGAGCGCAGACCCACCGCACCGAGACGTGGCGTCGAATGGTGGGCCTGCGCCCAAAGCGGCTGGTCCCACCCTACGTCTTACACCAACTCGCGCATCGGCTTCGCGTCCTGCTCGACCAAATACTGCGGCGTACCCGCTTGGTCGAAGACGCGGACGTTTTCGACATCGATGCCCGCATTCTTATAGAGCGTCGCGAAGACTTCCTGGAACTTGACGGGGCGGTCGATCGGGTGTTCGCCGTTGCGGTTGGTGCGGCCCACGACTTGGCCGGTCCGCATCCCACCTCCGGCCATCACGGCACAGTTCGCCTGCGGCCAGTGGTCGCGGCTGTTCATACTGTTGATCCGTGGGGTGCGGCCGAACTCGCCCCACAGGACGACGGAGACATCGCGGTCGAGGCCGCGCTCATGCAGGTCGGTGACGAGGGTCGCCAGGGCCTGATCGAGCTTGGGGAACTCTTCGCGGGACTTGATGAAGTTCATCCCGTCGCCGCCGTGCCAGTCCCAGCGGCTGTAGTTCATCGAGACGAAGCGGGCTCCGGCCTCGACGAGGCGACGGGCCACGCAGAAGTTCTCCACCATCTGCGGAGCGCCATCACGCTGGAACATTTCGTCGCTCTTCCCGTAGCGGGCCACCACCTGCGGGTCTTCCTTCGACAGGTCGAGAGCATCGGCCAGTTTGGAACTCGTTAGGATCCCCATCGCCTTCTGCACCGACACATCGACGCTTTCCATCGTGCCATGCGTGTCGAACCCCTTCTTGAGTGAATCAAGCGCCCCGCGCAGCTTCACACGGTCTTGCAACTGCTCCAGCGTGACCCCTTTCAGGACCATGCCTTCATTCGAACTGCGAGCAGTACGACCAAGAACGTTGAACGGAGCGTGCGAGACGCCCACGAACCCGCCATCTCCAGGTTGTCCCCAAGGTCCGACGGGGTACATGAGCCCGATGTGAGGGGGAATCGCCGGACTGACCGATCCGAGTTGCTGAGAGACCCACGCCCCAGCAGAGGGCCATCCGCCGGGCGGTTGACGGTCGCCCATTTTGCGACCGGTCATGCACTGATACGCATGATGTGCCCCATCCGAATCGGACAGCCCGCGCACGAGGACAAACTTGTCCATCATCTGCGCGATCTTCGGGAACAACTCGCAGATCTCGATGCCAGGGACGTTGGTCTGGATGGGGTT
Organism: Planctomycetota bacterium; assembly: GCA_031431195.1. Classification (GTDB taxonomy): domain Bacteria; phylum Planctomycetota; class Planctomycetia; order Planctomycetales; family Planctomycetaceae; genus TH-plancto1. The sequence continues at coordinate 1,657 of JANPCU010000276.1, read as the reverse complement.
GAACTCACCGCGCACTTCGCGCGGGGCATCGGGCTTCAAGTCCCACATATCCATGTGCGACGGACCGCCCGGCAGATAGACGTTAATGATCGCCTTGTGCGAGCGACTCGTCGGCTCCGCTTGCAGGACCGACGAAAGCCCCAGCCCGCCGAGGGCAAATCCGCCGACCGTGAGAAACCCACGACGCGAGATCCCGTCACAGAATCCGCTGCGAGACGTATGGTGTTTACCCAGAATGGTCAGCATCTTCTGTATCCGCGAGGGAGGTCACTCAAGCTGGAGAGAAACGGCGACTTCACCCATTCTCATCGGCACGGCGTCACTCATAAGCATAGCTTGATTGGTGCGCGGCGTGCAATTGGGAAGTGAGAAACGACGCTCACGACACAAAAAGCCCAGCGGTTGTAACCGCTGAGCTTTCAGAATGCTTCACGAAGACGTGGTTCGATCACACTTTATGGTACTCGCGATACCACTTCACGAACCGCTCGACACCGACTTCGATCGGTGTGGCGGGTTTGAAGCCGACATCGCGGATCAGGTCGTCGACGTTGGCAAACGTGGCGGGCACATCGCCAGGTTGCATAGGGAGCATATTCTTGACGGCCTTCATCCCCAGGCACTTCTCCAGCGTCTCGATCAGGTACATCAGCTCGACCGGCTCGTTGTTGCCGATGTTGTACACGCGGTAGGGTCCGCCGCCCGTGCCGGGGTCGGGGGTGGCCCCGGTCCAGTCGGGGTTCGGCTGGGCGGTGTGGTCGCTGGTGCGGATGACGCCCTCGACGATGTCATCGACATAGGTGAAGTCGCGACGCATGACACCGTTGTTAAAGACATCGATCGGACGCCCTTCGAGGATCGCCTTGGTAAACAAGAACAAGGCCATGTCGGGTCGGCCCCACGGGCCATACACCGTGAAGAACCGCAGCCCCGTGGTCGGCAGCTGGAACAGATGGCTATAGGTGTGCGCCATCAGCTCGTTGGCCTTCTTCGAAGCGGCGTACAGGCTCAGCGGGTGGTCGACATTGTCATGGATCGAAAACGGCATCGTCGTGTTGGCCCCGTAGACCGAACTCGACGAGGCATAAGTTAGATGTTCGACATTGTTGTGGCGACACCCTTCCAGGATGTTCACGAACCCCACGAGATTGCTGCTGACGTACGCCTGCGGATTCTGGAGCGAATACCGCACCCCCGCCTGGGCCGCGAGGTTCACGACGTTGTTGAACTTGTACTTGGCGAACAGAGCCTTCATCCCCGGCTCATCGGAGAGGTCCAGATGCTCGAACGTGAACCCCTTTTTCGGAGTGAGCCGAGCGAGCCGGTCCTTCTTGAGTTGGACCGAGTAGTAATCGTTGAGACTGTCGAGACCGATGACCTCATCGCCACGATCAACCAGTCGATGCGAGAGATGCGATCCGATAAATCCAGCTGCGCCGGTGACAAGAATGCGAGCCATGTTTCCTCCGTGAGGGTGAGTAGGGTGGGACCAGCCGCTTTGGGCGCAGGCCCACCATTCGACTGGGGCAATGTTGATCGTGGTGGGCCTGCGATCCAAAGCGAGCTGGTCCCACCCTACTCACCCTCACGGAGGAAACATGGCTCGCATTCTTGTCACCGGCGCAGCTGGATTTATCGGATCGCATCTCTCGCATCG
>JANPCU010000275.1:0-8711 GCA_031431195.1 Planctomycetota bacterium | reverse complement strand
GAAATTCTCGCAGAGCCACGTACACGTGTGCATCCAAAAAGTCGGCAGGTGACATCCAGAGAGGACTTTCGCGAGAAGTCCATCCTCCGTCGACTGTCCGCTGTACCTCTTCATGATCTTGTACTCATGATCTTGTGAACTTATTCGCTTCTCCATCCGAGCCGCCCGCAGGATCGGAGGAGGATTCACAAGATCATGGGGAGGGGGCTGTGATTTGCAGGGGCCTGGACCGGTCGAGAAGTCACGCAGCGGGATCGCATGAGGCCGCGAGTTTTATCCCGTGCCGACTTTTCTGACGGACACGCGCGACGGACGTGGACGTCCGTCGTACGACTCAATCCGTCCCGCGTGAAGTATAATCCCCCTCGCGGTCCGATACGTTAATTAATTGCGTGTTGGAGACTAAGGCCTGCAGACGTGCAGCTGTGCAATAACCGCGGAGCTAACGGGCGATCTCTTTCGTCTCGAGCGCGTCACTCTCGTGGGCCTTACTCTGGCCGAATCCCTCATCGGTCTGCGCGATCCTCTGCACAACGACCACGCCCAACGCCAATCGCTCCGAATAGACTCCGCGCGGAGCGTCATGAGGCATTCCGGCGAGCGTCCGGCGTGAACCGGATGGGACTTCGAGGAGACCCCGCAGAACCAGGGTCTGACGCCACCCCGCCCGCCGGAACGTCTCACTCGGCACCGCTCGAGGTATCATCCAGCTCCGTCGTGACCTAAAATAATAGCACCACCGGCTGCCCTTTTATTCGCTCGATCGTCGCCGCCCAATGCAGCTCTAATAGCTTCTCCGGCGTGACATCTATATGATCGATATAACGATACTCCGCCGTCGTCTCCGCCAGCCCACCACACGCCGCATTAATCGACACCATCGGCTGCCGCGATAACGACTCGATCAACTCCACCGCCCGCTCATCCAGCCGCCGATCCCCCAGATCGATCCCCGCGAACTCGTCTGCAATATCCATCTCCCCCGGCCTCCCTGCCCACTCGACATGCGATTCCAGACACCAATTCCATGGCGCAAATCTCCTGCCAGAAAAAACGGCCCGTGGTAAATTGTTTCAGAGAGTTGTGTAGAAAGGTTAGACAAAGACGTCCGTCGTACGCCTCAATCTGGGCCGTGTGAAGTCTAACACCTGTCTCCATGAAAAATGCGAGACACTCCAACTCATGCCCCGCGACAATCCGATGGAGGGAGGCCACCCCTGACCATCCGTTCTTTCCCAGGGAGAGGAGCGGATGTATCTGGGTACTGATCGCAAACGAGACGACGGATAACACTGACTCCAGGACTCATTATCTTACGCCAGGTTTACCCCCACATGAACGATGAATCCGAGTCGGCGATCGGGCACACTGCTGAGGGGCCATACTTGACCACCATGCGGTTTATCACGTGATCAATCGACAAGGCTCGACGGATCACATCCTCGACATCGGTCGAAGGGTCGTCGATCTCGATGACCCCATGCAGGCAGACACCGCCATCAATGCGGTGAACTGACAGGGACTCGACATGGACTCCCGGCGTGTCTCGCAAGGTCTGACTCACCTCGGCCTCGACCAGATGTGGCGGGCACAGACTGAAACCCGGCTCGGCGAATCGGCAGTCATCTTCCATCTGGGCTTCAAACCCTTCCGGCACTCCGACAGTTGAGTGATGTACCATCATGTCCTCCGTGTCTTCACGAGCAATCTCGAACGAAGCCTGCCCAGCGAGAATCTCTGATAGTCGCCCCCAGGCCACCTGACATCTGACATGTTACCCGCAAGAATCCGATACACAAGAAGAATTTGCGCCATCATTCGAGTCTGGGGGAATGTCACAATAGGCAAGATTGAATTCGCTAGCACACCCGGTGAGACGAGTGGCCCGTCCCGGTCGACCGCCGCGCGATAGACTGTTACGCTGCGTGATATCTTTGCAGTTTTGAGCTTCAGCCCTCGGGGAAACGCCGCGATGCAATCAGTGGCCCGTTCTGTTTGGATTCTCGGCATCTGTTTCTGGTCGGTGGTCGCTCAAGCCACCCCGCTGGTCGTCGAGACCGACCCGCTCACCCCCGAGAAACAGCGGGCCGCTTTCCACCTGCCTCCCGGATTCGAAATCCAGCTGGTCGTTTCGGAGCCGCTCATCGGGCAGCCGATGAATCTGAACTTCGATGCGGCGGGGCGGCTGTTTATTACGAGTTCCGTCGAGTACCCCTACCCCGCGCAGGGCGATGGTGTCGAACCACGCGAGGAAAAGTTCGACGGCCCGTCGTCGCCCGCACCGCGCGACTGGTTGACCGTCGTCGAGGGAATCGGACCGGACGGAAAGCCCGCGAAGGTCTCCACATTCATCGACGGACTGAACATCCCCATCGGAAATGTACCGACCAAGGATGGTGCCATCGTCTTCAGCATCCCCAACATCGTGCGTTATTATGACCGCAACGGGGATGGGAAGTCCGATGACCAGGAAGTGCTGTACGGGAAGATCGGGAACCTCGACACGCACGGGATGGCCTCATCGTTCACGCGGTGGATCGACGGCTGGGTCTATGCCACGCACGGGTTCCGCAATACTTCAAACATCACTGGCCGCAACGGACAGTCGCTGAAGCTGAACTCGGGAAACACGTTCCGGTTCAAGGCGGACGGTTCCGCGATTGAGCAGTTCACCTGGGGGCAAGTGAACCCGTTCGGCCTCTGCTTCGATCACTGGGGGAATGCCTTCGACGCCGATTGCCACTCGATGCCACTGACGATGCTGCTGCGCGGGGCGTATTACTCGAGCTTTGGCAAGCCGCACGATGGACTGGGTTACGGCCCCGACATGATCGACCACAGCCACGGCTCCACCGGCATCTGCGGTGTCGCGTGGTATCAGGCCCCGCAGTTCCCGAAGGAGTTCCAGGAGTGCCTGTACCTCTGCAACCCCGTCAACGGGCAGGTCCACCGCGACAAGCTCGACATGCATGGATCGACCCTGCTCGTCAACTCCCAGCCTGACTTCATCACCTGTGACGATGGCTGGTTCCGCCCTGTCGATGTCAAGCTGGGACCGGATGGAGCGCTCTATGTGGCGGACTTCTACAACGCGATCATCGGCCACTACGAAGTTCCACTCCAACATCCACGGCGCGACCGCGAGAAGGGGCGAGTCTGGCGCATCGTCTACACCGGCGAGGGAGCCACTCCGCCGGAACCGGTGAACCTGCGGACTTCCACTCTCGACAGCCTGATCGACTCACTCGCCAGCCCGAACATCACGGTCCGCACCTTGGCCACACACGAGATCACCGATCGCTTCCAGTTGTTCAGTGAGGTCATCGGGCCGGTTCAAGCGGCCATGAAGAAGTCGGAGTCTCCGGAACTGCGAGTCTGCGGAATGTGGGTGTTGGAACGGAGCGGTGGCCTCGACGATGCGCTTCGCGATCACCTACTCCACGATCCATCGCCTGTGGTGAGAACCCATCTGGCGCGGCTGATCGCGGAACGCACCCGGTGGCGCACTTCCGAAGCGGACGCCGTGCTGACACTCCTCACCGATGAGCATGCGATGGTACGTCGGGCCGCTGCCGATGCACTGGGACGGCAGCCCACTGACCCCCAGTCCGTAGAGCCTCTCTGGAAGGTCTGGGAGAAGGCCGACCCGCGTGACACCCATCTGGTTCACACGGCGCGTATTTCTCTCCGCAATCATTTGGCGGTCGAGTCCGTGGCCGCCGATCCGAGCGTGGCGGCTCTCGTGATCACTCACCCGTCGGAGTTCCTGCCCATCATCATGGCGACTGGCAGCGATGCGGGAGCCGAATTGCTGATGACTCTCGACACCACTTCGCTGCCCAGCGACGCCGAGCGGCTGATGGTCACAACCTTCATTGCTCAGCGACTGGCCGAGCCGAAACTGGCGGGCTGGATCACTCAGCTGCGAGAGCGTTCGCAGCAGAACCGAGCGGATTCACTGACGGAGTTGTCCGCCCTCGATGAGGGCTTGCGAGCCCGGGGCATCGAGCCACCCGCCGTGATGCGGGACTGGGTGAGCGAGGTCTGTATCGCCACGCTCAAGTCGCTGCCCCGCAACCAGCTCGGCTGGTTGAGTCGGCCTCTGGGTGGCGTGACGCTCGACACCGAGGAGGTCTTTGTCCACCAACAACGACCGTCAGCCGATGGTAACGCAGCCAGCCCATTCTTCGGCAGCCTGCCGCGCGGTGAACAGAAGACCGGCGTGTTTCAGTCCGATGCGTTCAATCTGCCGGAGTCGATGAGCTTCTTTATGGCCGGACACAATGACCACCCCGACCGCCCTGCCCCGCCGAATAATCTGGTGCGGCTGCGCGATGCGATGACGAACGAGGTGCTGCGAGAGACGCTTCCGCCTCGCAATGACCTGGCTCAGCGCGTGGAGTGGAAGCTCGACGATCTGGAGGGGCGACGCGGGTACATCGAGATCATTGACGGTGATGATCGAGGTTCGTTCGCTTGGCTGGCCGTGGGACGATTCTCAATGGTGGATCTGAATCCCCGGGCCGACAAAACCTCGTTCGCGGCCATTGCTCAACTCATTCGTCGATATCAGGTGACTGCCGCAGCGGATCAGCTGCGGAATGTCGTCCGCGATCCGGCGGCGAGCCTTTCGACGCGGACGCAAGCGGCGGTCGCGATGGCCGTGGGTGCGTCCGATCCGCGCGTGTCGATCCTGGCGTCGTCAGCCTCCAGCGGGCTGTGGGATGCGGTGAGGAGAGAGCGGTTGTTCGCCTCGCTCGTCTCGGGTGAAACGGCGACCTATGCCGAAGATTTGGAGGTCGTGCTGCGTGGGGTGCCTCAATCCGGGCAAGCGACACTCGCGGCCCAGCTCTGCCAGCAACCGGATGGAGCGACCCTCTGCATCGACTTCGTGCGGCGCGGAATCGTCTCGGCCCACCTGCTCCGTCGTCCGGAGATTGCCCAGCGGCTGCAGGCCCTCAACAGTTCAGAGCTGAATACCGCAGTCGAGTATCTCACCAAGAACTTGCCGTCCGAAGATGAGGCCACCGCCAAGCTGATCGCCACGCGCAAGGCCGCCTGCGTCTCAAACGCAGGCCAGTCCGTACGCGGGCTGGAGCTGTTCAAGAAACACTGCATCGCCTGTCACCAGCTGCGGGGTGAGGGGCAGAAGATCGGCCCGCAACTGGACGGCGTGGGGATTCGCGGTCTCGATCGGTTGCTGGAGGACATGCTGGCTCCCAATCGCAACGTCGATGCGGCGTTTCGTTCATCAACAATTGTGACGACCGAGGGACTCGTTCTGATCGGTCTGCCGCGACGCATGGAGGGAGAGACGTTCTACTTTGCAGACCGAGCGGGCAAGGAGTTCTCTCTGACAAAGAGCGAAATTGAATCGCAAACGGTTTCACCAGTCTCACTGATGCCCGCGAACTTTGGTGAACTCATCAACGAGTCCGACACACGCGATCTGATGCGGTATTTGCTGGAGAGTGCAAAGCCCGCACGAGCGGTCGATTGAAATCATGAAAGCCCAGTGGTTACAACCACTGGGCTTTTGCGTGATGCGTCGTGCATACTCAATGCGGGTCCATGTATTCCATCTGCACGCGGATGATCTCGTCGGCACGTCTGAAGAACGCATCGAGAATCGCCGGATCGAAGTGCGTGCCACGTCCCTCGGACATGATCTCGAAGCACTTCTCTCGCGGAAACGCGGGCTTGTAGGCCCGCTTCGTGCTGAGCGCATCGTACACGTCAGCCACAGCTGTCATGCGACCTTCAATGGGAATGTCTTCGCCCTTCAATCCCAGCGGATAGCCGGTCCCGTCGTAGCGTTCGTGATGAGTCTGTGCGATCCGGGAGGCCAGCATCAGGAGTGGTGAACTAGAGACATGCAGCAGATTGGAACCGAGTCGCGTGTGGCTCTTGAGGATAGCCCATTCATGAGGGGTCAGCGGTTGGATGATCTGCTTGCCGATCGCGCAGTGTGTGTTGATCGTGGCTCGCTCATCGTCATCGAGCTTGCCGGGCTTGTGCAACACGGCATCGGGAATTCCGATCTTGCCAATGTCATGCAGCTGAGCGGCCAACTCCAACACTTCGACCCGGGACTCGTTGAACTTCATCTCACGAGCGATGACGCCCACGTACTTGCCGACGCGCATCACGTGGTGACCGGTGTCGTCGTCGCGGTACTCGGCCGCTCGGGCCAGACAGTGGACGATTTCTTCGCGAGATGCGGCCAGCTCTGCGGTGCGCTGCCGGACCTGGTCCTCCAGCTTCTCTGCATGGATGGAGAGTTGATCTCGATACTGTTTATTCTGAAGGGTGTTACGCACGCGGGGCAGCAGCTCAATCGGATCGATCGGCTTGCTGAGGAAGTCGGAGACTCCCAATTCCAAGCAGATGTGCTTCACATCGCGGTCGGTCGCCGCTGAAAGAACGACGACGGGGATATGGTGCAGGCGATCATCGAGGTGCATCAGGTGCAGGATGTCGATGCCACTGACCTCGGGCATCATCACGTCGAGCAGGACTAGGTCGGGACGTTCTTTTCGGATCAGGTCAATCGCGTCCGTCGAGTCGGAGGTCGTCACAAAGTTGGTGTACCCGGCATCGGTGAGATACTTGCGCACAATGCGAACGTTCAACTCCTCGTCATCCACAATCAGGATGCGGGAACTTTTTGTCTCCGACAGACGCTTGGCGGCGTTCGTGTCCAGAACGCGCTGAAGCGACGCCCCCGAGGGCCGGACCTTCGGACTGGAGGTCGATCGCGGGACGGTCGTTGATTCGGGATTCGCGGGGATCATGATTCGCTCCTTGGGGGGCTCAGGTACTGCCCTCTGTAGTAGGTGTAGCTCAATCTTTTCAGAGAGGGTTGGGAGCCCTCAGCAGCGTGGAGATTTCGAGACGTTTCTTCCTGAGAATCCCGGTCATGACGAATTCCCGCCTCACACCAGCGACAATTCCGGCACGACGATTCGCCGCGCGTGTGCTTCTAACTGGTCGAGCAAGTCACCCGCACCAACCCAGTCGCGGGATTTGATACTCGTCTCCAGATCTTTCCCCACAGTGCTCAGGAGGCCGAAGCCGACTGTACCACCCGCTCCCTTGAGCCAGTGAGCGAGATTGGCCAACTCTTGAGCGTCCTTATTCGCCAGCGCGGCCCGCATCCTTTCGGCCTGAGCGTCGAGTCGATCAATGAATCGAACAACGATCTCCCGAAACTCGGGGTCGTTCATGGGCAGAGTCGAGACCAGCGGGCAGGCTTCCTCCTGACGGACCGACGACGTGGATGTCACGGGGGCCAATCGCACGGCGTTGACGATTCGATCAATGGGACCGGTCGATACCGCACTGCTGATCGTGGCGATCGCGGGAGGCGTGCGTGGCGCTGCCGGACGCACAGCGGCTGCGGTGGCTGGCAACGGGCGAGTCGCATCTCGTCCCACGATCGCTGCCATAGTTTGCAGTAACTCATCAATGTTCACCGGCTTGGTCAGATACCCCGTACAACCTGCGGCTCGGCACTTCTCCTCATCCCCCTTCATGGCGTGACCGGTCAGGGCGATAATCGGCATTGTGTAGCCGGACTTTCGCAACTCTGATGTCGCCGTATAACCGTCCTTGACGGGCATCTGCATATCCATCAAGACGATGTCGTACTTGGCCCCCTCAATGGCAGTGATGGCTTCGGCCCCGTTGCCCGCTTCATCGACGGTAAGGCCCGCCCGTCGCAGGACCAGGCAGATGAGCTCACGATTCGGCTCGCCATCGTCCACGACGAGGACTCTTGCGGCCTTCAAGCTCAGCTGGGACGGATCGATGCCGCGTGCAGTTCGATTCTTGCGGAACTCCTGACCGGCGGCCTCGGCATCGATCCAGCGAGCGTCCTTCGCGGAGAGCAGCGGGACCATGACAGTGAAGGTCGTGCCCTGCCCGAGTTCGCTGGTGACGCTGATGTCACCCTCCATCGCTTGGGCAAACTTGCGACTGATAGCCAGGCCAAGACCCGTTCCCCCAAACTTGCGAGTGGTGCTACTGTCGGCTTGCACAAAGGCGTTAAACAATCGACCAAGCGTTTCCGGCTGCATGCCGATACCGGTGTCGATGATGTCTATCACCAGCACTTGCTGGTGGCGATTCTTCACGACCCGCGACACCAGGCGGACACCTCCGTGGGAGGTGAACTTGATCGCATTCCCGAGCAGGTTGGTCAGGATCTGACGCAATCGGGTCGGATCGCTGAGGATCAGGTCCGGCACCTTGCCAGCGGACTCGTAGTTCAGTGTGATCCCCTTCTCGCGAGCCTTGACGCTCAGCACTTCCACAACTTCGAACGCCATCTTGTGCAGCGGCGTCTCTGTCGACTCCAGATCTAAGTGACCCGCCTCGACCTTGGACAGGTCGAGAATGTCGTTGATCAATCCCAATAGGTGTGTCCCATTCGTATGAATGGTATCCAGGTAATGTTCCTGTTGTTCGGCCGATGCCGCCATCCCGCGCCTGAGCACATCCGTGAATCCCAGCACGGCATTCATGGGAGTGCGAATCTCGTGGCTCATGTTGGCCAAGAAGTCACTCTTCGCCTGGTTGGCCGACTCCGCCGCCTCTTTCGCGATATGCAGTTCTTTCTTCTTCTCTTCGAGAAGTGTCACGTCATCGAAGCTGGCGAGCACTCCTCGGTATGTTCCGCCATTCCCCAGGACCGGGGAACAGTTGACCAT
>JANPCU010000274.1:0-7763 GCA_031431195.1 Planctomycetota bacterium | reverse complement strand
GGCCAGAAGCCTCCCGCGTTGAGGACACCCAGCAAGCCGAAGCCCACTCGCAGTCCCCTCCCCCACACAGCCGGGCCGCATGGGGTCGAGCAGTGTAAAACCACCGCCACCCCGTGTCAACGATCTCAGGTCTGTTTTTTCAAACATCCTTCACATCGCTAGACACTATGGAGACATCCGGAATCGAACCGGAAACCTCCTGCTTGCAAAGCAGGCGCTCTGCCAATTGAGCTATGCCCCCGCAACCGTTTCACTCTCGACACGCTAACCAGGACGCTGGATCGCATGATTTGAGTGAATCTACTAATCGTCGAGTGGGCGTACGTGGATTCGAACCACGGACCTCAGCTTTATCAGAGCTGCGCTCTAACCAACTGAGCTACACGCCCGACGCCTGTTGCCGCCGTGGTTAGCGGCGGGGCAGAAAGGTTATCCAGTCTACTCCCCGTTCGGCAAGTGTTCTGAGTGAGAATCTTTGGATCGAGCTTTCTGGTAGCGGACATGAACAGACTTTCTCGGTTTTCCGCTTGTTGTCGAGAGTGTGCATTTCTCGCCGCATTCGCCTCACCCGAGCGGGCGATTGTTGTGATGCATCCACATTTCCAACCCGCCGCACGGCATACCCCTCCTGCTTCGCCAGACACTTTTTCTACGAAATGCATTGATCTACCCCGAATTGTTGCATTTCCACGAACAGCTGGTTACGTTGTTCGGTCCTATCACATCTTGATCCCCATTCGATGAATCACACACCGGTCGGGCAAGGTTTTGCCATGGATCGATCATTTCACAGGACTGACGACGATGCAACGTTGGCTGGTTGGGAGTTGTTTCCTGCTGTTCGGCTTTGGCTTGATCCACAGCATGATGGTGAATCCGGTTCGGGCACAAGAAGCGGCGGCTCCGGCCGCTGAGGGGGCGGCGGCTCCGGCTGCGGGAGCTGCGGACAAGCCTGCTACTTCCGAGCACAAGCCGCCCGGCAGCAAGTTGATGTGGATCATCGTCACCTCCGGCTGGATCGGGGCCTTTCTGATGGTCTTGTCGATCTACTTCATCGCGACTTCGGGACGACTGTTCACCGAACTCGTTCCGAGCAAGGTCATGCCGCCACAGGTCGTGGATCAATGCACGGCAGCATTGGAGAAGCGAGACCTGAAGGGTCTCTACGCGGTGGTGAAGGAGGACGGGTCGGAATACTCCCGTCTCATGCGAGCAGGGATCGCAGAACTTCCGTCGGGCATTTCTGAGGCTCGCGGGGCCATGGAACGCACCTTCGAGGTGATTCACTCGGAAGGTGAACGAAAGATTTCGATGCTGGCGGTGCTGGGCACGCTCGGCCCGATGATCGGCCTGCTGGGCACGCTCAAAGGGATGATCGGTGCGTTCGGTGCCATTGCGATGAGCGAAGGATCAGTGCTGAAAGCCAGTGAGGTCGCGGGCGAAATCTCCGAAGCCCTACTGTTGACCTTTGAGGGCGTGTTGCTGTCGGTGCCAGCCATTTTCCTGCACGCGATCTTCCGCAACAAAATCAGCTCCCTGAATGACGAGGCCTTCACGAAGGCGGAAGAGTTGGTTACCAAGGTCGCCAGCATGGCCAAGCGACCGGCGGCGGCAACTCCCGCTGCCGCCCCTCCGTCCGCCTGAAAGAGGCACTACGATTCCTGTCCGGGCCCGTTGTCCCCGATCACCCACTGAGGCATTGTCATGTCCGGAGCGCAAGCCGAAGGGGAGGCCGACCTCACCCCGATTCTTGACATGGTCTTCCAGCTGATCACCTTCTTTATGCTGGTGATGAACTTCAAGGCGGCGGCGTTTGACATGACCCTCAAGCTGCCGGTCGTGGGGTCTGCCATGCCGATCGACACGAAAGGGCAGGAGGAGTTGTTGATCCTGAACCTGTCTCCGACGGGCGATCTGACCGTGTATGGAGAAAAGGTCGACATGGTCCGTTACATCGCCGAGGAGGCGCGGGTCAGCCGCATGACTGCCAAGGGTAAGGGAATGGATATCAAGGACGGTGATGAGCTCCCGACCATGATCGTGATCCGCTCGGACGAAGCGTCCCGGTTCAAGGATCTGTATCACGTCATCAAATCGTGCCAGGAGCATGGCTACCGCAAGTTCGCCCTCAAAGCCAAGCGACCGGAGTAGATCCCATGAAACGTCGTCACGGGAAATCGAGCGAAGTGAAGCTCAATCTGGCCGCCATGCTCGACATGGCGTTCCAGCTGCTGGCGTTCTTCGTATTGACGTTTAAGCCGGACCCGGTGGAGGGTCAGATCATGCTGCGATTGCCGCCACCCGAGGCGATCAAGGAAGCTAACGCGAAAGCGAAGGCGGGCCAGGATAAGAATAACACGAACCCTGTGGAAGGGATCGAGTCGCTGATCATCACGATCGCCTCTAACGGCAGCGGCAGCATTGAGACGATTCTGGTGGGTGACGGCGAAGTCGGACGGGATGTCCGAGTCCTGGACATCAAGCTGGAGAATCTGCTTAAGGACCCCGATTTGTTGTTTAAGCAAGTCATTCTGCAAGTCGGGTCTAAACTGCGGTATGATGAACTGATGAAGGTGATCGATGTCTGCACCAAGCAAAAACTCCCCGATGGTTCCCAACTGAGCAAGCTCAGCTTCGTGGAACTTCCGGAAGGAGCGGCAGGAGCGCCGTAAGATGCCACCCACCCCGAGTGGATCGACTGGTTTTTTCACGACTCGCGAGCTGTTGCGGCTGAGTTCGGCGATTTTTCTGCTGGGCATTGTGGGCCTGGACTTTTTGCCGGGATTGAATTCCTCCTCATCAGCGATGATGGCCTCGAATCTGGTCGCAGAGGACTCCATCAAGCAGCCCGCAGTGCCTGCGAAAAGCTCTTGGACAGAACGAATCGTCAAGCATCCCGGCCATACGGATAAACAGGAGGTTGACGCTCTGAAAGCCGAGTTGCAGGTTGTCTCCGATCGGACTCCGTTGGACAAGATGGAGATGCCCGCCTACTGGCGGATGGTGAACTGGGCCTACGCGGCTCCTGGGGACGAGTTGCAGAAGCAGGCCCAGTCCGACTTATTGTTGAATGATCTGATTCAAGCTCCGCATAAGCACCGAGGAAAATTGGTCGATGTGGAGCTGAAGGTGCGACTGATGCGACAGCATGACGCTCCAGAGAATTCAGCGAATATCAAGCAAGTCTATGAAGCGTGGGGCCCCACAGAAGAGTCAAGGACGTTTCCATACTGCGTCGTGTTTGCAGACATTCCGCCGGGAGTTGAGGTCAAGGGTGCCGCATTCTTCAATGCTCGCTTCGTGGGGTTCTTCCTCAAAAATATCGCCTATGAAGATGCGACGGGAGCAAAACGGTCAGCTCCCTTGATCATCGGGCGAATGATCGTGGAACGTCCTGAAGTGAAACCAGGAGCGCCGTAACATGTCCCCCACTCCCCGTGGACCGACTGGTTTTTTCAGCACTCGCGAGCTGTTGCGGCTGAGTTCGGCGATCTTCTTGCTGGGCATTGTGGGCCTGCTGTATGTGCAGGCGAAGAAGTCGTCCTCGTGGAGAACGATTGCCTCGGAACGGGCCGCTGAAGAAGCCGCCTCGAAGCCTGTTGTTCCGCTGGGCACTCCGTGGCAGGAACTGGTTGTGGAGCATCCCGGACATACCGATGAAGAGGAAATCGACGCCCTGAAGGAAGAGTTGCAGGCGATTGGCGACATGACTCCGCTAGCAGCTGAGGAGATGCCCGCTTACTGGCGGATGGTGAAATGGGCCTACGCCAAGCCGGGCGAGGAGCTGCGCCGGCTCGCGCGCACGGACTTGCAGTTTACTCATCTGTTTCAGGCCCCGGACAAGCATCGCGGGGCACTGGTCGACGTGAAGCTGCATGTGCGACTGATGCGGCAGCATGACGCTGCGGAGAACTCGGCCCAAGTGAAGCGAGTTTACGAGGCGTGGGGACCGTCGGACGAGTCGCAGACATTCCCCTACTGCGTGGTGTTTGTCGACGTGCCACCGGGCATTGAGATCAAGGGGGCTTGCTTTCTGGACGCCCGCTTTGTGGGCTTCTTCCACAAGAAGCTGGCCTATGAAGACGCCCTGGGAGTCAAGCGGACCGCCCCGCTGCTGATTGGACGCATGCTCTATGACGAGGTAGCTGCCAAGCAAAATCAACCGGACGAGGGGCTGAACGTCCGCTGGATCATTGGGATCGTAGTCTCCTTGGTGGGGTTGGTGCTGCTGGTGCAGTGGTGGGCGAAGATGAAGCCGCCGACCCAGCGGATGCCGATGATTGATGAGGCGACTGTGGATTCGTTCCTCGAGGATCTGGAGGCGGGCCACCCTCCGCTCCCGCCGCAAAACCCGTTGGATTCCAGACGTACGGATTGACTTCATTGCATTTGCAGGTGACAATTCAAGCGTCTAATCGTTCACCCCCAGCGTTCTGCCTGGAGTTTATTTCGATGTCCGCACCCGCTTCTTCAGCGTCCAGCCCCCTCGTCAACACGTTCCTCGAATCCGCCAAGGAGTGGGCCAAGGTCCAGGCCAAGTGGTGGGGCATGGCGATTCTGTTCCATGTCCTGGCGCTCGGGGCTGTGGGGCTGTTGGCCGGCACCATCGCCGTGGTCACGAACATCGGGGAAGTGCCGCTGTTCGAGTCGGTGATGGACACCGCGATTCCGGAGTCCGATCTGACTCAGTTTGAGATCAAGGACACTCCGCTGGAAGTCACAGAGTTGACGACCGAATCGCTCATGATGACGGAGGCCCCGGTGGTCTCTCAGGATGCCCAGTTCAACGACAACTCGGCCGAGTTCTCCGAATCGGGTGGCGGGATTGCGACGGCCTCGGAGAATGACTTTGGCGGGCTGGGCGGATTCTCGGTGTCGGAAGGGCCAGGGGCTGCGGGTGATGGCGGGATCGGATATGGCAAGGGAACTGGCAAGAACGCCGGTCGAGGCGGCGCGGGCGAAGGGTTCGGCGGACGCGGGTCCGGCTCCCGCGAAGCGATGGTCGGCACCGGCGGCACCAAGGGGACCGAGCGGGCGGTGGGTGGCGGTCTGAACTGGCTCGCCCGGCATCAGAACGCGGACGGTTCGTGGAGTTTCAACGGCCACTCGAAGCACTGCAAAGACACCAGCTGCACCTGTGATGGAGAAAGCCCCTCGAATGCCGGAGCGACCGCCTTTGCCCTGCTGCCATACTTGGCTGCTGGCCAGACTCATAAATCAAAGGGTCCGTACCAGAAGACGATTGCCGACGGAATCGAATACATGGGGCGGACCGCCAAGCCAGATGGCAACCTGCAAGCGGGTTCGCCGTCGATGTATGCCCAGGGTGTGGCGACGATTGTGCTGTGCGAAGCCTATGGCATGTCCAAGGATGCGCGGTTGAAGATTCCCGCTCAAAAAGCGGTGGAGTACATCTGCCGGGCTCAACATCCGGAGCTGGGCGGCTGGCACTACTACCTGCCCGGAAGTCCCGTGACCCCTGGCGACCTGTCCGTTGTCGGCTGGCAGCTGATGGCTCTGAAGAGTGCCAAGATGGCCGGGTTGGAAGTTCCGCCGGTGGTGCTGGAGAAGGCCGCCAAGTACCTGAAGTCCGTGTCGAAGGGCGAAAAAGGCGGACTGAGTTGTTACATGGTGGAATCGGGTCCGACCACAACGATGACAGCTGTGGGTTTGTTGAGTAAGCAGTTTCTGGGAGTCAAGCGGAGTGACCCGCAAATGGACGAAGGGATGAAGTACATGATGGCCAACATGCCGGGTGCGGGAGCCCGGAACTCCTACTATTTCTATTACGCGACGCAGGTGATGCACAACCTGCCGGGACCGGAGTGGGATGAATGGAACCGTGCCACACGGAAGTATCTGATCCAGACTCAAGAGAAGAAGGGGTGTGCAGCGGGAAGTTGGAACCCGGAACTGCCGACGAAGGACGCCTGGGCTGACCAAGGGGGGCGGCTGCTGATTACCTCGGTGAACACGCTGAACCTGGAGGTCTACTACCGGTTTCTGCCGCTGTACAAGCTCGACAAGACCGGCGAGAAGGAAGACGACATGCCCAAGCCGACGTTCGACATCAAGGAGAAGTAGGCCCAAGGGTGGGTGGCTTCACTGTCGGTTGAATTCCCTCTGAAGGGGGTGGCCGCAAGAAACTCAAGAAACGCAAAAAGGGGGACTCTTCTTTTTGCGTTTCTTGAGTTTCTTGTGGCTACTTGAGCGGACTCAGAGTCTGTTTTCAGTTCGCAGAGACAGGAATGTCTGTGCTACTGTTTGGTGGGGCAGACATTCCTGACTGCCTTTCCTGAAGACGAATTCTAACACTGCTCCACTGTGCCAGAAACGGATCTCGGCAGCACTCGTTCGTCGAAATGCGAATGATGGGTTTCTAATCACTCGATCATTCACCGATCGCTCGTGATGCCATTCACTGTCCCCATCGTTCACGTTCCATGCTTTGTTTGGAGTCTTTCGGATGTCCACTCGACCTCCCTCGTTGACCAAGCCATTCGTGGTTGACGTACTCGCCTCGGCACAGTCGTGGTCCAGGGTGCAGGGAAAGTGGTGGGGCCTGGCGATTCTGTTTCACGTACTCGGGCTGGTGGCACTCCTCGCCGGGACCGTTGCCATCGTCATGAATGCGGAGACGATTGGCGTACCGTTCTCCCTCCACGCTGCGGGGCCGACGGCAGCAGGTGGTGACGAGACCGAAATCACCCCCGGACACGAGCAGTCGTCAGAGGAGGGCAGCGGCGAAGGTCGCTTCAGTTCGCGTAAGCCAAGGGACGGAACGGGTGGCACCAAGGCGACAGAGCGGGCCGTGGGTGGCGGTCTGAACTGGCTGGCTCGGCACCAGAATACGGACGGGTCGTGGAGCTTCGATGGCCACTCCAAACACTGCACGGACGCCACTTGCACTTGCGAAGGCGAGACTCAATCGAATGCAGCTGCGACGGCGTTCGCTCTGCTGCCTTTCCTGGCAGCCGGGCAGACTCATCAATCCAAGGGGCCGTACCAGAAAACAATATCCGACGGAATCGAATACATGGGGCGGACCATCAAACCCGATGGCAACTTGCAAGGGGGCGTACCGTCGATGTACGCCCAAGGGATCGCCACCATCACCCTGTGCGAAGCCTACGGCCTCTCCCAAGACGAGACTCTAAAAGCCCCCGCCCAGCTGGCCATCGACTATCTCTGCCGAGCACAGCATCCGGAATTGGGCGGCTGGCACTACTATCTGCCCGGCGGCCAGTTGACACCCGGCGATCTATCGGTCACGGGATGGCAGATGCAAGCCCTCAAGAGTGCGGAACAGGTTGGGTTGAATGTTCCTCCGCCGGTGTGGGAAAAGGCGCAGAAGTATCTGAAGTCGGTGTCCAAAGGGACTTCGGGAGGGTTGTGCTGTTACATGGTGGAAACTGGCCCGAGTCCGGCGATGACATCCGTCGGCATGCTCGGCAAGCAGTTCTTGGGGACCAAACGAGACGACCCAGCACTGGTCGAAGGCGCGGAATACCTGATGAAGAACATGCCGGGCGTGGGCGCGAGAAACTCATACTACTTCTACTACGCCACACAAGCGATGCATAACCAGTCTGGCCCGAATGGGGACGAGTGGAACCGGGCGATGCGGAAGTCCCTGATCGACTCGCAAGAGAAGCAGGGGTGCGCGGCGGGCAGCTGGAATCCGGAACTTCCGAAGAAGGACGCGTGGTGTGACCAGGGGGGCCGCTTACTGAACACATCGCTGTGTACCCTGATCTTGGAGG
>JANPCU010000273.1:0-2376 GCA_031431195.1 Planctomycetota bacterium | reverse complement strand
TAAGTTTCTGGTGGCGCGGAGGAGTGGGGATGTGGTTGCCTGGAGCGGGGCAGGGGAGTGGTGCGTGTTTGAATGGCGAAAGTTCTGGCAACCGACCCAGACGGAGTTGCGGCAGTTCTGGGGAATCGAGTGGTCGACCGAAGGGTTGGTCGGGGCGGCGATCCGCCTCGAGGGCGGCAAGGTCTCGCTGTCGCAAACTTTCTCCATCCCCTTCACCGAGGATCGCACACCCGAACGCGCGGGCGTCGACATCGCTAGCGAACTGGCCGAGAAGACGACAGCGCTGGGAGCCAATGCGGCCTGCATCGTGGTCGTCCCACGCGAGACAGTGGTCATCCGACAGCTCCAACTGCCGAATGTTCCGGCGGACGAATTGCCCGCGCTGGTGAGCTTCCAGTCGGCGGCCAAGTCCTCGACCCCCACAACGGCGATCGCGGTCGATTACGTGCCGCTGGGAGGGCAGGGCGATGGGCAGGCGGTCATCGCCGTGACGCTCGATTCCGCTCGGGTCCAGCGGATGCGGGATCTACTGACGCGGGCCAAGCTCCAGCTGGTCGGACTGGAAGTGAGTCCGTTCCTGATTGCGGAACTGGTGGCACGCGAGGAAGAGCAGGGCGGTACGCCCGATGTGCCGACGCTGATCGTCTCGCAATCGGGCGACCGGGTCGAAATCTCAATCCTCGACCAGAGGCGGCTGATCGCTACGCATGCGGTCTGGCTTCCCGAGGGGGACGCGGCCCGCCATGTGTCGCCGCTGCAAATGGAGATCAATCGCTGCCTGATCTCGCTGGGGCAATCGCATCCCGGAGTGGAGGTCGATCAGGTTTACCTGGTCGAGGACGAGCAGGCCGACGAAGCGGTCGTGAAGGCCATGCAGGATCGGTTCGGGGCCAAGGTCCATCCGCTCGACTTTGATCGGTTCGACTCGCCGATCCCGTCGAAGAATCGGCTCTCGTTTGTGGCGTTGCTCGCGCGCGGGCTGGCCGGTGAGGCGGGGATCATTCCCCGTGTCGACCTGGTCAACCCGCGCAAGCCTGCCGAGAAGCCGGACAACACCAAGCGGTATCTCGTGGCGGGCGGGGTAGCAGCCACACTGCTGGCCGGCGGGACGTGGTGGAACTTCAGCTCGCAGATGGCGAGCATGGACGACGACATTGAAACCCTGAGCGCCGAGATTGGCAAGTACAAGGCCGACGTGACGCTCGGTGCCCCCGACCTGGCTGCGGCGAAAGTCCTCTCGACCTGGGGGGAAGGGGACCAGGATCTCCTGGCGGCGTGGGACAAGATTCATCAGCTGTTGCCGGGCACCGACCGGTTGTATCTGACGGACCTGAAGTCGGTTCCGAGTTCGGGGGCCAAACTGATCAAGATGACAGGCACGGCCCGCGCTCGAGGCCGCAGTGACTACGACGACCTGCTCCAGAAGTTTGCCGATGCGGGCTGGACGGTGAAGTCGCCGCCCCCGCTGGAGACACGAAAAGACCCGGACTACCCGTGGCAGTTCGCCATCGAGGCTGAGCTGCTTCGCCCAGTCGAGGAGCAGCCCGCCGCTGTGACAACCTCAACCCCTAACCCGACCTGAACTGGAGAGATCGCATGGAACCTCGCGAAAAACTCCTGGCCGGTGGGCTGGGGACAGCTGTCCTGTTGTGGGGCGGACTGGGTTTGTACGACAGTCAAATCGGCAAACCGCTGAAGGCCAAGGACGCCCAGTGGATGCAATCGCAAAAGGACTCCGAAGAGAGCCGGTCGGAATGGAAAGCCCTCATTAAGTCGCAGAAGCTGGTCCGAGATTCGGTCAGTGACAGCTTGCCCGCGCGTCCGGAAGATGCGCAGCGTGTCTACACGAAGTGGGTGCTGGAACTGGCCGATCTAAGCCAGTGGAAGGCCATCACGCCGAACAAGGTTCCGGACACCCGCACCCAGTTGGGCAAGATCGGCGTCCGCGTGCCAGTGACGCTGACGGCGAAGGCCCGGCTGCGCGAGGTGGCGACGTTTCTGTGGCACTTCGAGCGGGCTGATCTCTTGCAGCGAGTCGCCTCGCTGGAGCTGCTGAGTCCGTCCGCCGATGGAGACCCGGAGTTCACGGTGAAGATCACCTTGGAAGGGATCTCGCTCACCGCAGCGGAGTCGCGGACGCGGTTGTATCCCGAGACGGAACTGGCCTCGGCGATTGATGAGAAAGCGACCACGGTGCAGGTGGCCGACAGCTCGGCCTTCCTGATTCAGCCGCCGTTCCGGATCCGCATCGGCGCAGAGTTCGCGACCGTCACCGCTCTTGCCGGGAAGAGCTGGACGCTGACGCGCGGGGGCGACGACACCAAACCGTCCGCTCACACCGGAGGCAGCAGTGTTGAGTACGCTCCGTTCCGCGTT
>JANPCU010000272.1:0-2376 GCA_031431195.1 Planctomycetota bacterium | reverse complement strand
TAAGTTTCTGGTGGCGCGGAGGAGTGGGGATGTGGTTGCCTGGAGCGGGGCAGGGGAGTGGTGCGTGTTTGAATGGCGAAAGTTCTGGCAACCGACCCAGACGGAGTTGCGGCAGTTCTGGGGAATCGAGTGGTCGACCGAGGGGTTGGTCGGGGCGGCGATCCGCATTGAGGGCGGCAAGGTGTCGCTGTCGCAAACCTTCTCCATCCCCTTCACCGAAGACCGTACTCCTGAACGCGCAGGCGTCGAAATCGCCAGCGAACTGTCCGAAAAGACGATGGCGTTGGGGGCCAACGCGGCGTGTGTCGTGGTCGTCCCGCGCGAGACGGTGGTCATCCGGCAACTCCAGCTGCCGAACGTTCCGGCGGACGAGTTGCCCGCGCTGGTGAGCTTTCAATCCGCAGCCAAGTCCTCGACCCCCACGACGGCCATTGCGGTCGATTACGTCCCGCTGGGAGGGCAGGGCGATGGGCAGGCGGTCATCGCGGTCACGCTCGATTCCGCTCGGATCCAGCGGATGCGGGATCTACTCACGCGGGCCAAACTCCAGCTGGTCGGGCTGGAAGTGAGCCCGTTCCTGATCGCGGAACTGGTGGCTCGCGAGGAAGAGCGGAGCGGCACACCGGATGTGCCGACGCTGATCGTCGCACAGTCGGGCGATCGGGTGGAGATCTCGATCCTGGACCAGCGGCGGTTGATCGCCACGCATGCGGTCTGGCTGCCCGAGGGGGACGCGGCCCGGCATGTGTCGCCGCTGCAAATGGAGATCAACCGGTGTCTGATCTCGCTGGGTCAGTCGCATCCCGGAGTGGAGGTCGATCAGGTCTACCTGGTCGAGGACGAGCAAGCCGACGAGGCCGTGGTGAAGGCCATGCAAGATCGATTCGGAGCCAAGGTCCATCCGCTCGACTTTGATCGATTCGACTCGCCGATCCCGTCGAAGAACCGGCTCTCGTTCGTGGCGCTCATCGCGCGCGGGCTGGCCGGTGAGGCGGGGATCATTCCGCGTGTCGACTTGGTCAACCCGCGCCAGCCTGCCCAGAAGCCGGACAACACCAAAAAGTATGTCGTGGCGAGCGGGGCAGCGGCCACATTACTGCTCGGCGGCACGTGGTGGAACTTCAGCTCGCAGATGGCGAGCATGGACGACGAGATTGAAACCCTGAGCACCGAAATCGGCAAGTACAAGGCCGACGTGACTCTCGGGGCAGCTGACTTGGCCGCCGCGAAAGTCCTCACGACCTGGGGCGAGGGGGACCAAGACTTGCTCGCCGCGTGGGACCAGATTCATCAGCTGTTGCCAGGCACCGACCGGTTGTATCTGACGGACCTGAAGTCGGTTCCGAGTTCGGGGGCCAAGCGGATTAAGATGACGGGCACGGCCCGCGCGCGAGGCCGAAGCGACTACGACGATCTCCTGCAAAAATTCGCCGACGCGGGCTGGACGGTCAAATCGCCGCCCCCGCTGGAGACCCGGAAAGACCCCGACTATCCCTGGCAATTCGCCATCGAGGCCGAGCTGCCGCGCCCGGTGGAAGAGCAGCCAGCGGCTGTCACCACCTCACCCCCCAACCCCACCTGAACTGGAGAGATCGCATGGAACCTCGCGAAAAACTCCTGGCCGGTGGGCTGGGGACAGCGGTCCTGTTGTGGGGCGGAATGGGCTTATACGACAGTCAAATCGGCAAGCCGCTGCAGGCCAAGGACGCCCAGCTGCTGCAAGCGCAGGAGGATGTCCGCGACAGCCGATCGGAGTGGAAGGCCCTGATCAAGTCGCAGAGGCTGGTCCGCGATTCGGTCAGTGACAGCTTGCCCGCGCGTCCAGAAGACGCCCAGCGCGTGTACACGAAGTGGGTGCAAGAACTCGCCGAGCTGAGTCAATGGAAAGCCATCACGCCGAACAAGGTTCCCGACACCCGCACTCAGCTGGGCAAGATCGGCGTCCGTGTGCCGGTCACGCTGACCGCGAAGGCCCGGCTGCGCGAGGTGGCGACGTTCTTGTGGCACTTCGAGCGGGCCGATCTCTTGCAGCGAGTCGCCTCGCTGGAGCTGCTGAGTCCGTCCGCCGATGGAGACCCGGAGTTTACGGTGAAGATCACCTTGGAAGGGATCTCGCTCACCGCAGCGGAGTCGCGGACGCGGTTGTATCCCGAGACGGAACTGGCCTCGGCGATTGATGAGAAAGCGACCACGGTCCAGGTCGCTGACAGCTCGGCCTTCCTGATTCAGCCGCCCTTCCGGATCCGCATCGGCGCAGAGTTCGCGACCGTCACCGCTCTTGCCGGGAAGAGCTGGACGCTGACGCGCGGGGGCGACGACACCAAACCGTCCGCTCACACCGGAGGCAGCAGTGTTGAGTACGCTCCGTTCCGCGTT
>JANPCU010000271.1:0-3493 GCA_031431195.1 Planctomycetota bacterium | reverse complement strand
G
This sequence comes from Planctomycetota bacterium, assembly GCA_031431195.1. GTDB lineage: Bacteria > Planctomycetota > Planctomycetia > Planctomycetales > Planctomycetaceae > TH-plancto1. The sequence goes on along the minus strand of JANPCU010000271.1, from coordinate 3,492 downwards.
ACCGGCTGCCGATTGGATCACGCGCCGCCACACCTTTGCCGCGGTTAGCGCCTGGGCCCTCGCCGCGGGTTCTTCTGTCGGGGGTCGTTCCGGGTACCGGGCGGTTTGCCCCGTGCCGCTCACCGGGAGCGAGCCTCGGCATAGCACCACGCTCGTCCGAAACGGTGTCTCTAACAGCCGACTGGCCGCGACCGGAAGGTTGTGCCCCTGATGCGTGCCGGTGGTGTCCTCGCCCAATGTCAGGTGCAGGATCGAAGCCGATTCCGGCCACGACATAAACCCGGCAGACGATGCGATCTGCTCGACCGTCACCGGCGAATCACAGACCGCAACGACCCCGTCCACCAAGCCGGTCAAGGCCAGCTGGTCGGAAGAACAGAGCGTGATTGCCAAGTGGGGCATGAGCGAGCAGACAACGGGATTCCAGGCCATCTGGCGGTCTATACGGCCCCTCAGTGTCCTCGAACCTTTCGCACCGTACAAGCGACGGAAAATCAAAGTCCGGGTCAGTCGACCGCGCAAGCCAGCGAAGTGAAAACCTCCGACGATGAATTGACGGCACCTACGCTCGCATCCTGCCGTGAGCTACAACTGGGCATACTCTTTTCGATGCGGTCGTCCACTGAGATAGAGGTCCAAACGCTGCTGATACTCGGAAGAGTTGTCGCCGAGCATCTCGACCACTTGTCTCTGGAGTTTGACGGCCTCGTCCATTCGCCCGGCATCGGCCAGGGCAGCTGCCATCGTGTCGAGCCAACTGGGAATCTTCCAATTGGTCATCTCGCAGACCATTCGAGCGTAGTGCAGTGCCTCTTCGGAGTTCCGGGCACCGGGGTCCGCGAGAGAGGCCCGCATCCAGGCGATCCGATTGGCGGCACTCGCGTCATTTGGGTTTCGTCGTTGGTACTCTTTCAAATCCCGAAACCCTGCGTCGAACTGCCCCAGCGAGATTCTGACCAAGCCTCGAATCGCTTGCCCCTCGGGGAGATCGATTTGGCAGGTTTGTTCGGCATCTGCCAGCGCCTCTCGCCCCCGTCCAATCTTGACCCACAGACCCGCACGCCCCGAGAGTGCATGTGTATTGCGAGGATCAAGTCGTAGCGATTCCTGAAAGTCCGCGAGTGATCCCTCGATGTCACCTGTGTCTCGCCGAGAATAACCACGATTCGAGTAATAAGTCGAGGACTCGGGTTCCTGCTGAATGGCGGCGGTGTAGTCCTCAATGGCTCGGGAATAGTTGCGGAGCTGATACCAGAGAATCCCCCGCCGGTTCCGCGCGGAAGAGTCTTTGGGGTTCGCGTCAATGATCTGGTTGTGGTCGGTCAACGCCTCTCTAAAGTCCCCACGCGCGCTGTAAATCTGGGATCGATTCTTCCGGGCCGAAACCAGTTTGGGGTCGAGTTCGATCGCCTGGGTGAAGTCTTGCAAGGCCAGTTCTGGCTCACCGAGAGGCTTCCAAGACAGTCCTCGGCAGAAATAAAAGTTGGCATTGTCAGGTAGCAGGCGGATCGCTTCAGTGAAATGGGTCACCGCTTCCCGGAACTGCTCCCGTTTGTGGGAGATGATCCCCCGCATGAAGTGAGCGACGCCATCTGTGGGGTTGAGCTGAATGGTCTGGGTAAAGTCCGCCCAAGCACTCGTGTCATCCTCTCGTTCACGATGTACCATCCCACGATCGTAGTAGTGTTCAGGATTCTGGGGATCCAGTTCGACGGCTTTGTTGATTTCACGGAGCGCCGCCGTCAAGTCCCCTTGAGACCTCAACGACTTGGCCCGGGCACTGGCGACCAAGGCACCCCGCTGGGGGGAGACCTGGCTGTACATCCATTGAAACAACCCGTAACAGACTCCAAACAGCACCAACATCAGAGGAACCCCCACCTTGACGATCAACTTGATCAGTGGAAGATCGATCGCAGCGAATGGCATGGGGGATTTCCCGGTGGATGGCGGTTCAGTGGCGTTCCGCATGGTAATTGAACGCGCAGATCGTCGACAATCGGGGGCACCAGTCGGCCCACCCAGAGACCAGAACATGCAGCGTCAGAAACGACAGACGGGAACCATTCGATGCCTTTGGTATCTGGCCACCCTGGGGATCATTCTGCGGGGAGGAGCCGCCCTCTTCGCTGAAGAGACCACTCCCCCCAAGCGCATCTACCTCGACGAGTTCCGCCCGCGCCCGGAACTGCGCACCGAGGAGCATCTGCTCACGCGGGCCAAGTTCCCGTGCGTCAACGTCCACTCTCATCCCGATAAGCTCAGCGACGCCGAGGTCGCCGATATGGTTAAGGTCATGGATGAGTCGAACATTGCGGTCAGCGTCAGCCTCGACGGACAAGCCGGACCGCGATTCTCCGATCAGCTGCAACGGTTCTCGGGCCAATACCCCGGTCGGTTCGTGCTGTTCGTCCGCATGGACTACATCGGCGAGGGGAACCCGGATGACCCGGCGACGTGGGAGCTGCACCGCCCCGACTTTGGGGTGCGCATGGCCGACAAGCTGAGCGAGGCGGTGAAGCTCGGGGCGGGCGGGTTGAAGCTGCTCAAAGACCTCGGACTGAAGCACCAGGACGCCAGCGGCAAGCTGATCGCCCCGGACGATCCACGTTTCGATCCGGTCTGGCAGCGGGCGGCGGAACTGGGAGTCCCGGTCCTGTGGCACTGTGCCGACCCGGTGGCTTTCTTCCGCGAGAACAGCGTCCAGAACGAACGCTGGGAGGAACTCTACCGCCATCCGGAGTGGAGCTTTGACGATGCCGACCTCAGCCACCTTCCACCTCCGAAAAATCTCCCGCCGGGAGTTCCCGCCGCTCATCGCCAACTGATCGAAGCCCGCAATCGCGTCATCGCGCGCCACCCGAAGACCACGTTCATTTGTGCCCATATGGCCGACCTGCCGGAAGACTTGGCCCAGTTGGACGAATACCTGACCCAGTCCCCGAATATGCACGTCGAGATCTCGGCCCGTGTCTCCGAACTCGGTCGCCAGCCCTACACCGCCCGCAAGTTCTTCCTCAAGCACAGCGACCGGATTCTGTTCGGTACGGACGGCGTCCCACCGGTCTCCGAATTGATCCCGCACTGGCGGTTCCTGGAAACCTTCGACGAGAACTTCCCGTACGAGGACAATCCCTTCCCACCGCAGGGGCTGTGGAACATCACCGGCATCGGCCTGCCGGATGAGGTGTTGAAGAAGGTCTATTCGGAGAACGCGGTACGGCTGATCCCAGCGGTCAGGCGAGCGGTGGAGTCGAAACGGTTGAGCGTTAATCCCGCGAGATGAACACGATCGCGTTTTCGTGGGGGCACGTTTCCGACGTGCCGCCTCCTGCGTAGTGCCGGTGCCATGCGAAGGACAGCTTGGCGGCGGCGTCGTTAAAGAGTGGTGGCCGCAAAAAACTCAAGAAACGCAAAAGGTAAGAGTCTCCCCTTTTTGCGTTTCTTGAGTTTTTTGCGGCCATCACTCCATTCCGGATTCGCCCCTCGTCG
>JANPCU010000270.1:0-5853 GCA_031431195.1 Planctomycetota bacterium | reverse complement strand
CGGCGTGAGCCGGATGGTTGTTCAGCGCTCAGCGTGGGGGAACCATCCGGCTCACGCCGGACGCTCGCCGGATTGCCCACGGGGACACACGTGACCTGCCCGGTGAGTTGCAACTCTGACTGACAGCGGGCCAGCAGGTCGGTGACCTCTTTCGCGGATTGGTAGCGGTCGTCCGGCTTTTTCTCCAACAGCTTGTCGACAACTGTGACTAGCCAGTCGGGAGTCTCGGGGATGATCTCCTGGATCGGGCGCGGGGTGTCGTCGACGACGCGGCGGAGGACGGCCACCGTGTTCGGGGCGCGGAACGGCGGGCGACCGGTGGCCAATTCGTACAGCACGCTGCCGAGGCTAAACAGATCCGAGCGGTGATCCAGCGTCTGGCCCAGAGCCTGTTCCGGGGCCATGTAGAGCGGCGTCCCCGAGATCATTCCGGAGCGGGTCAGGCTGGCATCATCAGCGGCGCGGGCTAACCCAAAATCGGTGATCTTGACCTTCTGCTCGGCCCCCTTTTCAATCAGGATGTTCCCCGGCTTCACGTCGCGGTGGATCAGCGTCTGAGCGTGGGCCGCAGCCAATCCGCTGGCGATCTGCCGACCGATGTGCAGCAACTCGGGCAGTTCGAGTGGGCCATTGTCACGCTGCTTCTGCTGCAAGGTCTCGCCGTCGATGAACTCCATCACGAGGTACGGCAGCGGCTGCTCTTCGACGCTGTAGACCTGGACGACGTTCTCGTGGCGGATGGCCGCAGCTGCGCGGGCCTCGCGGAGGAACCGCTTGCGGGGCGGGGAGGTGGCGGCCATTTGCACGCTCATCGTCTTGATGGCCACATGCCGATGCAGCTTCTCATCGAAGGCCCGGAAGACAATGCCGAATGCCCCCTGACCGAGGACATTGAGGATCTCGTAATGCCCGAGCGTGCCGATTGAACCGGCCTTCTTTGACGGTTGCAGAAAGCTGATGTCGGGGCCGTTGGGGATGGCGTCGTCGCTGTCGCCCTCGGCGGGGAGGTGGCTCGGGGGGAGTTGCATGGTGTCCTCTCCGCTGGAGTCGGGTGAGGTGTGGAGCTGCTGGACCGCCGGGGTTTCGAGGAACTGGCTGGCGGCAGCGTGGGCGGTGAGGAGCGCGTCGACCCGCGTCCGGAGTGCCGTATCGGCTCCGCAGGCTTGCGACAGGAACGCCTCGCGTCGAGCTAAGTCGGAAATGTCGAGAGCCGCTTCGAAGATCTGGCGTTCGTTCATGGCGGGATGGCCTGGTGAGAGCTGAACTCATGGCGAGCGGAGGGCGTCAGCCCTCTGGTGGGTCGTTCACGTCACGCGATACCAGGGGGCTGACGCCACCCCGCTCGCCTGTTCATGCGCCGTTGGCGGCGAGTTCACGCCAACTATTCCTTAAAGTTCTTCCACTTGGAAGTCTGGCGACTGCAATTCATCTTTTAACCAAGCCCGCGCGTAGGCCCACAACCGGTCCGCTGAGCGAGGGGAGATGCCCAACGCCTGGGCCGCCTCGGGCAGGGTCAGGCCCGCGAAGTACCGCAACTGCACCAGAGCCACCGCCTGCGGATCAACCCCGGCCAACTTGTTGAGGGCCACATCGAGGTCCAGCAGATCCTCGCGCGGCTGTGGCGAGGCGATCTCCAGCAGGTCAACGGCTTCCCGGTCGCGGTCGCCGCCGCGTTTCAAACGACCGCGCCGACGCGCCGACTCCACCAAGATCCGCCGCATCGACTCGGCAGCTGCGGCGAAGAAGTGGCCGCGGGTGTCCCAGTCGCGCTCCTCGCCAGCGGGTCCCACGAGTCGCAGCCACGCCTCGTGGACGAGAGCGGTCGCCTGCAATGTGTGGCCGGGTTGCTCATGGGCGAGCTTGGCCTGGGCGAGCCGACGCAGTTCCTCATACACCAATGGCAACAACTCCGCTGAGGCTTCTTTCTCCCCGCGTTCGAGTCGTTCTAGGATGCGAGTGACATCGTGCATGGTGAACGTTGATCGTAGCAGAAAACGTCAGCGGGGCTGCTATCCAACGTTCATAGACTTCACGCGGGCCCGATCGAGGCGTACGACGGATGTCCTCGTCCGTCGCTTCCCGAGTTTTTCACACGGACGGACAAGGATGTCCGTCCTACGAAATACCTCATTTCTCTCCGCGCGAAGTAGAGCAGGAGGGGGGAATCCATTCTGAAACTCTGCGGCCTCTGCGCCTCTGCGTGACACAAACTATTTCATTCCGCGAGAACGCTGCCGACCTGGGACATCGCCTGATGACAGAGCGACTTTTCAGACGCACATCCAGGGTGTCTCCAAAGCGTAAACCGTCTGCGAATGTCAAACACTTCCGACAGTCAAGAGGCTGCCGCTTTGACTGTCTCATCGGGATCCACCCCGGAATCACGTTTCGCCCCCAAGGCCAGTCCGATCCCGAAGAGACCGATGATCAGCCCCCCCACGATCGAGGAGATCCCCTGCTCTACGGAGGCGATGACTTCTTGTTGCTGAGCAGATCGCAAGTCTTGGTGTTGTGTGGCGGCAGTACGGTATACGTCCGAGAATTTTGTGAGTCCGCGCACGATCGAAACTGTGGGCCAAGCGATGCCCGCCACGATGAAGAGACATCCGATCCACAATTGCTTTCGCAGCATCATACCTCTCAAACGGATGGCCCAGACTGACGACGATAAGACGTGAACGATGATAACGATGGAGAAACCGGTTCGTGCGTCCAATTTTCCGACGAGGCTGAGCTTTTCGGTCAACTCTTCGTGCGGTCGTCACTGGGACTCCTACAAGCCGCACAATCGGTCCGATAAGGTGATCGCGGACGTGAAGCGATCTGATTCTCAGCGACTCGCGCTGCCACTTGAGTCGATACTTTCGGCAGAATCGGTTCAGGAATGCCCGAACCGTTTGATCCATTTTGCAGCCAGCACCCACGGACGGGAGACCATACCATGCCGTCAGACAAGACGCCCCAGCTGACAGACCTTCAACTTGCCCTCGACCTCGTGAGCAAGATTGAGAAACAGGCCAAGCGGATTGATGATCCGGAATTGAAGCGAATTCTGCTGATCTCGGGATGCGACATCATTGATCGCGTGATGGACCAGCAGGTCATCCGTAAAGCGGCGTAGTACGCCGTCGTGACACGCTCTGACTTCGAAGCCCAGTGGTTGCTACCACTGGGCTTTCGTGTTGTATGGCGTCAAACGGAATGAATTCCGTTGGACTTTCAGTATGCCTCGGCGGTGATTCCGAGTTCCCGTGTGACTCGATCGGCGATGAATTGGACTTCGCTTCCGGGCAACGCAGAGACGAAACTCTCTGCCGGTGGACGGGCCACGGTGTAGACCTGCACGCGGGTGATCTGCCCGCCGGACTGCATGATCTCGGCGAGCCTGGCGATGTAGGCCTCGATCTCCTGCGTGGTCGGCCCGACGCCGTCCACCTGCATGAACAGACTTTGGATCACGATTGGCCTCACTCGGGCCGCGCTCGCCAGATTATCGAGTACGCGCTGAAACGGGATCGAGGTCCGATCGATCAACCGGTAATACTCCTCGGTCCCCGCATCGAGTTTGGCCCACACTTCGCCCTGATTCTGGTCGAGGATCGCCAGCCCGCGTTCGACCGCCGGGCGGTGAAACATGGTCGCGTTGGTAATCAGGACCATCTTCACGAGATCAAGTCCCAGCTTCCGCTTCAACTCCGCCGCCCGCCCCATAATGACATCGAAATTGCGATACGTCGTCGGCTCGCCGTCCCCGCTGAAGGCCATGTCATTCAGCCGCCGCAGCGGGTCGGGCACACTGGCGAACTGCGGGTGCGTGAAGATCTCTCCGCTGGCCGTCCAGGTCAGCATCGCTTCCAACTCGGCCAGCAACAGATCGAACTCGACGAAGCGGGTCTCGGATTCACTGCGTCGATCGACCTGGCAATAGATGCAGTCGAAGTTGCACACCTTGTCCGGATTGAGGTTCACCCCCACCGAGATCCCCCGGCTGCGACGCGAGAGGACCGGGTAAACGAACCGGTTCTGTTCGAACTCGCGCGGGTGCCGGGTATGTTGTGGGAGGATGTTCATGGTTCGTGGGACGGGCACATTTGCCCGTCCGTCCCTTCGAAGAAATGTTGTTACACCCTTACAGATTTGAAGAGTAGCTGCGAAGGATTTCCACAGTCTTCGGGAGCGATTGCCTGGCAAACGCTTCGAGGTGTTCTTCAACAGTGTAGGGGGGATTCTTGAGACTCAGCCTTTGCTCGCGGACTGTCTGCAAAACAACTTGGGGATAGAGGTCGATCAAGTACTCCAGAAAATCATCAGAGTGTTGGGCGATCAGTCCCAGTGACAGCAAGACCGACTCGGGAAAATCCCTCAGATTGTATGTCACGATGATTTGAGCGTGACAAAGGATGGCAGCTGCGACGACATGTCGATCACCGTGATCCGGAAGATCGATCGACTGTTCAAACCGTTCGAACCCGGTCACCACAGCATCGCGGACATTTGCATTCATCAGAGTGCGCGTGCGGACGATCTGCTCTTCTGTCAGATCGGTCCGGGTCGAGAGAATCGCTCGTTGCATTTCGTCGAGAATCCGATCTGACCACCTCGCCCGCAAGAGATCCTTGAGCGCCAGCCTCATCAATAAATTACGGAGCGCGGCCGAATAGAGGACGCACGCATCGAAAATGACGGTGAACGTGGTCACTTCAGTAGCCCATCCCCAATTCTTGAGCCTGGGCGGTCAATTCTTCCAAGACCTTCAAGCGCTCAGAATCAATGTGATCCTTATAAGACTTGAGATCCACGAATCGAATCCGACGATGAGTTCCGACCTTCCGATGGGGGATCGCATTCTTCTCCAGCAGATCGATCAGGTAGGGTCGCGAAACATTCAGCATGTCCGCAGCTTGCTGCGTGGTCAGTTCCGCGCTGCCGGGGACGATCGACACGGGGTTGCCCTTAGCGATCTCGATGAGGATTCGCTGCAGTAGTTCGACAGCCGATTCCGGAATCGGAATTCCATCCGCCAAGTCGGTGAGATGCAACGTCACCCGCGTCCCGCTCTTGCCACGCTTCAGCGTTCGCTTCGAGGCCATAACAGCGGAGAGTTGACGGCTGGCCTCGACGGCGATGTTGATCTCGTCGCTGGACGGCGCAATCGGAAGTGGCGCAATCAGATGTGTCATGGCAAGGGGCCAACATTGATCAGACTGAAGGGTTCATTCCTGGATGGCCGAGCTTCTTCAACTCGGAAAGGGAATAGCAACGAGGATTCGTCGCCGAATCACATTCGAATTATACGCAGCATTCGAAACAATCGCAACGACTCCTCTGCTATTTCGACACCATTAGTTGCGCCATGTGGTGGGAAATTCGATGAGACCGACGAATTTGCTCCTTATCTCAAGTTTGAGTCGGAGCGAATCCCAGACAACCGTCGGGAAATAGAACCCCCTAAACAGAAGTCGCCCGACCTTTGGTATGCAGATTAAATGACTACTTAGCTGCCTCAGATCATCTGGAAATCGAGTTCGGCACTGAAATGCGTGAGGAGAGTGCAGCCGCCGACCGTCTTGTGGGGGCCATGAGCGACGCCCGCCATACCAACGAAGTACGATCCAGGCCCGTGGCTCACCCCATCCTCCACGAAGTCACCAGCTAGGCCGTGTTGACAATCATCTATCCGAAAACGGGCCAACCGGGTAGACCACCGCCTTAGGAATTGGACCTCAAGGACGGGGATTGTCATGCGGCGGTTTGAGTTATCGGACGAGCAGTGGGTGCGGGTCGAGGGGTTGTTGCCGGGCAAGACGGGCGATCCGGGGCAGCCCGCGAAGGACAACCGGTTGTTCTTGGATG
>JANPCU010000269.1:0-6495 GCA_031431195.1 Planctomycetota bacterium | reverse complement strand
TCTTCCATTTGCGTTTCTTGAGTTTTTTTGCGGCCATCCCCCCATCGGAATTCACGCCTCCATTGAAGAGTCTCGTTTGCCGCCGGTCTGTCAGGCAGAAAACGTGCCCGTAGCTCACGTCGCTCCGCGACTGAGATTCATCACTCTGCATGTCCTTTTGATCCCTGAGTGAGCAGTGTTTGAGCTGGCGGAATGCGAGTCGCGGAGCGACATCGCCTACGATCTCGATGTCCGAGAAATCGACAGGGGGCGAGTTCCGACGCCTCAATCGTGTTCACTGTGCTGGCCTCGCCCTCCCAGTGGAGGCGAGCTTCGAACTCTCCTTGAGAGGGCTGTCGTCGTTCACGGACCACATCTGGCCGAGTATGATCCTTTCCACCACCACAGGGAGACCACTCGCATGAACCACACCGCCTTAATCGCCAAATACCTCGCTGGCCCCGCCGCCTTGCGGCAAGCCATTGTCGGGATGACTCCCGCCCAACTCAACGCCGCCCCGATCCCCGGCAAGTGGTCGACGCGGCAGGTGATCTGCCACATCGCCGACTTCGAGCCGGTCTACGCCGACCGCATCAAGCGCGTGATCGCCGAGGACGAGCCACTGCTGATGAGCGGCGACCCGGACCAATTCGCCGCCAAGCTGGCCTATGACCAGCGCGACCTCGACACCGAACTCCAATTGATCGAAATCGTCCGGCGACATCTCGCTGGCATTCTGCGGACCCTGCCCGCTGAGACCTTTCAACGCGCGGGTCAGCACTCCCGCGATGGGCTGTTGACAATCGAAACCCTGCTCACACGCATCACCGGGCACATCCCGCATCATGTGCAGACGATTGCCGAGAAGCGAGCGGCGCTGGAGTAACAAGCCGGGCGTTGTGGAACGTGAGTGTGTGGTCTGGTGTAACGAGCGAAGACTGGGTTGCTTGGATGCTCTTGGCGGATTCTGTTTTGGGAATCAACCACACTCGCCCCGCAGCTGTAAATCTCGTGAATCCCGAGAATTCAATCTGTGCCAATCTGTGCCAATCTGTGAAATCTGTGGACCATTTCTTATTGAATTGGACTTCTCGAACTCAGAGGGTTTGTCCACAGATGACACAGATTATCACAGATTGATGAGGCCCAGTTATAGGGTGCGTGACTCGGAATGAGAGGCGTTGCGGTGAGAGGACTGCTGTGTGGGGCGAGGAGTCGGTACATGAGAATTGTGGCGATGGGCACTGGCGATTCACGGGACTACACGGAGAATTTTCTCTAACGTCTGGATGCGTTCGTCATGCGGACGGCCATCAGTCCCGAGCGTGGGCTGGAGCCATCCGCCTTCGTCATGCTCGTTCCAGGCGTAGATGATGACAGCGCCCGCGGGGTTAATGTCGCGGTTGGCGCTCGTCCATTCGATCGCCTCGCGAATATGAGCCGCGAGTTCATCCGGGGTGGCTGTGACGGCATCGACGAGCGGCTTCTGCTGGGCCGGTGGTGTCGGATCGGGCATGGCGACTTTGACCAAATCCCGGCACCATTCCGGCGGTCGCTCCTGTCGCGGTCGCGTATCCCAGCCAGCTGTGGCAAAGGTGATGCACGGCGTCCGTTCTCGCTTCCACTTATCCCACAGCTTCTCACGCACATGATGGGACGTGAGCTTCGCGTAGGATTCGGGATCAATTGTGTAGCCCTTGCCGGAACAGGCATACTCCGAGATCGCATCGAAGCCGAGTTCCACTCGCTCCGCCTCCGCATTCCAACCCATGAGTACGAGGTACGGCGACTTGAGACCAGCGGCAATCGTTTGACGCCTGAGTTCATCCCACTCCGCCTGGCCGAGTTCTTGGGTCTTCACGAACACAAACAGCAATGGTCGGCCATCGAGTACGGTTTGGTAGTCAGGACTCCGGAAGTGCTGAATGAGCCGGCTCCAACCGAGTATTCCCACCTTGTCGAGCCGCGCCCCTTCCTCCACGAGACAGTAGCGGACGCCTTGCTTATCCTGTGCGGTGAGATAGCGATTCAAGGCTAGGCTCATGCCCGGTGCTTCCTCCCAGTAGTCGACAAAGGCCCAATAGTTCAGACCCATCTGGGCTGCGTACCGGATCTCCTGCTCAACAATGGCTTGCGAGTCGCCGTTGATGCTGACCGTGTCTTCGCCGATGACACGCGCGAACCACGGCAGGCGGAAATGGTACTTTGGCTGCCCCAGAGAAGCTTCGACAGCCTTCACGACGTTCCCCTCGCCATACCAGCCATCCCAGCGGATCGCCCCGACAATGGGAGGATGGTCGCCTGCATGCAGAATCACGATGGGAGTCATCAGCATCAACGCTGTGACGAGAGTGATAGATGGTTTCATAGTGAGCCAACTGTAAGAGGTTTCACCACAGCGACACAACGACACGAGGGAATGCCGCATCGATCGCCTCAAGCCACTTCTTCGGTCCGGGATGGAATCGGTTCGAAGCTCATACCTGCCTCTTTCGTGGTGCCTTTGTGCCGTTGTGGTGGATCTCAGGTTTCACTCATTGGATCACTTTTCCGGTGCGTCCCCGCTTCGGAAGGAGGAGAGGTTTCACCACAACGACACTACGACACGAAGGGGGGAATCAGAGTACGATTCTTCTGATTCCCTCCTTGAGCCTTGGTACGTTGAAATTGAGAACGAACCCGAGGCGGAGTTTCGTGAGCTTTAAGTATGTCAGGCACTGTGCCTCATGAACCGGGAGCAGCCGCTCGACGGCTTTGAGCTCCAGAATCACGCATTCGGATACGAGCAAATCGAGGCGTAGTCCCGCGTCGACTCGAATACCCCGATACATGACGGGAAGTGACAACTGAGACCGAAATGGAATTCCACGACACGACAGCTCATGGCACAGGCAAGCTTCGTATACCGACTCCAACAGCCCAGGCCCCAGTTCACGATGAACCGTAAATGCGGCGTCAATCACATCGCGAGCCACTTCTTCGGTCCGGGATGGAATCGGTTCGAAACTCATACTCGCCTCTTTCGTGGTGCCTTTGTGCCGTTGTGGTGGATCTCTCACTTTACCTGATCGCTCTTAGGATCACCCTTCCGTGGAGCCTCTCCCCTTCAGTAAGGGGAGAGGTTTCACCACAACGACACAACGACACAACGACACAACGACACGAGGGAATGCCGCATCGATCGCCTCAAGCCACTTCTTCAATCGGTTCGAAACTCATACTCGCCTCTTTCGTGGTGCCTTTGTGCCTTTGTGGTGGATCTCTTTCTCCGACACAACAGTGTTCGGTGTGTCTTCGGCATCGGAGGCGATCTCGATGGCCAATACTCACAGCGAGAAACTCCTGTGGCAGCCTTCTCTGCGGGGTGAGGCTCTCACCATTCAAAGAGTGATTCGTACATCCCACTGATCGGATCGTAACCGTATTCGCTGCATTGCCAGGCGAACAGGAAATACGCCAGCAGCACGCACCCATTGATCAGAAAAGCTCGTCCGGCCTTCTGGCGAATCGTGGGTCGAAGCGGCTCATCGGATAGCAGCGAGACCCCCAGCAGGTAGGTCGAGTAGAACTCCAAAGGCAGAAACATTAGCCCGACGATGGCGGTCAGATACCCCCGCTGGACTCGCTGCTCCCGAGAATTCAGGGGGGCATACTTTTCCTCGTCGTTCGATGACTCATCCTGGCGGATCGCCGGTTCCGGATCGATTGGTTCCTCGCCCACCTCCTCGGCGATCTCCTCATGAGTGTTCCACTTGTCCCCGATTTCGTCCCCCGCAGGCGACTTCTGTTCCAGCACTTCGATTGCTGCATCCACGTTCCCCGAATCGACCTGCAGCTGGACTCCCTTGGACACGTTCGCGAACTCCAGCCAGTTCATGCTGACCGAGTGTTCATTCTGCAGGACCGAGCGGATACCCGCCGCCTCCAGATGGATTTTGGCCAGTCGGGCCTCGACGACATCCCAGTACGTACCGATGGTCACTAGAGATTGGCTCATCCGGTTTTCCTCACGGGACTTCGGTCAAACGCTCAGCGGACACTCGAGTTCCTGCCACGCCAGCGGCTTTGAACCCGCAGAAGCTGCCGGTGGTGAACGGACTGCCGCTGCCAGACACATGACAATAGCAGCCTCACGCACTGGGATTCCTCAGTGTCTGGTGATTCACTGCCAGTGGATAGGCATCCTCGACTGGCGAGTGTTGCCGGTCAAGGATACGCCAGATCCGGGATCAGGTTTGCGGAGGAGGCCCCCTGTGTTACACCACAGTCTACCGGCGAGCGGGGCGGCGTCAGCCCCCTGGTTCTCTCGCTCGGGCACCGTCAAAAGTACCCAGTGACTGGCGACGCACTGCTCGCCAGACTTTGACACCTTTCGCCGCAAAACCTGGGGGCTGACGCCACCCCGCTCGCCAGAGGACGGCCCCCTGATGAATTGGCCTGACGCCATCTCTCCGACAACCACAGGCACGCCACCATGCCGTTGGCTCGTGGGATGTGGCCTCGGGCTGGCGCTGGCCGGGTTACTACTGCTCTCGGGATGTGGGACCACGCTGCAGGCCACAGCCACCGATCAGCTGGTCGCCTCGGATGCGGTCGACCGCTCGGTCGCCCAAATCGACTTCACGCCGCTGACGGGGCAGAAGGTGTTTCTCGACACCTCTTATATCCAAAGTTCGAAAACCCCGATTGGCATCGGATTCGTCAATCCGGAATACGTCGTCAGCGCGATTCGTCAGCAGATGATGGCCGCTGGCCTCGAATTGATGGAGACTCGTGACACAGCCGACTTCATCGTGGAAGCCCGACTGGGTGTCTTGGGGGGCGACAGCCACCAACTGGTCTATGGCATTCCGTCCGGGTCCGGGATCGGCTCCGCGGCCTCGACAGCTGTCGCGGCCACGACAAGTGTGCCCATGTTACCGAGCATTCCCGAACTGGCCGTCGCGAAGCGCGAGGACCACATGGCCGCCGTGAAGGTGGCCGCGTTCGCCTATCACCGGGTGAGCCGCGAGCGGGCCTGGCAGTCGGGAATTTCCGTCGGCAAATCCTCTGCACACGACTACTGGATTCTCGGGGCCGGACCGTTTCAAAAGGGAGATATCCACAAGGGGGTGCAACTCGCTGGGAAACCGGTCAACGTCCCGTTGTCGTCGCCCGATCAACCCAATTCCACCGGCCCGATTTCGGCCTATCGCCAAGGGATGATCTTCGAAAGCGCGACACCGCAAAAGGCCCCCGAGCCGGTGATTCAGCAGGCCAGCGCCGAGGTGCCCGCCGCTGAGGAGGGGGCGCAGTGAAGCAGGTTCGGAGAGTCCGGAAGCTCTGAGTGGTACAGCAGGGTTAGACTCTCGTACCACATGGATCAGGTTTTAGGGAGCAGGCCAGGGGCTGTGAGGGACAAACCTCTGCGGCGCACAGAGATGACATGTGCCGGAATCATTGGCATCGCGTGTGAACATGCTTCACGTAAGTCGTACAGACCTGTCGCAGCACTCAGAGTGAACTCGCGTTCTGCGATCTCTGTGGCTTCGATCTCTCGTCGAATTGAGTGGGGCCATCCTGCGGGATGGTCTGTTGAAACGCCAAGTATACCAAGCACACGGAGAGCGCCAGGAGGAGACCACCTGCGACCTGAATCTGCCACGCCCGCTCCGGCCCCATCCTCTGGTAGACGCGTTGGACTGCGGTGGGCGCAACGAAGCGGACCAGCGCCTTCCCGATGTGAGCCCAGCCAATCAACGTCAGCACCACTTCCGGACCGGTCCAGACATTGTGGAACGAAACGATTAAGGCTCCGAAATTCAAATAGAGGAACCCTTCGGCAAATGGCCCCAGCCGACCGAGGCTGTGCAGTTTGGCAAAGTACTCCACCCAGACACTGCGTTGAAAGAGGTGCGAGAGTCCAATCACGAAGAAGTTCACCGCGACGAAAACCTGGATTGTTTTTTCCACTGCGAATCTCCGACTTTCGTGAGGCGTTGCATCAGTGTCGAAACGCGGGGCGGCACCGGTTGGCCGCGTTGGGCCGACCGATGTGCCCACGGCACGAGAGGTTCGCCTCGGCGGGCTGTGGTCTACATCGTCAGTCGACCAACCAGCAGGTGACGACGAATCAAGAAAGCCTGCGGATGCAATACTTATTGAGGCAACGAGCCTGCGATCTCGGGTGGCTTGAAGCGAATGTCAATGTCATCGATTCAGAGCTGGGGCAGAGTGGAGCGACTCCCGAGGGAGGACGGCAGGGCTTCAGGAGTTGGTGGCTCAGATCGCTCCGGGGCAAATCGGGATGGTGATCGCGTACGATGCACGCGACGAAGCAAAGCAGCGAGGACGGAGGTCACGGAATCGTCTCTCCAGGAACAGATCGATAACGGGCTAAACCAGTCCCGCTCGGGCCAAAACGGCGCCCAATTGTTCGCGTGTGGTGCAGTTGAAGGTCTCCATGGCGGCGTTGCGATGCGAGTTGACGGCCGATTCCGAGATCTCCAATCGACGACCAATTTCTTTCGTATTGAC
>JANPCU010000268.1:0-34262 GCA_031431195.1 Planctomycetota bacterium | reverse complement strand
ACCTTGTTGGGCCTCTCACACCGTGGTAACGCCCCCCCGCGGTTCTAGCACCAACCCCGCGTGGTTGTACCCCACCCCCACGCCTCTCATGATCTGGCACACCTGACTCGCACTCCATGAAATACACTTGGCTCATCCTCGCTCTTGCGGTCGGTCTCATCATCCCCTTTCAGCAGGCGATGAACGCCAAGATGCGGACGTTCGTCGTCAATCCGATGTATGCCTCGCTGGTGAATTTCTTTGTCGGTGCGGCGTTCGGAATCGTCGTCGCGGCGTTGATGTCTGCCAGTGGGGAGCCGGGAAACTGGCGACGGGCGACGGAGGCTCCGTGGTGGGCGTGGTGTGGCGGGTTGATTGGGATGGCGTTTATCACTGCCGGGGTGTTGTGCGTCCCTCGCATCGGAGTGGCCAGCTTCTCGGCAGCTGTGTTGGTCGGCCAGCTGCTCGGGGCGATGGCGCTTGATCATCTGGGCTGGATGGGGGTCATCCAGCGGCAGGTGACTGCTACCCGGATGGTCGGCGTGGGGATGTTGTTACTTGGTGTCTGGTTGATCCAGCGAGAAAGTTAGTCTTCGGTCTGCCCCAAGCAGCTCACCGGAAGGGCACCCATGTCGGCGATTTCTCCGAAATCGCTGGTTCGATCTTCGCCAGCGATTACACTCGCGATAGACGGTCAGATAGCGATTTCGGGGAAATCGCCGACGATCATCCGGAGCCCTCGAAATGCCCTTCACCTACATCAATCGCCGAGGCCAGACGTACTACCTGCACGTCGGCCAGACGAAGACCGGTAAGCCGAAGTACACCTTCTCCCGGTCCAGCGAGGGAGTTCTGGCGGACGAGCTTCCGGCTGAGTACGAGATTCGAGACAACATCTCGGGGCAAGTCACGATCCGCCTGGTGCGGCCCCAGCTGATCACCGACCAGGAAGTGCGCGAACTGGAGAGCGCCGTTGCGGAGATCGTCCCCGCGAACCGATTCTATGTCGACCGGGATGAGAAGACCCTGACGGTCTATGTGAAGGCTTTCGACAGAGAATGCGCCGATATCCTGCGGCATGCCGGGGGGCCGTTCCTAGATGAGGAGCGTCTGGAAGAATATATGAGTCGATCGGGCCGGTACGAACACACGTTCCGCTTCAATCTGTTCGATGCGAAGTGGCGGGTCTTCCAGACGCAACGCTACTGCTATCGTGGGTCGGTCGACGCGTGGATCGATATCGGCGGTCCCGGTTTTCTGCCAGACTTGGCGGAGACATATCTCAAACACATCGGGCAGGAGTCGTACTTCGACTTGATATGACTGGTAATCGCTGGGAGGTGATCTCCCGTGGCAGAGTTCGCTCCGCTGGCGTCGAAGCGGAGCTTCGGGGATATGCAGTCCCAAGCCCGAGCTTGGGACTGAGTGAAAGATGACTTACTGGACCGCCGATTGACTGCCGGATGAAGTCGTCTGGGCGGGTTTTGTCGCTGCCGACTTCTGCCAAGCGGCTTCCATCGCGGTCAGCAGGCCGGATTGAGTAAACGCCCCATCGAACGGGATGCCCTTCGCCTGTTCTCCCGGCGGGAAGATGACCGTCAGCGGGACACCAGCGGCGTTGAAGCGTTTCAGCCACGCCTTGATCTCGGGATTTCGCTTCGTGAAGTCGGCTTTCAGGCAGACAATATTGTGGGTCTTCACGAATTCGGCTGTGGCCTTGGTGTTCAGGGCCACGTATTCATTCGACTTGCAAATGAGGCACCAATCCGCCGTGAAGTCGATCAGGATCGGTTGACCGGACTGGCGCAGCGCGAGGAGTTTCTGAGAGGTGAACGGCTGCCAGGGGAGATCCTCTGTCTCGGGCTTACTCTCGGGATTGTCCTGAGAACTGGCTCGGAAGTGGGAGTAGACGTACTCCTCCATCAGCTCTGGCCCGATATGCTGGATCGCTCCGTACCCGATCAGTGGCAGCGAGATCAATGCAGCGGCCAGTCGGACCTTCCATTTCTGCGATTCGGGAGTGGAATGATCGTACAGGTTGCCGATCATCCAGAGTCCGAGAGCGATCCCGAGCAGGGTGATGAGTGTCGGGATCAACAACGCGGGCGAGATGCTGTTGATGAGGAAGATCACGGTCGCCATCAACACGAACCCCGAGAACTCCTTGAACCGCACCATCCACATCCCCGGTCTGGGCAAGCGGTTGATCAGTGTCGGAAACGCTCCGAGCAATAGATACGGCGAGGCCATTCCCAGACCGATTAAGCCCCATGTGGCGTAAATCATGTAGGTCGGCTGCTGCACGCTCCAGGCGATCACGGGGGTAATAAACGGCCCGATGCAGGGCGTCGCCAGCAGTGTCGCCAGGATGCCGGTGAAGAACGCCCCGGTCAAGCCTTCATGCTCCGAAGCTCCCCCGACTGAACCCGGCAGTTGGAGTTCGAACACGCCGAGCAAGCTCAACCCCATGGCGAAGACGACACCCGCCATCACGAGGCTGAAACCGTTGAACTGAAACAGTTCTCCCAGCCCGATCTTGGCAAAAGTGGACAGGGTCGCCAGAACCAGGAAAACGGCGATCACGCCGACGGAGTAGGTCAGATTCAGCGCGAAGATGCGGGAGCGGCTTTCCCCCGCCTGCTGCACGAACGAGAGGACCTTGATCGCAATCACTGGTAGCACGCACGGCATCACATTCATGATGATGCCGCCGATGAAAGCCAGCAGCAGCGCGTAGGCCATCGAGAGCGGGGCCGACTTCTCGACCTCGATCCCCGAGGCGGCAGCAGTCTCTGTTTCGTCTCCGATCACTCCCGGAGTGGCTGCCCCCGGAGCAATCGACCAAGCCGCGGGCATGGCCCCGGAGTACGGCTCGGCAGACCACTCGGCATTCAGTTCCAATTCGTAAGGAACACAACTCGTACGACAGACTTGAAGATCGATCTTCCCCGTCATGAAGGGGGGGGGCTCGGCTGCGTGTTTGTACCTTCTCAGGAAGGTGACCTCATGCAAGTATTCTCGCAATTTGGGATCATCGGGGTCAGAGAGCGGGGCCGCGATCAACTCGGGTTCTCGATCCGCGACGAAGCTGTTGTCGATGGGCGACAAACCGTCCGCTTCGTCCATCGAAATCTTGGTGGGCAATGATCCCTTGACCGGGACAAAGTCATACGTGTTGGCACCGTTTTGCAGCTTCACTCGAACAGCTAAGACCGCTGTTCCCGGTTGCCCGCTGAGCGGAGACCACGAGACGGTGATCTCAGGCTCCTTATCTTTTCCACCCAGCTTCTCCGGCTGGGTCGATTCGATCCCAATCAGTCCTGCTCCGAAATCCAAAGGAGCCGATGGCACCTCCTCACCCGGTGCTGGTAGCAGGTCGACATCCTGAGCGGACAGCCAGCCAGGAAACAAGCCCAGTGCCACCACCAGCACGGCCCACAGACCGAATCGCATCAAGGGTTGTATCGACCGCATCAGACATCCATCCACAGCTTGAAGCCCGCCCGCCATCCCGCGCGAGACCAGAAATCTCGGCCTCTCCGCTGGAGATGCCGAGACACACCGTTCCGTGACCCTTGGATCGGCAGTTTACAGGATAACCCCGATTTTCTTTGGTGGCGAGTGTGATTTGCTGCCAGAAGCTCCTCAGCGAGGCGGCATCTCTGCGCGATTGGGTTCGTACTGACCGGCAGTTCCTGCGGATCAGTCGGCGGGGGCCACGAACTGAGTGTGCATCGGAGAAGTCGGCAGATGTCAGATTCTGCCCTCTCTCCCCCGTGATCGATGTGGCTGTCGTATGGCGCGTATTGCGGGGGAGAGGTTGGAGGTGGCCTGGTGAAACGGCGCATGTTGCACTGTCAGCTTCGTGAATCACCGGTGCCCCCCGCGCCACAACTCACGAGTATCCACTTCCGCCTCGCGCGCCGCCCCCGCCACTCACCGCGACGCCTCCTCATCTCGTGTCGCGACTGGCCGTAGCGCAGCCTCTTCAATCTGTAAAATCTGCGACATCGGCGGACAAACTCCCCGCACTATATAGGCTCGCACGAAGAGGAATGGGTCCACACATTTCACAGATTGGCACAGATTGCAGCACTCCACCATCGGACGATTTGCGGTCTTCGGGCGAGGGCGGTTGACTCATTCAACTTCACGCGGGCCGGCTTGAGGCGTACGACGGACGTCCTCGTCCGTCGCTCTGCGAGGTTTTCCGCACGGACGGACGAGGACGTCCGTCCGACGAAATGCCTCAGTGCTCCCCGCAAGAAGTATAAGCGGTATGCACCGAGAGGCCCAAACAGCCCGATTGTCGATTGCCGTAAGCCTCGCCCTACGATGTCTGACTCTCGGCTTCCGCGCGGAGTGTCTCATGATTCGCGAACTGATCGGACAGTTGGGCATCGGGCTGTAGTCCTCGGGGCCCTCGGCGGTCCGACGAAACTGCAGCGACTCTCGCAGGGTGACTTCTTAAGTCGAGAGGGCAACCGGTGACCGTGGTGAACGGGATCGTGTTTCTCCTCACTCCTATCCCGCACCGGCGTCGTTGGCCGCATGACCCAGAAAGCGAACCATGCTTCGCGGACAGGATGCCAAACCACAACATACCGTGCGATTTGCACAAATTGCAGAAACGGAATTTGCCCTCACTACGCAACGACGTAGGTTTGTGGTGAGAGTGAGTGCATTCCCTTATGTCTGAGTGGGATCCTTGTGAGAGAGGGCGTTCCAGTCAAATTGGGGAAACTGTTCCGGTCGTAACGAATTGCTGGTCTGAGTCGGGAATGCGAGCCGATACGAGAAGTGGATGCTTCTCTAGCGCCTCGGGGGCCCTCCCGGCTCTGGTCACACAACCAAGAGAGAGAGCGAGACGATGAAGAAGTTTCTGTGGAGTGTGTTTGGTGTGGGTGCGCTGCTGGTCGGTGCTCAGGCGGTCTACTCGGCTGTCGATTCACAGCAGTTCACTGTTGTGGTGCCGAAGCGAGTCTCGATCGTCGCCCCGACTGCGGATCAGACGAAGGTGTACACGGGTGCCGACCTAGCGGCTGCCGAACTGGTGGGTGACGACACCTTCACATTTGCTCCTCAGTTGTGGGCAGTCAAGGGGAACGTGAAGAACGGAGTCAGTGTTGACTTCGAGATGGGCCCCTTCGCCAACGTGGTTTCCCCTTTTGACCCCGTCGGACCGGGAACGTTGGACGATGTGGCAGCTGTGATGGCCTTCCAGGATGGGGGATTGTCGGTGGCTGTGGCTTCGAACACCGGTCCGGCCACGTGGGCTCTGGACGGGACGTCCGCAGTGGCCTCCTCCAACTACGCTGCTGTCTCGCCTGCCAGCCCCAATGCGATCGTCAGTTACAAGTCCAACCGAGTGGGCCAAGCGGACTTCAATGTCACCGTGGCCTTCCTGGCCACCGACCTGAACGCTGTGGTGGCTGGTACTTACATCACCACCGTCGTCGGCACCCTGACCGAGAACTAAGGTTCCCGGTTTCTGAATGGGCAACACATTTCGCATGGACACGCGATCGACCACACGCAGAGGCGGCTCTCCGCGATCCGACAGGATCGCTGGGGCCGTCTTTCTGTGTTTGTGCGTGATGTGTGTCGATGTGAACCGGACGGTGGCCGCGCCGCCCCCCGCAATTCGAGCGGCCGGGAAAACACAGAGTCTGACAGTCGTCGATATCAGTCAACCACTGATCTTTCCGGAGCAGGGGTGGAAGCTCACCGCTCCCAACCCCTTCGGCCCGACGATCGCGGTGTGGACCATCGAACCGTTTCGGAACGTGGCTGATCCCCAGATTCAAGTCGATGCGGGTTTAAATCTGACGATGGGAAAACGGGGAAAGGAGGGCAATTGGCAGGTTCTCATGCCTCAAGATCGGACGTACTTCACCGGCGGACGGACCGCAGCGCAAGTCGTAGCCGGGTCGCAAGGGGGCAACGGAGAAGCCGGAATCACTGTCTCATTTCTCTGCCATGAACAACCGTTCGTGGCTGATGGGGAATATGAGGCCACTGTCGTGGGCACAATCACTGAAGCATTCTAAGGGAAGTCATGTTGACTCAAGTGGAGAGGCAAGCTGTTCACCGACCGTGGCGACTGAACGTCGTCCTCTGGACGTGCGCGCTCGTCGGTCTGTCTGGGTGCCGCACAATGCCGATGCCACAGAAGCGGTCTGTGGAGGAGCTGTATTTCGAGGCTCTGGCCTGTGCCAAGCCGGAAGCCAACCTCGGGATGGATCACCCGCTTAATCCGGAACCCCTCTCGGAGCCGGTCGAGGTGCTGGCCGCTCCGCCGCTGCTTCCGCCGGATGCTCTCGCCCCCCTGCCGTTACCTCCACAGCTGATCCCGCCTGGCGAGCCCGGCCCGATCCCCCTCACGCCACCGGCCAGCACTCCTCAGTTGCCCGCTCCTCTGGTTCCTGGACCTGCAGTCGCACCGGCCGTTCAGCCGATTGCCCATGGACAACTTGGCACTCATCTCGGATCAGTCGTGCGGGCCGGTAGCTCGGGCTCAGAAAAACTGGTCAGTGACATCTACACCGAAACGGATGTCCGGGAAGCCGTACAAGCCCTCGCGACACAGGCGGGCGTGTCGATTGTTCTGGACGACACGGCCCGCGGTGCAGTCACCTGTACCATTGAGAACGAGTCGTTCGAAGTGGCTCTTCAGCGCATCCTGTTGCCACTCGGGATGGTCTACCGCAAGAAGGATAATCTCTACTTGATCGGCAGTGTCGACCCGTCCTCGAACCTCTTTCCGCATATTGCCGAGACGATCGAGTTCCGCCCGAATCACCTGTCGACTCAGGAACTGCTGGCCCTGCTCCCGGCGCGGCAGGCCCAGTTTGTGCGGATGGTCGACAAACGCAACCTCATTGTCATCGAAGCCCCGCACGACACGGCCCAACAGATTCACACCCAGCTGCTGAGCGCGGATCAGCCGATCCCGCAGATTATGATTGAAGCGCTGGTCTGCGTGGTGGCCCCGGAACGGGGGATGCAATTTGGCATGGACTGGAACCACGGGTTACAGGTTAACGGGCTGAATCGTCTGAACGTCGGTCTGAGCGGTCTGTCTTTTACGGGAGAGGTCAGCCCCTATGGGGCGCAGAACGCGTTTGACGATTTCGCGGTGACTTCCGCGTTTATGAAGCTCCTCGCCAAGGAGGGGTATGTGACGATTCGCGCGGCTCCACGGGTCATGGCCAAGGATGGCGAAAAGGCCGAAATCTCCATTGCCCGCGACACCTTCTTCAGTATTCAGCAGGGGAACAACCAGTTCGTGTTCAATCAGAATGTCCAGAAGGTCGATTCCGGAATCAGCCTGATACTCACTCCACAGATCCGGGGTGAAACGATCCAGCTTTACATCGAAAAGGCGGAAGTCAGCGAGGATGTCCGCTCCATCGATCCTCAACAACAACTGAACAACAGCCCGTACCCGGTCATCAATCGCCGCAACGTCGCGACCACCGTGCAGGTCAAAGACCAGCAGACGATCGTCATCGGGGGGCTGATGCAGAGGCAGACGGTAGATCGGGAAAGTCGGATTCCTTACCTCGGGGCGATGCCGCTGGTGGGGGCAGCATTCCGCAAGGTCGAGAAGCAGGAGCAGGATGCCGAGTTGGCGATTTTCATCTCGCCGAAGATCGTGGTGCCCACGGCGGCGACGCGAGTGGACATGTTGCCCGAACCGCTGATCGAGATCCCCGTCGCTGTTCCGCGACCAGTCACCGCACCGGTGGAGGGGGTGGCACCTCTCCCGACCGGGGCCGTGATTTCGCAGTTGCGGGCGGTTCCGGCGACTTGATCGATTCGAATGGGTGAACCGTCAGGCTGGCCGACGTGCCTGCACCAGGCCGCTGGAAGAACGCTTTTTCGGGGTCCAGAGGCCTCGCCATGGCCGCCGATGATTTGTGCAGCGTGTGCAAACGTCGGACCTGAGTCTAACACCGGCCTCTCATGAAGAGGGGCCGTATCAGTCCAGGGAGGGAACACCCAGAAGGCCCATGATGACCCGGACTCTTTTTTTCCCGCTCGGCCTCGCACTGCTTGGCCTCACTCTCGCCAGCGAGGGGCACGCCCAGGTCGGCCCGAAGCCACTGGTCGGTGCCAAAGCCCCACTGTCAGGGGTCGCCGCACTTCCCCAGGGCACGAAAGCCCCACCCGCGAAGCCCGCCGCGCAGCCGGGCCGTACCATCAAAATCACCGACCAAGTCCGCCCGGCGTTCATCATCGATCCAATCGTCAATCGGATCGAGGCCCGACGTGCCAAAGTGGTTGATGTCGAGTTCGGAATCACCGGCGATGGGACGGCGTCCAACCTGGAAATCCAACCCGTCGCCCTCAGTCAGGATGAGAACGGGACCATCTTCGCCAACACCAAAGTCCCGGCTCCGAAGGATCTGGAGATCCTCACGCCACTCGCGGTCCAATTGAAGCCGAATGAGAAGTTTGTCATCCGGGGACGGCTGCGCGTGCCGGATGTGCAGTCGACGTTTCATACTTTTGGCGTTCTGGTACGCGATGCTGGCCAACTGAAGTCGCAGCCGAATCCGGAGAAGGCGGAAGGCCCTCGCGTCGCGATTCGCTTCGTGACGCAATACCTTTTGCGGTGTGATGTCACGGTTCAGGGCGTCCGGTCCGAGAATGTGGCGAAGCTCAAAATTGACAGTGCGGAACTGGTCGAGGTCGATGGCGTTCCGGTGGCGCGGGTCTACGTCGTGAACCCCACCGAAGGGCCGATTGAGTTCGGACTCCGGACGCAAATCCGCCAGTCCGAGGAGAGCGAATCCCGCCCCACATTCCCGCTCGGCATGCCAGTCCGCGCCAACCTCGACGAACCGGAGAAGTACATCGGACGCATCTTGCCGGGGGCGCGAATCCGCATGGTCAGCCCGCTCAACTCGCCAATCTTCCCCGGTCAGTATTATATGGAGTCCTCGCTGCTGGGGGACAACCACGTCGTCTCTAAAGCGGGATTCCCGATCGTAGTTCAGGATGGCGATTACCCGGCCCAGGGGATCGCCACCGTTCAAGCCGCTCCAGGGCTGTTGGCCTCCCCCTCGCAGATCGAACTCTCTCTGCAACGCGGGGGAAGCCGGGCGCAGGTGCTGAACTTTGAGAATACCGGCAGCACGCCTCTCGACATTGAGGTGATTGCCGAAGGGTTGGACGGAACCCCAGTCGATTGGGCGGGGGTCCGACCGAACACGGTGGCGCTGGCGAAGGGGGCCAGCCGTAAAGTCTCCGTGACTCTCACGGCCTCGGGGGATCCCAATGCCCACAAGTATGCCCGCCTGCGAGTGAAAACGACTCCCCTGGGAGGCACCACCACCGACTCTATTCCCGTCACCGTCGCCGCACTTGGCCGATCAACAGCGCAGCCGACACTCACAGCTGGGAACCTGGTCTGGGACACCGAGCATGGTGCCGCAGCCTTCGTGGTCGACGTGAAAAACACCGGCGACCGACACATGCCGGTCGAAGCGAAACTCATTCTGGGCGATACAGAAGGCCATCCCACTGAGATTCGCGGAGGCTTCGGTGTCTGGGTCTTGCCAGGCCAGAGTGGCCCCATCCGATTCAAACCGCCGAAGTCACTCCCCACCGGGAAATACACAGCCCGTCTGATCATCCCCAACTTTGCCGGACAGGAACCGATCGATCAGCGACTGGAGTTTGACTATCCGGGTGCGCCATAGGGCAACCTGCCGGTGGCCAGCTACCGCCCCCGCCACTCCACTGGCGGCATCTGTGCGATTTACCATCTCAGGGGGAGAGCGACGATGACATTCCGAGAATGTCTGGCGGCCCGGCTCTCTGATACTTCACGCGGGCCAGATAGAGGGGTACGACGGACGTCCTCGTCCGTCGCTCCCCGAGGTGTTCCACACGGACGGACAAGGATGTCCGTCCGACGAAATGTCTCATGTCTCCCCGCGCGAAGTATAATCGACATAATCAATTAGACCATCCTCTGAATTCCGCGCGCAGGAGCGGTTTTTGTCTGATGTCGGCGATGTTCTCCGGTATTGTGAGCCAAGTTAAGGAATCGGCATTGACCGAGGGCGAGCCCCAGTCACCTCTGATGAATTGGCATCCTTGGACTTCCCGTTGCCCGCAGGACACTTCACGACGATGACACTATGCCGTCTCATTGCCGTCGTGGTGCTGGCACTGATCTCTGGTGATGCAGTACGCTCGGCCCATGACTCGCAGCAGTTTCGGGTCAACATTCCCGTGCGATTGTCCATCGCTGCTCCCCCGACCGATCAAATTCGGGGATACCCGGGCACTGGTTCTGCCAACGTGCTCTTCGCCCCCCAAACGTGGCGGGCTCGGTCGAATGCCGCACTGGGAGCGAACATAATTCTGGAAACAGCCACGGCCTTTCGACACGTGACGACGACGACATCCAAACGCAACGCCCGCCTCGATCTCAGCTTGGTCTCTTCGACCGGTCCCGCGACGTGGACGGTCAACACGGCCACCGCCTCGACGAACTATGCAGCTGGCAACGAGCAGGCCCGCGTCCGGATGTCGTCCAATCGAGAGGGCGGAGCGACATTCCGCCTCTGGGTGACATTCATCACCGGCGCTCCGGGGTCACTCCAGGAAGGCGACTACACGACGACCGTCGTGGGCACGATTTCCGCGAATTGAGCCGCAGGGCCACGATCCCTCATTGCTCAATCTTCCTCCCAGCGCGTGGGGGATCTGAATCGCCAACATCCGTTCCAGCACGGTGTGACACGCCAGAAATACCGAACGAAATTCCCCCTGATCCAGCTTCTGGTGGATCTTCAAATCCGCAATCTGTGCGATCAGCGGGGAGGCGAACGGCTCAGGAGCGATGCGAGTCCCAGAAGTCATCCTGTCGATCCTGTTCCTCCTGACACAACGTCCGATTCGTTTCGCTTAAACTGCCCTCGAAAGTCTGGCGTTCAACGTACCCTCCGTCACGCTGTGATGAAATTCCGGATGGTGACCTACTTTTGTGCTGGGCACATTTCCAAATCCCTCACCAAATTCGTTGCGTTTACATCGTCCGGCGGAGATGCCAGAATCGTTTCTTCCGAGGCGGTGCCTCTGACTTCTTCCCCCTTGGACATGAGTGGCTCCATGCAGCGCTTGATTGCCTTTGTGACCGTGATCGGTTTTTCGCACGGCTTCTGGAGTGCCGCGCGGGCCGAGGCTCCGCTGGCCGTGAATCCCGGGGATAAGGTCGTGCTGATCGGCAATACGTTTGCCGAGCGGATGTCGTTCTTCGGGCACTACGAGACGCGGCTGCATGCGCGGTTCCCGGAACACAACCTGGTGTTTCGCAACCTCGGTTGGTCGGCAGATGAGGTGGTGTTGCGGCCTCGACAGAACAAGTTCGAAGACCACGGTCACCGCCTCGAAGATCACCAGCCGCAGGTGATCATGGCCGCCTTCGGGTTCAACGAGTCATTCGGCGGCGAGAAGGGGCTGGCGAAGTTTGAGAAGGAACTCGCCGACTTCATCAAGACGACCACGACGACCAGCTACGACGGCAAGGCTGCCCCGCGTCTGGTGTTGCTCTCGCCGATCGCCAACGAAGACCGCACCGATCGTAAGATCCTCGCCGGGACGTGGAACAACGCCCGGATCGAGATGTACACAGCTGCGATGCAGAAGATCGCCGCAACCAGCAAGGTGGGGTTCGTCGACCTGTTCGCGCCGACGAAGAGGCTGTACGCGGACGCCAACTCGGCGGGGCAGTATCTGACGATCAATGGTGTCCACCTGAACGACGCAGGTTACGCCGCTCTCGCTCCGATTATGGACGAAGCCCTCAGCGGACCGGCTCCGGCCCTCCCGGGGAACCTCGACAAGATCCATGCCGAGGTCCAGGAAAAGAACAAGCAGTTCTACTACGACTACCGGTCGGTCAACGGCTGCTACATCTATGGGCAACGCAAGACGCCGTTCGGGGTCGAGAACTTCCCGGCGGAGTTTGCCAAGCTACGGAAGATGATTGCGGTCCGCGATGGTCGCATCTGGCAAGCTGCGAGTGGGGGCACGCCGAAGCAATCGATCGACGACAGCGGCACCGGCGACTTTGCCGACACCAAGACCAACTTCAAGAATGAAGTCCACCTCACCACCCCGGTAGAGGCCAAGGCCAGCTTCACCTTGCCCCCCGACTTTGAGATCTCGCTGTATGCCTCCGAGGTCGAGTTCCCGGACCTCAAGGATCCGGTCGCCATGACCTTTGACCGCAAGGGGCGGCTGTGGGTCGGGACCAATCCGAGCTATCCGCAGTACCTGCCGGGGACGCCAGTCGACGACAAGATCCTAATCCTGGAGGATGCCGACCGCGATGGCAAAGCCGACAAGCAGACCGTCTTCGCGCGGGGCCTGCACCTGCCGATCGGGATCGAGCTGGCCGACGGCGGGGCGTATGTTTCGCTCCAGCCAAACCTGCACTTCCTGAAGGACACCGACGGCGATGATGTCGCCGACACGAACGACATCATCCTGCACGGGTTCGACACCGCTGACTCGCACCATGCGATGCACGCCTTCGAGACGGGGCCGGGTGGCGAGATGTACTTCCATGAGGGCACCTTCCACTTCTCGCAGATCGAGACCCCTTATGGACCCGAGCGAGTCAACAACGCCGCCGTCTTCCGTTACGAGCCGAAGACCGAGAAGCTCGATATCTATGTCTCGTACGGGTTCGCCAACCCGTGGGGCCACGCCTTCGATGACTGGGGCCAGAACTTTGTGGCCGATGCCTCTGGCGGTGCCAATTACGTGGCCGCAGCGTTCTCGGGCGATGTCGATCATCCGCGGAAGCACCCGAACCTGAAGCAGTTCCTCGTCAAGCAATGGCGACCGACCTGCGGTTGCGAGCTGGTGTCGAGTCGGCACTTCCCGGACGATATGCAGGGAGACTATCTCCTCAACAACTGCATCGGGTTCCAGGGGACGTTGCAGTACCGGTTCAAGCCGGACGACAAGCCCTATTCCGGCTACCACGCCGACCCGATCGAGCCGCTGATCCGGTCGTCCGACCCCAACTACCGGCCCGTTGATATTGTTCTGGGGCCAGATGGGGCGCTGTACATTGCCGACTGGTTCAACCCGCTGGTGGGGCACATGCAGCACTCGCTGCGTGACCCGAACCGCGACCACGTGCATGGCCGCATTTGGCGCGTGACGCACAAGAAGCGACCGTTGGTGGAGCCCGCGCAGATCGTGGGCGCGTCAATCGAGCATCTGCTCGACATCCTCGACATGCAGAAGACGCCGGAGTACCGCACCCGCGAGAAGGCCCGCCTGGAACTCCGCGAACGCGACACGGCGACGGTCATGGTTGCCGTCGACAAGTGGGTCGCCGTCCAGCAGGGGGACGATAGTCACACCCAGCACAATCTCCTGGAGGCTCTGTGGGTCAAGCAGCAGCATGATGTGGTCGATGTGGCCCTGCTCAAGCGGCTGCTGGCCTCGAAGGAGTTCAAGGCCCGCGCGGCCGCCACACGCGTGTTGTGCTACCAGCGCGATCGCGTCCCGGAGGTACTGACGGTGCTGGAGACGCTCGTGAACGACGAACACCCGCGCGTCCGTCTGGAAGCCCTCCGTGCCCTGAGCTTCTTCGACAGCCAAGCTGCTCTCGATGTGGCGGTGCAGTCGTTGATCCACGAGCAGGACGACTACTTGGAGTACGTCCTCAAGGAGACCACGACGACGCTCGATGAGCGGATCAAGCGGGCCGGGAAGTAGTGGGAAGTTTTCAGTCATCAGGTGAGCCGGGCGGCGTAAGCCCCCGGACTGCTTCGGAGACCCAGCATGCAGGGGCGTGAAATCCTGATCGGTGTGACCGGCGGCATCGCAGCCTATAAGACTGCCGATCTCGTCAGTAAGCTCGTACAAGCCGGGGCAAAGGTCTCGGTCGTGATGACCAAGGCGGCTCAGGAGTTCATCGGAGCGGTGACGTTCGAGGCCCTCACGGGTCGTCCGGTCTACGAGAGTATTTTCTCCCCGCAAGAACACCACCAGGGGGAACATATTGGCCTCGCACGACGCGCTGAACTCTACGTCATCGCTCCGTGTAGTGCTGATTGCCTGCACAAGCTGGCCAGCGGGGGAGCGGACGACCTCGTGAGTCTGCTGGCCCTCACGACCACTTGCCCGATCTTGCTCGCCCCCGCCATGAACAACGAAATGTGGATCAAGCCCTCCGTCCAGCGAAACGTCGAGCAAGTGCAAACCGATGGCCTGCACACCATCGGCCCACTGGATGGCTGGCTCAGCTGTGGGGCGATTGGCCCGGGGCGGATGGCAGAACCGGCAGAGATCTTGGCGGCCTGCCTGCGTCTGCTGAAGCAGATTCCACACCGGACGTAATCGGCCACTCGACGCCCATTCTGATACGGATGCGAATCCGGGATTCTGAGAAGTGTCTTGACCTGCCATTTCGCTCAGCTAGCATGGATGAAGAAGCGATTCCCGGAGTAGAGGCCACCCCATGTCACTATCGAAAAAACCGCGACTGATTCAGGATGGCGATGTCACCATCGTCGAATTTGGCGAGGACATGCAACATCTCGGTGAGGACGTGATCCCTGCCGTCTCGCGCGTCGTGCATGACGCGGGGGAAGCGACCATTCCCAAGGTGTTACTTGACCTGAAATACGTGCAGTTTTTCGGCTCGTCATTCATCGAGATCCTGTACCGATTGTGGCAACAGATGCAAACTCGCGAGGGACGGTTTGTCATCTGCGGCTTGCATCCCTACTGCCTGGAAGTGTTGCAAGTCACGAACCTCGATAAGCTGTGGACGATTGTCCCTGATCGCGACGCGGGACTGGCGGTCCTCCGTGAGGATCCGGCGATGAATGAAACAGCCCAGATTTAGTCACCCGCCTCCTGATTGCCGAGACGGTGCCCATTGGCCGCGACCCGTAACCGCCGCGACTCGCCGTCACCCGCTGCTGATCCCGCCATGACGCGCGACTGGTCGACGGTCTGGTTGGCGGGACTGCTCGGAGCCCGGTTTTTTCTCCCGACCGAGTCAGCTGCAGAGGGTGACACGCTCTGGCTGGTGCTGCTGACGCTCGGGTACTGTGCCGCGCAGCACTGGCTGGGCTGGCGAAATGGCGAAGGGCCGCGTCGTCTCGACCGGGTCGATGCCGCAGTGATCGTGCTAGTCGCGGCTCAGCTGGTGTCCTCGGGGGCGATTGTCCTCGGGTCGGGTCAGAAGCGAGCCGCGCTCAACGTCGCCTGGGAGTGGATGGCCTCGCTGCTGTTATGGTTTGAGTTTCGCAAACGGTTCGAGAGCGGGCACGGCGGCACCTTGATCCGGACCGTGCTGGCCATCAGTGTGGTCCTGGCCGGGTACGGCATCTGGCAGAACCAGGTCTGGTTCAAGGAGAACGCCCAGCTGGTCTCAGAATGGGAAGCGTTGCAACAGCAAGTGACGCCTCTCACCGCTGAGGAGTCGCAGCGGATGCGGGAGGTCGCGGCCTCACTCGGTCGCGATTTTCAATCGGTGCAGGGCGGTGCCCAGCGGATGCTGATCGATCGGCTGCGTAGTAGTACAGAGCCGATTGGTTGCTTCGCCTTGGCGAACTCACTGGCGGGTGTGCTGGTGGTCGGCGTCTGGTTGGCACTGGCGAGTGGGTTGACTCTGTCGCGGGCAGTCGGGCGCGGCGACGCCGATTCACACCCCGGCTGGGTGCAGGGCTGGGGCTTGCGCTTGATGACAGCGGCCGTGTATGGATTGCTCGTCCTCTGCTTGGTCATGACGAAAAGCCGGACGGCGTACTTGGGGGTCTTGGTGGCGGGCGGGGCCTACTGGTTTGTCGGCAAGACGGGGCGCTGGTTTCGCCAGGGGATGATCGCCGCCATCACTGTCGCCCTCACCGGGTTCGTCCTTCTGTCGCTCGCGCTGATGCTGGGACTGATCGATACGCAGGTCATCTCGGAAGCCCCGAAGTCGCTCAAGTACCGCCTCGAATATTGGGCTGCCACGTCACAGCTGATCCTCGAACACATCTGGCTGGGAGTAGGGCCGGGGAACTTCCGACCGAACTACCTGCATTACAAATTGGCGGGAGCGAGTGAGGAGATTCTCGACCCTCACAATCTGCTGTTGGATATCTGGGCCAATGCGGGAGTCATCGCCTGGGCCGGGTTGATGGCGCTGCTCATCGGGGGCGTGCGCACCGGCTGGCGGGCTGTGATGACCGAGGCGGACTCGCGCATCAGCGACCGTCCTTTGCCCCAGTTGAGGTGGTCCGAAGGGGTCCTCAGCGCGCTGGCCGGTCCAGCGATTGTCGCTACTCAGCAGGTCGCGTTTGGTGCGGGAGCGGATGCCCGGTTGTGGGTCTTTCTGATTGCGTGCCCCTTTGTGGGCGGCTGGCTGACCTCGCTGTCGTCGGGGTTCCGCGTGGCTCCAATCTGGGCGGCGTGGCTGGCGTTGACACTGCACCTGTGCGGAGCGGGAGGGATCGCCATGCCCGCGATCTTTCAGACATGGGCGCTGCTGCTGGCGTGCCTAGTGACCTCACCACAACGGATGAAAGCTGAACCGACAGGGACACCCGAATCCCGCGATGTATCCCCACTCGCGCTGCCGGTATCCCTGGCGCTGGCCATCGGATGCGGGGTGCTGGGGCTGGTGTGCCTGCGGACTTCGCTCGTTCCTAATACTCTTTGCCGGGCCGAGATCTCGCTGGCCCTCGACACCATGGCGCAGACACGCAACTCGGGCAAGGTGAGCCGGCAACTCATCGCAGCTGCCGAGATCGACCCTCTCAATCCAGAGCCGTGGGTGCTGCTGCTCCAGCTGCGCGGTGCCTCTGCGGAACCGGGCGAGTCGACCGACTCTGCCGTAGAGGCGGGCCGGGAGGCGATCCTCCGCAACCCCGAGAACCCGCTAACGTATGAGTTGCTCGGTCATCTATTTGCCACAGCTAAAGCGGGCTCCCCGGAGTCTCTCTCGGCGGCGATCCACTGGTATCGGGAGGCGGCCCAGCGTTACCCGAACTCGTCCCGCATCCGTGCATCTTTGGCGCTGGCGTTGCACCGAGGAGGTCATCGAGGAGAGGCGGCTCAAGAGTCAGCGCGGGCGTTGGTACTCGATGATCTCAATCAAGCTGCGGGACACGTCGACAAAGTGCTGCCACCCGAGACGCGAAAGCCCCTGGAAGAGGCCGCATTGCCGTAGCAGAAGTCGTGAGACTTCAGCTTGCGGGAATACTCGGTCGTAAGAATGCTTACGACGACTCGGTCCCACTTATCGACTGCTCGCGGCCTGCCCTGTGGAAGAGCCAGCTCCTGCACCAGTGGTCTGTAGAACTTCGCGGCCACGACCCGTGTAGAAGTCGGACAGCTGGATCACAGCGGGGCCAAGCAGGAACAGGTACACGGCGGGGAGCAGGCAGAGCACGGTCGGGAACAGCAGCTTGAACGTGGCGGAGTTGGCCTTCTGGTCGGACCGCTGACGCATCGTTTCCCGCATGCTGTCCGAGTAGTCGACCAGGGCGTCACTCATGCTGGTGCCCATGCGGTCGGTCTGGATGATAAGCGAGGTGAAGGAGTGAACTTCCGGCACGTCGACTCGCTGGCTGAAGCCGGTCAGGGCCTGATCCATTGAGCCGATGCGGGACTGTTCGGTGACGATTTTTAGTTCCTTGGCGAGTGCTGGATAGACCGGCTCCAAGTCACCCCCGACGCGGCCCAGCGCCTTGGGCACGGTCATCCCCTGGCTGACGCACATGTTGAGCAGGTCGAGCATATCGGGCATGCCGTTGCTGATCTCTTGGAGCCGAGCCCCGGCCTTGTTGCGGACGATGAGGGTCGGCAGTGCCCAACCCACGAGTGGCAGAATCACGATTCCAGCGATGAGGAGTGGCTCCAACCGAGGCGGCCCGAAGACCAGCATCAGTCCACAAAAGATGATCGGCAGGAAGATGCCCAGGTAACGGATCGAGGCCAGATTGTGCCAAGCATTGCGGCCATAGTACCCGGCGTTCTGGAGGGTGCGGGTCAGCTCGCGGCGACGGTCATCCGATTCCGGCAACATCGAGGAGAGCGTGGTCGTGACCGGCCCGAAGACCAAGTCACTGCCGTCACCCAGAACGGCATCTTCGATGGGCAACGTCGCGGCGTCTGCTTTCGCCTTCTGAGCCTGAGCACCGGCGGTCACGTACCCGGCGGAGTCCCAGATGGCCGACCCGGCGGGCTTGTTCCCAAAAATGCGGGAACGGCTTCCCTCGGGCGTGATGCGACCTGTGGAATCATCGTCGTGAATCGAAGCGATCGAATCACGAGTGACGCGGACCGCAGGAGGGGGAGTCACCACTGCGGGAGCGGCGGGCGTTGCCGCGACCGGTGGAATCGGCGGTGGCTGCAGTGGGGTGGGAACCGGCTTCGAGGTGACCGACCGCGAGATGATGCTGGACGATTCCGACCGACGGCGGATGGTGGGGTCGGCCTGACGGGAACGCCAGGCTTTGTAGATGATCCGGATGACCAGAATCACCGACAACAGGATCATGAGGGTCACAAAGGGAAAGTTGTTCATCGCCGGGTCCGTCAGTCTGAGATGATTGCGATGGGGGAAGGAACTGTGCGAGAGGTCGGGAGGTTACGACTGCTTACTCGAAGCCAGAACTCGCATCACCCACAGTGAACCGATGATTTGCAGAATGATCGCGAGGACCGTCAAGCGGCTGGCCCAGGTCGAGTTCATCAGGTTCTGCAGGTAGTCGGGATCGCGGAAGATGAAGAACGCCAGAATCGCCGGAGGCAAGGTGATCATCATGATGGCCACAGCTCGACTGGCGGCAGTGGCCGCTGCCAGGCGGCCCTGGAACTGAATGCGGTCACGAATGGTGGCGGACAGACGATGCAGCACATGCACCAAGTCACCACCCGTTTCTCGGTGGACCCCGAGGGCGGTCGCCAGCACGCTGGTGCTGACTAGTCCAGTGCGGATCGGCAGTTCTTCCAGGGCTTGGGACAGCGGCAACCCGAACGACACGCGGTCGGTACAGCGCCGCAGTTCCGTTCCCAACGGGGCCGGAGTGTCATTGGCCACCACTTGCAGGCAGGCTTCCAAGCTGCGACCGGTCTTGGCCGCACGAGAGAGTTCGTCAATCATCGGCGGCATCTGGGTCATCATCACGCTCTGACGACGGCTGCGCATGATGACCGCGATGACGACCGGAGCCATGAACCCGATGACAGCGGCGATGGCCGTCGTAATCAGATTCTCTTGCAGCACGAACACCATCCCACCGAGTGCCACACCGGTACACAGACTGAGTGCCAGCACCATGCTGGGCGAGAGTCCGATCCCGGACTGAATCATCAGCAGGTCGAACCACGAGTTGATGCGGTTACCGACGTCTTCCGAATCGCCAGTCGAGTAAGTCTCCTGCTCGCGCAGAATGCCTCCGAACTCGGGAAGAGGAGTAATCAAGTCGCTGGCCATGTCTGCCTCGGGTCGGATCAGTGGAGATCGTGGGATAGGCTTTCAGCTGTCAATGTCTCAGGGGAATGACAGGCTGGAAGCCTATCCCACGGGAGGGCATTCAGGAGAAGATCGAGGTCGCGTCGAAGCCGGACTTCAGTTCACGAGCGGCGAACAGCTTCGGGTTCACATCGATGCCGCGAGCGGCGATCCGGCGAACGCACTGTGGCTCATAACCCGTGGCGTAGAACGACCCGAGCATGCGGCCCGCTGCGTCCACCCCGGCCATGCGATAGACGAAGATGTCTTCGATGTCGAACTCGCCGTTTGTCACGCCGGTCAATTCGGAGATGCGAATCACCTTTCGTTCGCCGTTGGCGAGGCGGGCGACGTGCAGGAAGATCTGGATGGCCGAAGCGATGTACTGACGAGCCACACGGGTCGGCAGTTCCGCTCCCGAGAGGGCGATCATGAGTTCGAGCCGTTGCAGAGCGTCACGGGTGTCGTTGGCATGCACGGTACTCATCGAGCCGTCGTGACCGGTGTTCATGGCTTGCAGCATGTCGAGGACTTCGCCCCCGCGAGCTTCACCGACGATGATTCGGTCGGGCCGCATCCGCAGTGAGTTTCGCAGCAGGTCGCGCGGCGAAACCGCCCCCTTACCTTCCACGTTCGAGACACGAGTTTCCAGACCGACTACGTCGGCTTGTTGCAGCTGGAGTTCGGCAGTCTCTTCGATCGTGACCACGCGTTCAGTGGCGGGGATGAACCGGCTCAAGTTGTTGAGCATGGTCGTCTTCCCGGCACCCGTACCACCCGAGAGCAGGACGTTCATGCGACCACGGACGCACTGGATCAGGAACTCGGCCATTTCCGGCGCGAGCGTGCCCATCCGCACCATGTCTTCGAACTGCATGATCTTCGATTTGAAGCGGCGAATCGACAGCGTCGGTCCCCGCAGAGCCAGTGGAGGAATCACCGCGTGCAAACGCGATCCATCCGGCAGCTTGGCATCGACCATCGGCGAAGTTTCGTCGATCCGGCGACCCGCCTGGCCGACGAGCCGCTGAATGAAGTGCAGCAGATGGGCATCATCCGCGAACTTCACATCGGTCCGCTCCAGCAGACCGTTGCGTTCGACGAACACCGTGTCGTGTCCGTTGACGAGTACGTCGCTAATCTCGGGATCGTCCATCAGCTCCTGAATCGGTCCGAAGCCATAGATTTCATCCATCAGCTCCTGCACCATCAGGTCGCGATCGCGCCCTTGCAGATTCGCCTCGGGACGGGCACACAGGTGTGTGGCCAGCCCTTTGAGCTGCTTGCGGAATTCGTCATCGCCCAGCTCGCCCGACTTCGACATATCGATCGAATCGACAATCTGGCGGTGCAGCTTGGTCTTGAGTTGTTGGAAGGTTCGACGATTATCGACGCCCATGGCAGGTGGTCCTGTCAAACGGTCAGAGGAAGTTCATTGCCCGGACCCGCGAAGGTTCGAGCGACCACTGGTTAGTGGCTGAGGAACAGTTTGTAGATGTACGGGTTGGTCTTCTCAGTGCTGATTCCGCTCATCCAAGCGGCATCGTGGGTGGTGAGAAGGGCTGTGCGAGTGGCGATCACGGCGGGTTGGACAGTGATGTGCAGCGTCTGTCCGCTGGCGTCTTCGACGGCGAGGAGACGAATCCCCACGAGGTTGACGATGGCGGCGTGACCGAGTGTGTGCGATGTCGGTTGGTGATCGGTGTACAGGCCGCAGATGCGGCTCTGGCCAACCAGTTGTTGGAGTTCGTCCTGCACCGGGCCGACCAAGCTGGCATCGGCGTCGAGCGTCTGTGGACCTTGATCGGTGCGGAACTCTTCGCCGAAGTTCTTGAGGTGTTTGACGGTCCAACCGGTCTTGACCTGGCTGGCGACTCGGGCCTCATGGAGTCCGTTACCGATGTCGATGGTGAGCAGGTTGACCTTGGCCGCATCGTCCTTGTCGGCACTGGGCGAAGCCGTGTGCAACACGATTTCGGGAATCCCATCGGGGCCGGGTGTGACTGATCCGGTCGCCGCGTCGTAGCCATAACGATCGGGGCCGAACCGCATCTCAATCTGACGCTGCCAAGTGTCAGGGCGGCGGGGGTCGACATGAGTGTGGAGGATGGCCAGCGGCAAAGCCGGTACGGGTGAGTGGTCGCTGGGCTGCACGCCGATGATGCGATTGTCCACGCTGGCTTCGGCGAAGGCTTGGGCATCACCCGAAGAACGACCCGTTGCGGTGCGAATCAGGAGAGCCACCGGATTGCCCCGGCTTCTCAGGCGAGCCGCCCGCACCACACATGTCGTGGGTCGCTCGGTATCCGCGACGAATACGGACTCACCGGTTTCTGGGGAGATCTCGATCGTGCCGATCTGAACATCCCCTTGCTCTCCATTCTGAAGATCGACCGGAGTTCCCACGGAGAAATTCTTCTGCGCAGTGGCGATTGCTGTCTCTCGTGCTGGAGTGGCCAGATCAATCGACTTCGGATTGAGCCGAGCATCCGTGGCCAGTTGCCCCGCTCCGGCCAGAGCTGCCGCCTCAGCTGCGGCTTGCAGTTCGACTTGTGCGGCATCGAGCCAAAGCCGGTCGAAGACGAGAGCCAGACAGGCACCGACCACCAATATGGCCATTGCGACGACCATGACGATGCTGCCACGCCGAGGGCGTGTGGGCGAAGTCAATCGGAGTGTTCGCAATGACAACACAGAAAGTCTCTGCATCTCGAAGGGTGTCTGCTCGGGTTCGGAACCATTCCGAACCGTATTCTTGATCCACTGTCAGCACCGACAGACCAACCGCCGATCTGGAGTTCGGCGGGGTCTGTCCAATTCGTATCGACGACTAGTTGCCTTCGGGAGGACCACCCGCTCCGGGGCCTGCTCCTCCGAAGCCAGGACCGGCTCCGGCACCGGCTCCGGCTGCCGCAGCTCCACCGAATCCGGCAGCTGAGTCACCGACGGCCCCTTGCGGCACGGAGTAGAACCCGTTGCCGTAGCCGCCGCCGTATCCGCCTCCACCGTATCCACCCCCATACCCTCCCCCATAGCCGCCGCCGTACCCGCCATTATCGCGGTTACGATCCATCGGAGGTGGTGGCGGCTCGTTGTTCCCGCCGTATCCGCCATAGCCGAAGTTAGAGCCACCATAACCGTAGCCACTGGCATAGGCCGGACGGTTGTAGTCGAACCGTTCGATGGCGTAGCGATCACTGCGGAGTCCATCCTTAAAGGTCTGCAAGCGACGGCTGGCTCCGGAGAAGATCTCCGTCACGGTGGGCCGCTTGTCTTCGTTCTTCCTCTCTTCCGGAGTCTTGAGACCCAGGATCTCGTCCAGGTAGGCCCGGTCCTGATCGCGGAGTGCGAACTGGTTTTCCGCCTTGCCATCGGGACTGTAAGTCAGGGTCATCTGACCTTTCTGGCTGGCCAGCAACAGCACGTTGGCATGATCGGGAGTCATCTCGAGGGTGACGGTGTTCTGACCACGGGTGGTCTCGACTCCTCCGCTGACACTGCGATTCATCGCAATCACATGGACCCCCTTGAACAGGGTCATGATCATGCCCCCATTCTTGGCCAGATCGCGGTAGTAGGTCGGGACGAAGTGGATGTCCACATGGTCACCGGCCTTCACCAGCCCATCAACCGCTGCGGTGCCGTCGGCCAGAGAGATCGTGACAGCCCGCATGCCTGGACTCACATCCAATGGTGGCCCCTGATCGGGGGGATACAGGTCGAGGGTGCTGATGGCTGTGGCGGCCTTGATCTTCGTCTTGACGACGCGACCAATCAGCACGCGATCGCTCTTGACGATGTCCGGAGTGATCTTCGACTGGAACCGACTGCCGATCGCGAGGTGAGCAGCTGTGATCTTCGTGCCCGGCTCGAGGTCAGCCACGGCCATGGGCACGTTGATGAGTTTATCGACGGACGGTTCTTCATCGCGGGCCAGCAGCTTTTTGCCGACATAGGCCAGCACGAGGCCGCCGATAATCAGCAGCATCAGCAGGGTGAGCGTGGCGGGTGACAGACGTTTCACTTCAAGGTCTCCAGAAAGTTCCAGACGTGTGTGTGTGGAGGTGGCAGGTGTTGACGATCCGTCGTCTGAACTTCATTCATTCCTTCGCCATACGTGTTTCGCAGAGCAGCTCGCGGCCTTTGAGGCTGTAGCCAATCAGCCACAGCAGATCCGGTGAGGCGACCGCCATCGGGACCTCAACGGCGACGCTGACTTCGTCCCCGGACTTCGATCCCAGGTCGGCCATGACTCGGGCATGGGGAGCCAGCCGTCCCCCGAGTGAAGACAGCACTTCGGCCTCCACCGATTCGGCCGTGGCCCCGTAGAGCCGCGCTGCTCGGGCACCCGCGCGGCTGGCTTCAACCACGTCACCACGGGCAAAGAACAACAGGGAGAATTCGAGCAACCCGAACAACAGGACCGTCAGAATCGGGAGTGTGAGTAGTAGCTCCGCACTCAAGATGCCGCGGCGCGTGGTTCGAGGTAGGCTAGGTGTTCGCAGCATCACGCCGCCTCCACAGTCTGGGCTGGGACCGGAGCCGGTGCGACGGGTTGGTCGAGAGTCGGCAGTTTCCAGGCCATGACGATCCAAGTGGCCACGCAAACCGGAATGGCGTAGGCCATGATGCGTCGGCGTTTCTTCTCGTCGGCAGTCTCGGCTTTGGGCTTCCCCTCAGCGGTCTTGGCCTTGGCGAGGTATTCGGTTTTCATGCCGCGCACTCCCTTGGTGAAGACACTCCAGACGATGATGACCAGTGTTCCCGCAATGACCGTCGCCGTGCTGGAGATCAGAACGAACAGTGTGAGTCGATACCCGAGCCAGACACTCAGGGCCCCCATCAACTTCACATCTCCGCCGCCCCCACCTCCGACAATCCACAGCAGGAACAGCACGCCGAACCCGACGAGAAAGCCACCCGCCGCGTTCCCAATTCCCGGCCAGCCATGGAACACACCCTGATACACCCAGCCCGCGAAGAACACGGGGAGTGTCAGCTTGTTCGGAATCCGGTGCTGGCGGTAATCCCAGATCGCGGCGATCGCAGTGAACAGGCCCACCACGACCACGAGAATCCAAGATGCAAGGCTCAACTGCGGCATGAAATCCTCATCCCTCTCGGGAAATCGAGACAATCCATCAAGTCGATGATGCAACCCTAGCACACGTTGTCGAATGAGGCGGAGCATGATGCAGAAACGTTACATGTTTCCCAGCACGCATTGTTCACCCTGACGATTACGCCAGAAGAGGCAGCCTGTCTTGCCGGATCAACATTCACGCGATTCCGGCTGGGTAATTCGTACGACTCAATTAATCCGGATAATCGTCATGGCTAAGAGTTCATGATCACAGCTTGGAGCAGCGAGTCATCCGCGAATTGCTTCCTCGCAAAACGAAAGCGGGCGGTGAACGGCGACGATGCAGCATTACACTGACGAGCATCCAGAAGGTTCACGCACAGGCGCAGAGGACGCAGACAGGGGGAGTGTGTGATAGAGTTTTTCTCTGCGCCCTCTGCGTGACACTTGTTCTTTCATTCTCGGTCCAAAGTTCCGCTTGGGACAGCATATCCTCGAACCTCCGCTTCGCCCGCGTGCCGGACGACTCGGTATTGGGAACTCAGGCACGCTCCGCTTCGAAGACTTCGCGTCCCGGCTAAACGGGGGTGGCCCCGAGAACCGAATCCGCCAGCGTCACGAATCGCTCGACGCGTTTCGCGATGACCGCGATGCTCCGTTCCCAGAAATCGGGCTTTCGCAGGTCATAGCCCAGCGTCGACTGCACTGCATCTTCGGTGAGCTGGCAACCAGTCGCGATCAAGAACTTTCGGTAGCGTTCCGGGAAGTTCGGATCCCCCTCCGCTGCCATCGAGTACAGCCCGTTCGACAACAGATATCCGAACGTGTACGGGAAGTTGTAAAACGGCCAGCCGTGGATATAGAAGTGCAGCTTCGAAATCCAGAACCCCGGATACCAGCCGTCGTCCGCGAGGGCATTGAGATAGGTCTCCTTCTGCGCGGCGAGCGTCATTTCCGACAGCTGGGCGGCGGTGAGTTCTCCCTTGGCCCGCTCGATATGGAACCGGTCTTCGAAGACAAAGCGGCTGTGGATGTTCATGAGGAACGCCACCGAGTCGCCGAGCATCTGGTCGAGCATGCCGAGTTCCTCGTTCACGGACGACGCCGCAGCCAGTCGCTTCTCACCGAGGACGGCCTCGGCAAATGTCGAGGCGGTTTCGGCAAGGTTCATCGGGTAGTCCTGGAGCAGGAACGGTTGCTCGCGCAAGACCCACGAGTGGTAGGCATGGCCGAGTTCATGGGCCAGCGTGGACATGCTGTCGGCGGTCCCGGTGTAGGTCATGAACACGCGGGTCTGCTGTTTCGTCGGGATGCCGGTGCAGAAGGCCCCCTGACGTTTGCCGCCGCGGTTCTCAGCTTCGACCCACTTCTCGCGGAAGGCGTGCTTCGCAAAGTCGCCGAAGTCGGGACTGAACTGCGCGAAGGTCTCGCTCACGAGATCGACCGCCTCGGGATAGGTCAGCTCCGATTGCGGCTTCTCCCCCAGTGAGGTCGGCAGCGGGGCATAGATGTCGTAGTAGGCCAGCTTCGGCAGACCTAACAGTTTCGCCTTTCGGTCCAGATACGGGAGCAAACACGCCCGCTGGTCATTCACCGTTCCCCACATGGCATCGAGCGTCCCGCGCGACATGCGGTTCAGCCTCAACGGGGCGGCCAAGTGATCAACGCCC
The DNA here is from genome assembly GCA_031431195.1 of Planctomycetota bacterium. Lineage (GTDB taxonomy): Bacteria > Planctomycetota > Planctomycetia > Planctomycetales > Planctomycetaceae > TH-plancto1. Next base: position 8,035 of record JANPCU010000268.1, on the reverse strand, counting down.
AGCCGCTTGTACTTCGTGAGTCTCGATCCAGAGAGATGGTTGAGAGCGTCGGCACACGTGTCGGCCAGTCCGGACCACGCCTTGTCGAACGCGTAGAAGTTGTTCTGCCGCACCGAGCGTTCGGGCATGTCGAACTGGATCTGGCCGGGCGACTTCTTCACAATTTGCCCTCTTTCCATCACCTCGATCTTGAGTTCCCCCGACAGCCGGTCGTAGAGCCGTGACCACGCCTGCGCTCCGTCGACCGCCAATTCATTCGCGAGTTGCTCCTGCTCCTTTGGCAGTCGCAAGGCCGCGTTGCGGCGGCACTCTTCCAAGACGAACCGCAGCGTCTTCAGTTGCTTTTCACTCGCGATGAGTTTTTCCATCGTGGCATCGTCCGCGCCTGCAAGTCCCAGTTCGACATTCGCGAGAACCCTCTGCTTGAGCGGAGTCAGTGACAACAAGACTGCCTCGACTCGCTGATACTCCTTGTTCTCTGCATCATCCGCCAGATGACAACCGACGAACGCGCACATGTCCTCATACATTCCAAAGACGATTTCCATGCCTGCAAGGACATTGCACCAGTCGTTGGCAGCGTTGGCATGCGTGACTTCGGGAAGTTCGTCCGACAACTCTGCGAGCAACGTCATGCTCTTTGGTAAGCCGGTGAGGAATTCTTGAAACGCCGGCGTCTGGGGGTTCGGCAGGATCGAATCGAGATCCCAGTTCAGGGAGTAGAGCGCAGAGTCAGACATGGAGCGTTCCTTCAGTGGGACATTAACCAGTCACCCAACGCATCAGCGATGGCGACGACTCTCGGTGTTCTACGGGAGTTCGATCCGCAGGAGAAGTCATGGCGAATAGAACTCACCTCAACTCACTGTTTCACATCGAGTGAGACTTCCGCCTGTGCGAAATGAAACTGCGACGCGAAGTCTTTGAGGCGGAACGACGACTCACCCGTTTTCGTAGGCATCCAAAAAGTCGGCTCGGGAAATACCAGATTGCGTCAGGATGGTTCGCACAGTCGAACCCTTTAGGCGGCGGTGATTCGGAATCGTCATCGGCGTCTGTGTTCCATCGTCGTTCTGCCGGGCCAAGGCAATGTGGTTGCCCGAACGGACGATCTGAAATCCGAGTCGGGCCATCGTGGCGAGGACACGATCCAGTGGCGCATCCATCGGAAACTTGGGCATCAGATCGTGACCCCGGCCTCTGTAATAAATGCTTCCAGAACCGGTTCATCATCGTTGAAGACATCCGGGCCAAACGTCTCCAGGTGGAACGCAATGGCGGACGTAACATCCGTCACAGCTTCCTCATAGGTGTTACCTTCCCCGATGACGACGCCCTTCATTCCTAACGGATAGGCGACGTAGCCGTCTGAGTGCTGCTCGACGATCAGTTTCAAGCTCTTGCGCATAGGGAATCCCTCGCCTCGATCACGTCTCCGACATCGCTGGCCGCGACCCATTCTACCAGCCGCCCGATCCCCTGTCTGCCTCTTGTTCCTCGCACCGCCATGTTACCGACTACGCGGCGGTGTGATTCGAGTCCCCCGACTGCCGGTATACGGGTTGGTGTTGGGTTTCGTGGACCAGTTGTTGTGGAGGCTGCGGTCGGCGGTGGATCGGTAGTGCGAGGGCACGTGCGTGCCGTTGCTACGTCTGTAGCCTGACACGTAATTGGAACTCGGTTTTGATTTGATCACCTTGTAGGACGGTCCGCTGGCAAATACTCCTGTTGTCAGCAGCGATGCTGCTGCATGTGCGAGGAAAGTGACGACGAGAAACTTTCGCATGGTGATCTCCAACGGGGCGAACATGGGGTTGATGGAGAGGGCATCTGGCGGGTGCGCCCGTCGGACTCAACTCCGGTTGAATCCCCCTCTACCTGATACAGGACTCGGACCTGATGTTTCTCAGCGATCCGATGAGAATTCCAAAATCAAGTACCTCTCGCCCTTTCTCCGCCCCAAGCTCCGACTGGAAGCGAGGGGAAACCCAGCCCGCCTGTCACGAATCCGCCGCCCGCACAGGCAACGACAGCGAGCGGGCGGACGTCAGTCCCCCGTGCCAGGGCGACTCGACCAAACAATTCCGGGCGGAATAACACTTCAGCGTCGAGCCACACGGCGGACTCACGTCCGCCGCTCGCTGTCGCACTGTTCAAAGGCTGGACTCCAACGGGGGCGGGCCGGTAGCTACGGCATACTCTTCCTAAACTTCCCCGCCACCACAACCCTCCCGGTCTCTGGAGATCGCTTGTCGCTCCCTACTCGCTGCAATCAGTAGCGGCTTCCCGGACGGGGCAAATACTTGGCCTCTCTTCAGCCGATCAAGTGGACACGCCTGGATCGGTCATGTGCTACCGTTCACGACTGATTGTGAAATCTTTTGGAAGAGTATGACTGAATCACTTGATTCCTGTCACCCCGGTGATAGAAATTGGGTGAGATGGCAAGACTTGGCGGTTGGAGAAGTCTCAGATGTTGCTGGATCAACGACGCGGCAGCATTCGGGAATTCATCGAAACCAAGGGATTTGTCAGTCTTCAAGAGATTGCGGAGTCTGTGGGAGTCAGTGAAAGCACAGCTCGGCGGGATCTGGAGTATCTTGACCGGACCGGTCAGATTCGCCGGACTCGTGGTGGAGCTGCGGGAGTTGGCGAGTCACTGCCAGCCTTTGACGAGCGCGAGAACCAGTCCCTGAGTGAGAAGCAGCGAGTCGGCCGCAAGGTGGCCGAGCTGATCCAACAGGGCGAGACGATTCTCCTCGACGGGGGGACGACGACTCTCCACGTCGCCAAGCATCTGGCGGGCAAAGGGGTGCAGGTCGTCACGAACTCGATGCCGATCATCAATCACTTGATGTCGGTCGCGGGGATCGAGTTGGTGGTGCTGGGAGGGTACTTGTACCCGCGAACGGGGGTGGTCCTGGGACCGCTGACGGTCGATGCCCTGGCCAACTTGAAGGTGCGGCGACTGATCTTCAGCGTCGGGGGAATCACGGAAGCGGGGCTGTTCAATCAGAATTCCCTGCTGGTGGAAACGCAGAAGCAGATGCTCGACGCCGCCGACGAGGTGATCCTAGCCACCGACAGCAGCAAGTTCGGCCACTCGGAACTGGTCCACCTGTGCCCGCTCAACCGGGTCCACAAACTGGTGGTCGACTGTGGGCTGAGCGACGAGTGGCGGGCGATCGCAGAAAAGAACGGGATCGAAGTGGTGATTGCGGAGTGAGACTCCTTCAGGGAGGTCTCTTCACCCTGAAGGGGTGATCCATCACAGCCCAGGGTCGCGACCGGAGGGAGCGCACCCTGGGAAAACGGACACGGACAGCGAACCCTGAAGGGGTTCTACACTTAGCGAGCGAGTGTACAACCCCTTCGGGGTACAGGGACCTCAACGATCAACGTGAGCGTCAAGCACGCTTGATGACTCAACAGAACAACTGACAACTGACAACTGAGAACTTCTCAACAATGTCCATTACCCGCACAGACATCGAACGAGTCGTCCGCGATGTCCTGACTCGGCAGATGACCGGCATCCCGGCGGCTCCGGCCACCAAGCCGCATCCGCTCGTCGTGAACATCTCGGCCCGGCATTGCCACCTGACCCAGGAGCACGTCGAAGTGCTCTTCGGCAAGGGGTATCAACTCAAGGTCAAGAAGTGGCTCTATCAAGAGGGCTACTTTGCCGCCGAAGAGACCGTCGCCATTGTCGGCCCGCGTCGCCGGATGCTGCCCGAGGTCCGCATTCTTGGCCCGTGTCGAGGTGACACGCAAGTTGAACTCGCCTTCACGGACTCCATCTCGCTGGGCCTCGACATACCCGTCCGCATCAGCGGCGATGTCAAAGGCTCCGCTGCTGCCCTGCTCGTCGGCCCAGCGGGGAGCCTGGAACTGCACCAAGGCGTGATCCGCGCGATGCGTCACGTCCACATGAGCCCCATCGAGATGGCCTTCTACGGCGTGAAGAACGGCGACGCGATGCACCTCCGCATCGAGTCCCCGGCCTGCACGACGGTCCTGGAGAACCTGAAGGTCCGCGGCGGCGACGACAAGATCAAGCTGGAAGTCCACCTCGATACGGATGAAGGCAACGCCGTGGATCTGGAACATGCGACAAAAGTCGAATTGATCAAGGCAACCCCTTGTGCGTGTCATGCGCACTGACTGAACACGATGTAGCAGAAGTCGTAAGACTTCTGCCGTCATGCCCTCACTCGGCAGAAGTCTTACGACTTCTGCTACGAACTTACCCCCCCAACCCCCGGAGAATAGCCAATGGCCAAAATGGAAGCCCTGGGCATGATCGAGACCAAAGGTCTCATCGCCCTCATCGAAGCGTCGGACGCAGCCCTCAAGGCCGCGAACGTCCAGTTCCTCAGCTGGGAAAAGATCGGCAGCGGTCTGGTCACCGGCTTCTTCACCGGTGACGTGGCAGCTGTCAAAGCCGCCGTCGACGCCGGTGCGAGTGCTGCCGGAAAGCTCGGCGATGTCGTCAGCGTGCAGGTCATTCCTCGCCCGCACGATGAACTCGTCATGGTCATTCCTAAGCCCAAAGGCGGCGCTGCCAGCAGCAGCTCACCAGCTTAGTTGCCTGACTCCGGGGGCTGACGCCGCCCGGCTCACCTGATCACCTTCACTCACTCCGCTGCTGGCCATCCGCCCTCAGCCACTTGCCAAAGGCCATCCCCATGAACGAAGCCATCGGTCTCGTCGAAACCAAGGGCATGATCGCGCAGATCGAAGCTGCCGACGCCATGCTCAAAGCTGCGAACGTCACTCTGGTCAAGCAGATCCAGATCGGCGGTGCGTACATCACGACCGTCATCAAGGGCGATGTCGGCTCGGTCCGCGCTGCCGTCGACGCTGGAGCCGCAGCCGCCTCGAAGGTCGGCGAGCTGGTCTCGTCGCACGTAATCCCGCGCCCCGAAGCCAACCTGATGAAGAACTTCATTTAACGGAGAAGTTGTCTTCCCTTGTCTGTACCCCAACGGGGTTGCAGGGGATAGCCCAGGGTCGCGACCGAAGGGAGCGCACCCTGGGGACACAGACTTCTCGTTAGACCAACCCTGAAGGGGTTGTACTTCGAACGTCCTTCGGCGCGTCACGAACCGTTGAGCAATTTCAAACTCAGTGTTCACTCAAACAAGTAGAGTGAGGAAGGATATTGGAACACTAATTTCCACTGATCATCACTAATCCTGATCCGGATTAGCGTTGATCAGTGAAGATTAGTGTTCTCAACCCTTCAATGAACACGGACTCTGAACTGACAGTAGAACCCCTTCAGGGTTCGTGACTCGGTGGTTGTGTACCCAAGGTGCGCTCCCTTCGGTTGCGACCCTGGGCTATTGCCTCTAACCCCTTCGGGGTACAGACACCACTCTCCAGAGACCCACCCGTGAAGGTGCTCGTTGCCAACTTGGGCTCCACCAGCTTCAAGTACCGACTCTACGACATGACCCATGAGAGCCAGTTGGCTCGCGGGGGCATCGAGCGGATCGGACAGGATGCTGAGGGAACCTGCTTCGTTGAGATCAACGGACGGAAAGAGCAAGTCTCCCGCCGCATCGTCGATCACGCGGAAGCTGTGCGGATTTGCCTCGAACAGTTGACTCACCCTGAGACTGGCTGCATCAAATCGGTCGAAGAGGTGTCGGCGATTGGATTCAAGGCGGTCTTCGCGGGGAAGCTGAGCGGGGTGCGGATCGTCAATGACGAACTGCTGGACGCGATGGAGGCTCTGGCCGATGTCGCCCCAGCTCACAATCCGCCCTATGCCCGAGCGATGCGACAGCTGCGAGCGGCCTTTCCGCAGATGCCGCTGGTGGCAGCCCTGGAGACAGGGTTCCACGAGACGGTGCCCGCGGAATACCGAACGTACGCGGTGCCGCACGAATGGACGGAAGACCTCGGGATTCTCCGGTGGGGATATCACGGGGCCAGCCATCGCTACATTGGGACACGGATCGCTCAGATCCTGGGACGCAGCGACCTCAAGGTGATCTCGTGTCATCTGGGCGGCAGCAACTCGATCTGTGCCATGCAGGGCGGAGTGTCGCAGTCGGCCTCGATGGGGATGACGCCGCAAACGGGGTTGCCTCACAACAACCGCGTGGGCGACTTCGACCCCTTCGCGATCCCGGTCATCATGCGGGCCACCGGTAAGACCTTTCCACAGATTCTGGAAGACCTCTCGTCCAAAAGTGGTCTCCTCGGCATCAGCGGACTCTCCGCCGATTGCCGCGACCTGGAAGAGGCCGCTGCCAATGGGCACGCGCGAGCCGCCCTGGCCATGAACGTCTTCGCAGCTAGCATCCGCCAGTACATCGGGGCCTACCTGACCGTGCTGAACGGAGCCGACGCGATCGTCTTCACCGGCGGCATCGGTGAGAACAGCCAGTGGGTTCGCACCCACGCCACCAAGAACCTCGACTACGCCGGGATCAAGCTGGATGAGTCGCTGAACCAGTCCGCGAAGGGCGAGACGAAGCTCTCAACGAGCGCAAGCAAGACCGAGATTTGGACCTTGCCGACGAATGAAGAGATTGTGGTTGCGAGGCAGAGTGTCGAGGCTGTCAGGGGACGCTGAGCGACAGACAAAGGGGAAAGTGAACCACGGAGGCACGGAGGCACGGAGATGGAAGGGAGTCTGATTCATGCCGACATTACTTCGAGGATCATAGGAGCGGCGATTGAGGTTCACCGGGAGCTGGGACCAGGGCTACTGGAGAATGCTTATGAGGAATGCCTGTGCTTCGAGTTGAGTCAAGCGAACTTGAAGTTTCAGCGGCAGGTCGAACTTCCTGTTCGCTACAAACGAATTCGACTCGATTGCGGTTACAGAGCCGACCTTCTCGTCGAAGCCTGCGTGCTACTGGAACTCAAGGCCATTGATGCGATCAACCCAGTTCACGAAGCTCAACTCCTGACTTACCTCCGCATCAGCCAGATCAAAGTCGGACTGCTCATCAACTTCAACTGCGAGACACTCAAAGACGGAATTCACAGACGAGTCCTGTGACCTCCTCTTCTCCGTGCCTCCGTGCCTCCGTGGTCAATCTCATGTTCCTCGCAAGAATCACCGGCTCTGTTGTCGCCTCGACGAAAGTCGACTCCATGATTGGCCAGAAGCTGGTCATCGTCGAACCATTGCGGGTCAACGAGAAGACCAAGGGGGAACTCATCGGCACCGGGCGGTCGTTCATCAGCGTCGATGTCGTCGGGGCGGGTGAAGGCGAAGTGGTGCTGATCGTGCAGGGGTCCAGTGCCCGGTTCACGGATGAGACCAAGAAGCTGCCGGTGGATTGCACGATCATCGGGATCGTCGACACCGTGACGGTCGGGGATGTGACGATCTTCAAGAATCACGAGTGAGGGAAGTTGTCAGTTGTCAGTTGTCAGTGAAGAGAGCCAAAGCCCATGGGTTGCAACCCCTGGGCGTTCCGAGAAAGGAGGCCGCAGCATGTTCCCATTCTTCCATTCGGAGAACCTCCGTAAGTGGACCAATCCCGGCCAGGTGGCGCTGCTGCTAACGATCATCATCGGGGCGATGATGATGGGCTGCCTCTTCTTCGGAGCGTATGTCGTCTTCATCTCGGGAGCGTTTGACCAGCCTGCCAAGGAGATGCAGCTGAGTCTGATGGCCGCAGGGATGGCCCTTACAAACACCATCATGGCGTTCGTGATTCCCCCGATCGTCGTCCAGTCAATGACTCGCGACGCGAACGGCGATCGCCCGATATTCCTGCAAGCCTACCAGATCAAAACCATCATCGCCGTGGCCTTGCTCGAAGGGGCCACGCTCTTCGTCCTGTACACGGTCATGGCAGAACACCACTGGTGGTCACTGGCCATCGCCGTGTTTCTCGTCGGCCTGATGCTGACCCACATCCCCTCGAAGATGCGGATCGAGCAGTGGCTGGACGAGAACGGGGCTCACGAGGAGGAACGACCCGTGGGGTAGGCGTGCACCCAGTAGGGTGATCCACCCAGGAAAGGCGGGTAACCGAAACCACCGACCACACGCGGTCCCACC
>JANPCU010000267.1:0-14685 GCA_031431195.1 Planctomycetota bacterium | reverse complement strand
GGACCATCCGCTGACCTCTGGGACACCGGAGCCATCCCTCCCAAAATCCATCCCCACCACGCTCAACAACCCACCCGACCCAGAAATCCCCTGAAAAAACACCCCGCCAGAGACTTGAAATCTAACACAGTCGCTCCGTGGGGAATTCCCAGCTAATTTCTTGATGCATACACTTCCTGTGCCTGGACTTCATGCAGCATTGACGGCGGAATCGGGATTCACGACTGTTCAGAGGCAATGAACCGGGTTTACGCCACACCACACACCAATCGGAGATTCGCCCATGAGAGGCTGGGTCAGAGACTCCAGTGCGGGGGGAGTTAAGGTTCCCGCGACAGTTCAGGCCCGCGTTGCCAAACGCATCGAGGCGTTTGCCGCTGCACATTATGCAGGGAAGTACACGCGACTGGACATCCGGTTTCGAGGAACGTTTTGCTATATCGATGCCTACACAGAACCCGATCCACCGGGTGATTATGTTCCATTCAATGAGACGCGAGACGAATATATGGAGCGACTGCGCAATCTGCCGCTCCACTTATGTCGGCTGCGGTACTTCGGAGACGAGGAATCGTGGGGGTTCGCTTTCTACACCTATAGCCAGGAGAAGTACGAGTTGTGCTACCTGGACAACGGCACGTTCTATGGCAGTCCGGAGGAGGCGTTTCGCACCGCAGCGGTTTATCTCTGCGGTTAACGGCGGTCGCAGTTCATGCAGTCGTCCGGTGGTTGAGGATGCGAAAACGCTCCGCTGGGAATAGCCTTTTGTGTCGCGGCGATACGGGTCGTACAGAGGGGGTTTCAGACGTTCAAGCCCTGCCGCTGAAAGAGTTGACAGGGCTGGAGAAATCTCCGCTCGCACGCCGCGCGAGATGGGCCACCATGCGGCGCATCGCCTCGTCGTCGAGGAACGACTCGCGGCGAGTCGACATGAACGTCAAGTCCTCCCCAAAACTGGTGGCGAACAGCAACATGGGCATGACGAGTCCCAAGTGTGACGCCCGAGCATACCGCACCACAGTCCCGGACTCGAACTCGCCCCGGAACTGATCAGCCAGGTTCAAATTACTGATCCCACCCACGAGGGGAAACATGGATTTCGTGGTCTTGAATCCCGACTGACCCGGAAAATGTCGACTGAGGAACGATACGAGATCCATGCTGAAGGGATAATAAGCGGCCTGGTTTTGTTGCTTCTGAAGGATTGTCTGCCGATGTGTCTGTGTCAGGATCTCCTGAAAAGTGGATGAGGCACGGACGGTATGCCGGACTTGATAGGATCCCAGCAGCTGCCCAAATACCTCTCCCGAGTCGGCTCCCAGGAATCGCCGCAGATCGACAGGGCATTGCAGCGCCATCTTCGAGCGGAACAGACCGCACGTCTCATGCGAGTCCTCCTGGATCATGGCCTCCAGGGTTGCCGCAAATAACACATCCTGCACAGTCACACCGCAGGCATCCGCCGTGGCCCGAATCTGCGCGACAGGCACGCGCTCCGCATGAAACCTCGTCACTGAGTGGTCTAGCGCAGAGAGAGTTTTGATCTTCGGAAAGACACATTGAGCCAATCCCATCAGTTCGTTCGCGGCGTAGCGCAGAACTCCCCAGAGGCCCGGAGGTTGTGGGCCGTGCCGCAGATCTCGCAGCAAGTGACGGACATAGGGGGCGAGCGATCCATCGACCGTTCGGCCACAGCACGCCGCGATCAAATGCTGGCAAATGACTTGAATCGAGGCCCCATCAGCGATCGCATGACGGTAAGTGACCACGATGACCCGCCGTGGTGGAGTCTGACTCGGAGGGGTGTCCCCGGAGCCGCTCTCCTCGATCCACAGAAACCTGATCGGGCAGCTGGTCGTCGCGAACGGGCGCAGCAGTTCCTGGTCAATCGTCTCCTCAATATCTCGGTCCAAGTTCCGAGTCACCCAGACAGACGTGACCTCGCACTCACCGACGGGACGGATCTCATACCGCGAGGTCCAGGCATCCGCTGTGACCTCTCCGATGCCCAGTGATCGCAAGACCCGTGGGGCGATCTCCCGAAACTGGTCCCCCGAGGTGAAGCAATTCGGCCCCAGCTCCAGCACATGGCAGGCATTCACCGGGGCGAATTGCTCCCAGTACAGCATGATCCGCTGCGAGCCATTGGCGGTGACAATTGGCAGGGGGGCGGGGGGAGGCACTGAATGCCCGGGTGGCGAGAGCGCCCCAGGCACTGCTCCGTGAGTTCTCAACATGACTCCTGGCGAGAAGGGTGTGACTGCGGTCGCCGCTGGCCAGCCGAAGTGCTGGCCCCCAGATATTGTCGACCATGATCAATCGCTCAATACCGTGCGAGATCCCCGCGCTGGGACTTGATGTTCAGTTCCCCGACCCACGACTGGGCGGAAGAGACCATCATGCGGATGTCGCTGCCGATGGCGAGAAACTGCCATCCTTCGACAATCCGCTGTTGGACATCACTCGGGGTCAGCACATGCAGGCCGACCGGCGTCCCCGCCCGCTGGCCAGCGGCGAGGATGCGCTGCAGCATCGACTCATGCTCGGCGGGGGTCGGATCGACGCCGTCCGGAGTGCGCATCTGAGCCTGCAAATCATTGGGGCCGACGAAGATCGCATCGACGCCAGGCAGCCGATAGATCTCATCGGCGTTCTCGACGCCGGTCGGCGATTCGGTTTGCAGGATCACCAACACCTCATCGTTGGCTCGCTTATAGTAGTCTCCGGCAGCTGCGTCGAAGTTCATCGCGTGTAGAGTGCCACCGACCGAGCGATTGCCGGTTGGCGGGTATTTGGCCGCTGCGATGATGGCTTGGGCCTGTTCGACGGTATCGACCATCGGAGCGATGATGCCCCATGCTCCGCCGTCGAGCGCCCGCTTGATGTTCTCATGTGTCCCGTTGGGCACTCGGCACAGCGGCACACATCCGGCATCGGCAATGGCTCCAAACAGAGCCGAGGCCTGTGCCCAGTCGATCGGCGAATGCTCCATATCGACGGTCAGCCACGGGAAGCCGACTCGCGCCAGTAACCGCGCGGCGACCAGATCGCCGAGTGAGAGCCAAGTGCCCACTTGCGGTTGACCGCTCTGCAGAGCGGCTTTGACGGGATTGCGTTTCATGGGAGCTTCCTCGGAGATGGGCGCGGAGATCTGCATCTTACGAGGGCAGGGCCGACTCGCAAGCATTCGCGACTTGCCAGCTATTGAACAACCTGGCAGGGATATTTGCCCGGTATCTGTATTCGAACTCTGAACGCTCCGTTCAGGCCACTGGGCGGTACTCGAGAAACTCCGGAGTAAGTCGCGGCGTTTTCAGCCACGATCTCAAGACGCCTTGTGGCCGCTTCTCGCCCACACGCATAGCCCCGCCAGTTGGATCGCTGCTGTTTCGGTCCGTAGGATTTGATCCGCGATCCGGACTCGCCGGGCCTCTGACTGCGTGGCCAGTTCCCACTCGGCGTCGCTCCAACCGCCCTCGGGGCCAATGAGCAGCAGCACCTCGCCGGAACCGATTGGAATCATCCCGGGCTGGAAGAGTTCTCCGTGCGGATCACCGATTAAGGTGGCTCGTGGAGCCCCCTCGGGCGGGACTTTCTTCAGGCACTCTGCAAACGGAGTATTCTCCCCCACCTGCATCACTAGATCCCGCCTCGATTGCTTGCACGCCGCCACCACCGCCGCTTGCAGCTTGTCGAGTTTCCCCCCGCCGGGTTCGACGACCGTTCGCTCCGTCATCATCGGAATCAACTGATCGATCCCGAGTTCGGTGGCCTTCTCGACCAGCCAGCGAAAACGATCTCCCTTGGGGGGAGCGACGGCCAAGCGGATGATGGGAAGTGGGGCGACCAGCAGTTTTCGCAGCTCGACGATGCGAACTTCCACGCGATCTTTTTTGACGAGAGTGATCTCGGCGATAGCAGATTGGCCGCGCCCGTCAAAGAGCTCGACGTGGTCTCCCGCCTGTTTTCTTAAGACCCGCGCGGCGTGGTGCGATTCTGCCTCATCGAGCGAAAGCGTCAGTCGTGAGAATCCTGCCGAATGAAAGAATCGATCCATGGAGGGCGGACATTCTTGTTTCAAGTTCTCTGCCGGGAATTCCGAACCGTGCGGGACGCTGGTGTTGCCATCCGATGGAAGAGGCAACGACCGGCAACAACTGCGATTCCCCGCGAACTGTCTCAGAAGTCAGTCGTTGAGGGAATCGACAGGCAGACTTCCGAAGTCTCCGAAGACTTCGGAAGTCTGGACGTACGAGTTGCCGACCCAGCCCAATGATTGGCCTGGCTCCATTTGGCGAGAAGGATCTCTCGATGTCTGTGACTGTTCGCCCGCTCAGTACCGCCGGGATGCGAGCTGCCAGCAAGGCTTTTGTCTCTTTCGCCGAAGAAGCGTCGGCGGACATGTACTTCCCCAGCGAGGCCCACGAAGAGGCCCTCGCTCGGATGCTCTATTTGGTCGAAGAGGGCGAGCGCTGCGGCCTGCTGACCGGCTCCGCAGGGACCGGCAAGTCGACCGTCCTGATTCGTCTGCACCAGCAGCTGCGCCGGACTGGTTGGAAGTCCTGCCGCATTGACCTGGCGGGCATCGATCAAGCAGGATTGTTACACCGGCTGGCCGTGGAATTGGGAGCCAATCCAGCATCTGATGCCGACCCGCACGAGACGTGGGACCAACTGGAATTGATTCTCGCCGCTGCGGCCCGGGTGCAGCAGCCGTGGGTGGTCCTGTTCGATCATGCGGACCGGCTGCGACCGGGTGCGTTGTCGTTGTTGGAGCAGTTGTTGCATTCCGTACACGCACGGGGGATGGTGCTGCTGTTCGCCGCTCGAAACGAGGGCCGGACTGCCTTGCTGAAAACGTTGAGTGAGCATACGGGACTGCGGATTGAGTTGCCCGCTCTATCCGTGGATGAAACGCAGTGGTACATCGAACACGCGGTCGAGCGCGGGATGACTTCCTTGCCCGACTTCACGCGCGATGCGACGCAGCTGATCGCCCGCATGACCGGTGGCGTGCCCCGGCAGATCAATCGACTCTGCCGAGCAGTGACGCTCGCAGCGAAAGCCGACCAGCGTCCGGAGATCGATGCGGAGCTGGTACTGTCGGTTGCCGAAGAACTGCTCGATGTGCCAGCGGCGTCGTAGCTACATTCGCCCAAACGTGGGGAGCGTTTATACTTCACGCGGGCCAGATCGAAGCGTACGACGAACGTCCTCGTCCGTCGCTCCCCGAGTTTTTTACACGGACGGACAAGGATGTCCGTCCTACGAAATGCCTCAGTTCTCGCCGCGCGAGGTATAAATACCAGCGAGTGTTGACTTCAGCCGCTCTTCGAGTGGCTGAATATCTTCATGGCACAAAGACCGCACGGACGGGCCAATACGCCCGTCCCACTACGAGAGGATCCCGGTCACGACCTTGCCATGCACATCAGTCAGGCGGAAGTCGCGGCCCTGGAACTTGTAGGTCAGCTGCTCGTGGTTGACCCCCATGCAGTGCAGGATGGTGGCGTTGAGGTCGTGGATGTGGACGGGGTTTTCGGTGATGTTGTAACTAAAATCGTCGGTCTGGCCGTAGGTCAGTCCGCGCTTGATCCCGCCGCCCGCCATCCACATGGTGAAGTTGCGAGGATGGTGGTCGCGGCCGTAGTTGTCGGGGGTCAGGGTGCCTTGGCTGTAGACAGTGCGGCCGAACTCGCCGCCCCAGACGACGAGCGTATCATCGAGCATGCCGAGCCGCTTCAGGTCTTTAATGAGTGCAGCACTGGGCTGGTCAGTCGCGGGGGCCAGACCGCGAATCGAATTCGGCAGGCCACCGTGGTGATCCCAGCCACGGAGGAAGACCTGTGTGAATGGAACGCCGCGTTCGGCGAGCCGTCTGGCCATTAAACAGTTGTAGGCAAACGTCCCCGGGTTCGTGACATCCGGTCCATACATCTCCAGCACCGACTTCGGCTCCTTCGAGATGTCGGCCAGCTCCGGCACCGAGGTTTGCATCTTATAGGCCATCTCGTACTGCGAGATGCGGCTGGTGATCTCGGGGTCGCCCATCGCCTCGTACCGCTGCTGGTTCAGGTCAGCCAGTCCATCCAGCATCTTGCGTCGCGTCACCTTGTCCACCCCCGCGGGGTCGGTCAGGTACAGCACCGGATCGCCCGAGGACCGCAGCGAGACACCCGCATGCTTCGTAGGCAGGAACCCCGAACCCCACAGTCGCGAGAACAGGGCCTGCGGCTGAGCCCCGGTTCCCAGTCGTGACACCAGTACCACAAACGCAGGCAGATCCTTGTTCGGACTCCCCAGTCCGTACGAGGTCCACGCCCCCATACTGGGACGACCGGGGATCTGGCTGCCGGTCTGGATATAGGTGATCGCCGGGTCGTGGTTGATCGCCTCGGTGTGGACCGACTTGATGATGGTGATATCGTCGACGATCGTCGAGATGTGCGGCAGCAATTCGCTGACCCACCCGCCCGACTGCCCGTGCTGCGCGAACTTGAAGATCGAAGGGGCACACGGGAACCGCGTCTGCCCCGAGGTCATCGTCGTGATCCGCTGACCGTTGCGAATGCTCTCCGGCAAGTCCTTGTCGTAGAAGTCCTTCAGCTTCGGCTTGTAGTCGTACAGGTCCAGCTGCGACGGGGCGTCCGCCATGAACAGCCAGATCACCCGCTTGGCAGTCGGCTGATGGTGCAACCGCTGGAGCGCCCCGAGTGAAGGCAGATCCGGCCCGGCGGCGGCGGGAATGGTCCCCTCGCCGAACAGCTGTGGACTCATGCAGTTCGCTAGCGCCGCTGCTCCCAGGCCGCAGGCCGAGCGGTTGAAGAAGTGGCGACGGGTGTGGGAAAGGAAATGGTCGTCAATGGGATTCATGGTAGGGCTTCCCGTGGAGGAATCAGTCATCACCAATGTATCGACCAGCGGGGCAGTTGGGAATTGGAAGTGTGGATCAGTCCCCGGATAGTGCCTGATTGATATGGAGAAAGCCGTCCTGTTTGGACGGCTTTCAACAATCGAATCAAAGTTCGACCGGATTCGTGATATGAATTCACAGGGGATTAGCCCTTCTTGGAACCCTTCTTGATATGTGGCTTGGTGATCGACTTCTTGGCCGCCAGATCGTGGGCCTTCTTGGCTTTGCCGCCCTTCGTGAACACGTTGTCCCAGTTCTTCCAAAATTCCGGGGTCGCCCCGGTGCGTACAATTGGTCCACTCATCAAATCAGTCCTGTGTAGGCACTCGTCACACCTCGACAAGAACCCCCTGCCCGGCGACGACATCATTGGGCCGCTGCAGGCGACCCCGTCTCCCCTATATGTTGAGGTGCTGCGGGGGAATGTCAAGACCGCGAGCCGAATGCCGGGGTTGAGGGGTTGAACACCGCAACGCCCCCGGCCTCCGCCACAACAGCCACAACAGAGGCGATGAACAGGAGGACAAGGGAGCCGAGGGAGCCAATTGGGAAGAGGGGATTTCCAGGTGGGGAAGAACCTCCGCATGGTCTGCTATTGGCGTTTTGACCACGGAATAGACCATAAACGGCCCATGGCGACCTCGGACACATTTGTTCTTGGCACCGATGGTCCTGCAAAGGAACGTTCCGACAAGTTGACCTCTCAGCGTTCCGACAACCACAAAGTTTTTCGCAATCTCGACGTGTCGAGGCTCGACCTGTTCGCATGGGCCGAGGTCCGAGTCGATTGGTACACAGCGAAGCTGAGCTTCGAGAATATTCCGTCCCAAGCGGAGCTGGGAACGGAGGACAAATGCGTGGTCTCTTTGGAGGAGATCCTGAAGTGCCTGGGGGGACTTCCCCACGTTCTGTCGAGCGCGGATGTGGGGCCCTCATCCCCTGCACATCCGGCATTTCCGGAGTTCTCGTCAATGTCGGCAGGGTCGATTGCCGATGAAATCTCTGGAGGGGCCGCGTTTGCCTTTCGCCGGAGTGTCTTTGTCGGACGCCGCCGGAAGGATCAAGCACGCAGTGCCCGCGTTCCGGGGGGAACTCTGATGCGACGAAATACTTGGGCCGCGATTGCGGCTGTGGCCTGTTTGTCGACGGCGGCTGTCCAGGCGGGTTGGCCGTTCAGCAGTGATGAGGGGCCGCGGCGCGGTTCTGAGGAGTGGTACGCCATGCACGCCGATGATCCGGTCGGTGAACGACAGGTCTACAAATTCGGCAAGCTGTGGCCACCGAAGCCGCGTCCGACAGGACCGAAGCAGCTGTTCATCCACAAATACCATACCCAGAAGTATTGGCCGTATCCTTACGTGACCGGTGATCGGGCCGCTGTGCGTGGTGTGTGGCAATCTCAGGTCGATAACGGCTGGCAGATGGCGACGACCATGTACGAGTACCACTTCGATCCGGAGACGAATGCCCTCAACGGGGCCGGAGAGAAGCAGTTGCAGTGGATTCTGCAGAGTGCTCCTGCGGATCAACGACAGCTGTATGTGCAGTCGATGAATGATCCAGTGGCCAATCAGTTGCGAGTGGCGAATGTCCAGATGGCTGCAACTAATCTGGCGGGTGCCGATGCGGTGGCACCAGTCGCTCTGCGTATCACGCATGCGGCCGGCCGTCCCGCTGAGGAAGTGAATTGGATTCTGGAACAGCAGCAGACATTGCGAGTGCCGCCGAGGATTGAGTACACGGCACCAGTCTCGAACGCGAATTAATCCGGGGGCGATACCGGTCCAGGAGGGCGGCAGACAGAGTCCGCTCTCCTGGATATTTTTGATTCTGTGGCGGTGTGTTGTCTTGCGGACTGGATTGAGCCAGGCCGATCCGGGGAGCCGCCGCAAACTTCCGAAGTCTCGGAAGACTTCCGAAGTTTTCGGATTGGCCAGGGGAGTCAGCTCGCGGTGAGCAGGAGGCGGAGTCGACGGACTCTGGAGGACCATGTCGGATTTTGAATTGTCCTCAACATGCGTCCCTGGCTGTCCTGTCGATGTGGCGGCGTGCGGGGTTCCGGCAAAAGTGTTGGAAGATCTGGCACTGAAGCATTTGCATCCCCGCGGCGCGGCGGATGGGGTGTGGTTGGCCCGCCAGATGCGGCTTTCGCCTAGCGTGATGCAGGAGATTGTTTGTTCGTTAGTCGGGCAGGGCTGTATTGTTGTCGCTGGCGCAGGTGATGAAGTTCCAGCGGGGACGGACGGGCCAATGGGCCCGTCCTACAACGAGATCGCGGCCAGCGGAAAGATCTCACTGACCCCGAGTGGTCGTAGTCGGGCCTGCGAGGCGTTTGCGCTCTCGCGGTATCTGGGGCCCGCTCCCGTTTCCTTAACCGACTATGCCGAACAGTGCCGTAAGCAGCGATGGGATGGCTCGGGGATTTCGCAGGACGACCTGCTGTCGGCGCTGACTGGGGTCTGCCTGGATGAAGCCACTCTATCCGATCTGCAATTGGCGCTGGCGACTGGGGGTTCACTGCTGCTCAGTGGGCAGTCGGGGAACGGCAAGACTCTGCTGGCCAGCCGACTTGCGCAGCTGATCGAACAGTCCTCGGAAGCGGTCTATGTGCCGTATGCGATTTGGATCGAGGAGGGCTTCCTGCGCGTGTTCGAGCCCTCGGTGCATCGACCACTCGACGAGGTGTCTCCTGCGGAGTCGAGCGACTGGTCTCCCGTCACCGATACTCGTTGGCGGCGAATCCGGCGACCCGTGGTGACGGTGTCTGCGGAACTGTCGCGGGAGTCATTTGAGATTCGGAACTCTGGGGCGGGGGGGAGTCTGCTCGCCCCGTTTCATGTCCTCGCGAATGGCGGCATGCTGATTGTCGATGACCTGGGGCGGCAGCCGGGGTCGTTTACGGAGTTAATGAATCGCTGGCTTCAGCCGCTGGAGCAACAGACGGATACGGTGATGCTGCCCTCGGGGCGTCGGCTGAATCTGCCGGTCGACTCGTGGTTAGTGCTGGTCGCGGGCGAGGATGCTCCAGCCCTCCCCACACCTGTCGCGCGACGGGTCCGGTGCCGAGTGCAACTCCCGGCCCCTGATCGAGATCGGTTCTCGACGCTGCTGTTCGAGGCGGGACTTCGGCAGCGGATCGAGGTCGATGAGTCGGGGGTCGAGGAGCTGTTCAGCCAATGCTACAGCCCGCAAAATCCCCCCAAATGCTCTGACCCGCACAATCTATTGCAGGTGGTCGAGACGATCTGCCGAATACAGAAGGAGACCGTACGTGCGCGGGCGGATCTGCTGTTGACCGCCGCCAAACGACTGGGCTGGGATGGGGAGCGTCGGGCTGCCTGATCCCTTTGTCGAGATCTGAGTGTTTCTGGAGAGTCCGCCATGTTGCTCAAGTCCTGGCCGACTTCCGTACTCGCCCTGGCATTGGGGTTCGGGTGTGCTGGATGTGTGATTCCTGGACGCCCAGATGCGAACAGGGGGCCAGCTGGACAGTCGAGTTGGAACCCGTTCTCCCAACCGACTGCCACGTACCAGCAGCAAGCCGTGGACGAAGAAGACGAAGTCCCTCTTAAAAAGTTGACTGACCCGAACCCGCTGAAGCTCCGCTATGCACTTTGGATGGAGGAGACCGGCAATCTCCCCGAGGCTCGCAAGCACTACTCCGAGGTACTGGCGACACGCCCCAAGAGTGTCGAAGCGGCGCTGGGCGTCGCCCGAGTCGATCTCGCGGGTGGACAACTCGACGAAGCTGAACAGGGATTTCGCCGGGCTCTTCAGCTCGATCCCCAGTCCGCGATTGCCCATAGCGGGATCGGCCAGTGTCGCGCCGCAGCCAAGGACTGGACCGCAGCTGTCCAAGAGCTGACTCTGGCTTCGCAGGGCCAGCCGGAAGACAAAACGATCCTCTATCACTTGGCGGTCGCCCTGGTCCATGCGGGCCAGCCAGCCGCTGCTCAAGTGCATTTCGTCCAATGCGTCGGTGACGCGGCGGGACACTACAACACCGCCTTGATCCTGAAGGACTCAGGCCAGCTGGCCGAGGCCGAGGCGCAGCTAGAACTGGCTCTGCGCAAGGATCCGAAGATGAAGGACGCCGAGAAGTGGTTGACCGAGATCCGTCAGGTTCGCCTCTCGAATGGTCCAGCGCCACCCCGTTGTCCCGCAGCAATTCAGCCAGCTGTGACGCAGGTCGTCTATCAGGACTATGGCCAAATCGGCACGGTGGAACAGACCCCGGCGGTGTACGTGGGAGAAGGTGCGGGGCCGGCGATTGAACACGCCAGCGGGCACTCGACATCGTCTCAACAGGTGAGTCCCCTCTGACAGCGAGGGCTGCTTCCCGAGGTAGAACCAAGGGGAGCAGTACCACTGGTCGCGAATGAAAGCGAGCAGTTCCTAAGAAATACAACATGACAAGCGTGTTCACAATCGGTTGAGAAGAGCAGTCCCAGGAAGCCTCTTGGATCCAGCTCCCGAGGTCCGCGCAGAACGGACCTCGGGGTTCGCTCTACGGGTTAGCCATCACTGGCCACTCGCCGGAAAAGAAAGCCAGACAGGCCAGTTTGCCCCGCAGATCGATCAGTCTCACAGGCATTCCTGTCTGTGCGAACTACGGACGGAATCTGATGCGGCTCAAAGGATTCCCGACACTTTGTGTTGCCCAGCAGCGACATCAGTCGACCGATGGTTCGATGGTATGCGCTGTCTGACGGCGCACAGCTGACTCTCTCGACGCGACCATCGGGACCAGTGATGACATCGACTTGCCAGAACTGATCGACCCAGACGGACAGGTGGCCTCGTCCGTTCGTTCTGGACATGTGAATCACCGGTGGGCCGAGGATGGCTTCGACCTCGGCCTGTGTCATGCCGATGTGGATCTTAGCCAGTCGCGAGCGGAGTCCATTTCGGCTTCCGACCACGATGAGAGCCAAGGCTGCGAGAAGAAGCAGCCCCAGCGGGATGGCGATCAGCAACTGTCGACGGGTGAAGCGTGGCATGGATTGCTCCGTGGGGGCGGGCACGTATGCTGACATATTTGCAAAGGTGTGCAGCATCACGACAAGTTGCCCGAGCAATACAACCTCGGCGACCCGGCCCGTAAAGCTCGTCTTACCCAGCGCGCAATATCTTTTCCATGATTCGACCTTTCGCCAATTCATCGACCAGCTTGTCCAGATATCTGACCTTCTGAGTCAGTGGATTCTTAATCTCCTCCACCCGATAACCACAGATGACACCGGTGATCAGGTGGGCATTGGGATTGAGCTTGGCCTGCTGAAAGAACTGCTCAAACGTTGTTTTGCGTTCGATCTGCTCTTGGATCGCACGCTCATCGAAGCCTGTCAGCCACTGAATAACTTGATGCAGTTCTGCTTTTGATCGCCCCTTCTTCTCGACTTTCGCGAGATAGTGAGGGTAGACCGAAGAGAATGTCATCCGGGCGAATTTCTCATCGTGGTGGCTTGTGTCTTTCATCCGTTCAACCTGAGGATCGGGACAGGGTGACCCGTCATTCGCAAAACTCGGCAGGCTGACGCCGTGCCGCTCTCCAGACCGGAAGCTGAACTGGCAGTCGGGACGGGGAACATCGATCGGCCCGTCCCGCACCAGAGCCTCAGATTACTTTCCCTTGAACCGGTAGATCCCATGTCCATCGGCGGCGACGACGAGGAAGTAGACCTCGCCCTTCTCGTCTTCACCGAACGACAGGATCGGCAGCCCGTTGCCGCTGATCGATTCGTTCCCCGTCACCTTCTTCGCAGCTGCGTCGTAGGTCAAAGCCCAGACCTTGCCGCTGACGTAGTCGGCGTAGACATATTTGCCAGCCAGTGCGGGGACAGCTGAGCCGCGATAGACGGTGCCGCCGGTGATTGACTTGCCGACCATGTGGTCGTATTCCCAGACGGGTTCGACCATGTCGGGGTTGGCGTCGGTGGCCTGGGTGCCGAAGGGGTGCGTGCCCTCGCGGCGGCTCCAGCCGTGGTTGCTGCCGCTGGTGATGATGTTGATCTCTTCGTAGAGGTTCTGGCCAACATCGGCACACCAGATGTCTCCGGTTTTGCTGTCGACCGCCAGACGCCAGGGGTTCCGCCAGCCGAGCGAGTAGATCTCGGGGAGGGCACCGTCCTGGCCGACGAACGGGTTGTTCTTTGGCACGGAGTAGGCTTTCCCCTCGTCGTGGTGATCGATATCAATCCGCAGGATCTTGCCGAGCCAAACTCCCAGGTTCTGCCCGTTGCCGTGCGGGTCATTGCCCGCTCCTCCGTCACCCAGAGCGATCAACAACATGCCGTCCTTGTCAAAGCACAGCGTCCCGCCGTTGTGGTTCCAGTACGGCTGGGGAACGGTCAGGATCTCGCGCTCGGTGGCTTTGCCGTCCTTCGCGATGGTGAACTCCGAGACGATCGACAGCAGCGGCTGCCGCTTGGTGGTGTAGTAGACGAAGAGCTTGCCGTTTTCTTTGTACTGGGGATGAAAGGCCATCCCGAGGAAGCCCTCTTCGTTCTGCTTGTCGGAGTAGGAACAGCGGTCCTGGATATCGAGCAGCACCTTGGAGGTCTTGGCGTTCTGGTCATTGGCGAACTCGTAGACCACGCCTTGCTGACTGGCGACGAAGACGCGGTTCGAACCATCGTTGGCATGCGTGAGGACGATCGGCCGGAACGGGATGTTCTTGCCATCATCGGTCTCGGACTTCCAGTTCGCCCATTCGAGAGCGGGGAACGCCTTCTCGACAGTCACGGGCAGTTCCCCAGTGACCGGCTCGGGCACCTTCCCATCGGCGGGGAGTTTGCGAATCTTGATGTTGCGATAGGAGACCAGGTTGCCGTGGTCCTGCAGGCAAATGTGCCCCTTAGCCGCCTTGCCGAATCCGGGCATCGCGGCGAACTTACTCTTGGCGACTCGGTCGTCCCAGTCCTTGCTGCCGATCTGGAACTTGCAGTAGCTGAAGCCGTTCATCTGAATTTCGCTCTGTTGCTGGCAGATGCGGATATACATCTGGTTCCACTCCCCAGCGGGACGGGTCGCATCCGGGATCTTCTTCGTGAAGTAGTCAGCGCCGGGCTGATAGAGCTGATAAAGCCAGCCTGCGAGTTGAGGGTCGTGCCCCTTGACGTTGTCCTGGACCTGGATTTCGGGTCCGCTGTGCCACGGAGCCCCGCCGTCTTCGGTGACGCGGAACATGATTCCGGAGTTGCCTTCCGGAGCGATCTTGTAATCGATCAAGAGTTCGAAGTTGTCGTACTGGTCGACGGTCACGATGTCGCCCGCCCCCTGGTCCGACCGGGTCAACGCTCCGTCGACGACTTTCCAGCCGTCGCTGATTTTGTCCTGCTTGTAGTTCCGCCAGCCGGTGGTCGTCTGGCCATCAAAGAGCGAGGTCCAGCCAACCTTGGCGTCCCACTCAGAAACCGTATTGTCGGTCGCCATCAAAGCCGCAGGCAGGAGCAGCAAGCTCGCCAGCCCGGCGAAACGCAGGATCGTGAAACGCTTCATAAGAATCCTCAGAACAGGGGGGTGAGTTTCAGTGAACGTGAATCGTACCGCCCAGACCGCCCCGCGTCAGGTGATGGGGGGCGACGACACTCGTGGGAATCGCAGAACCATCGACTTAGACAGCGCCACTTTTCAGAAGCGGCGGGTGGCGGGGTCAGGAGGCTTGGCGGATGGCCCCGGCGTGGGGAGACGTGGCCTGCCTGCCGCTGCTCGGGCCACTGCGAGAGAGCCTCACCTCCAACTTCCACGTCCACCCCTGTCGGGGCCATCCG
>JANPCU010000266.1:0-5348 GCA_031431195.1 Planctomycetota bacterium | reverse complement strand
GAAGCCACCACGGCCAGCAGCCGCACCGATGTCCACCTGTGCCTGACTCACATCATGGTCCGCCGCCTGACCAGAACCCCCAAGATGACTCCCGAGAATGAGCACCGGCTCGCCCACATCGCCTGACTTACCGGATGGCCTCAGAGGCACCGCTCCCGCGCAGAGAGGGTGCCAGGGGGGAACGTGTTCCGGTGGTGTCGCTGCGCTCCACCACCGTCTAATGGGTGGCATCCCTTCAGGATGGAAGAGTTCGAGTGCCACCGCCCGTTGTTTGCGGCTACATCGCGTCGGTCTATCCAGCACCCTTGGCCGTCGCCGTCGCGGCATGGAGTTGCAATCCCAGGGCACCGATGACCCTCATGATGGTGGCAAACTCCGGGTTGCCGGACGGGGACAAGGCCTTGTACAGGCTTTCACGGCCCAAGCCCGCTGCGCTAGCAACTTGCGACATCCCCTTGGCCCGAGCGATGTCGCCCAGAGCAGCAGCAATGAGGGCGGCATCTCCTTCGGCGAGCGCCGCTTCCAGGTAGGCGACCATGTCCTCGTCGGACTGGAGGTGGTCCGCTGGATCCCACGGAGTGGTGATAGTCTGTGGCATGAAATGGGTTCCTAGAGATTGCGTGCCAGTGCCTGGGCGAGGCGAATGTCTCTCCCCTGAGAGGACTTGTCGCCTCCCACCAACAAGATGACGTACTCGCTCGCCTGCTGGACGAAATAGATGCGGTAGCCGGGACCGTGATCGATCCGCATCTCCGACACACCTTCGCCCACCGGCTTCACGTCTCCCGGGTTCCCCAGAGACAGCCGACGAATGCGGATGTCGATGCGGACGCGGGCCGCCCTGTCACGCAGGGCAGCAAACCACTCTGAGTACGTTGTGGTTTGGCGGATTTCCAACATGGAGTCAGTGTATCACATGGGATACACCGAGCAAGGAGAAGAGGGAATGGGAGTTGTGATCGCAAGTACTGCAGGTGGCTGGGTGACAGGTGACGTCAAACACTCAGTTGTGGGGAACTCGCCCAATCCGGGTATCGCCACGCTTCTTGTTGCTCTGGCCATCGGCCATGTGCCATCCGCCCAGCAAAAACACTGGCTCCTGCAAAACCTGCCGGAAAAACCGGAAAAGGTGGCTCTCTCGGATTGACGGGCAGAATCCTCCCGCTAAATTCTCGTTCGTGGGTTTCACGCCCACAACGCTCTTTGAAATCTGGTTCAATGTGGGTTCCAGACCCAATTCCAGTCAGTCACGGGTTCACAGGTGCGAAGCCTCAACGCTTCGCGAAGCCGCCTTTTGATTGTGTTCTCCCGGCATGCCAGCAACACCCGAAACATTCATCACTGGGGAGATCAAGCGAACGCTCGATGAGCGGTTCCGCCTGACCTTGCCAGCGGAGTTTGCGGCGGCCATCACGGACGATGCGGGGAATACGATCATTGCGAAGGAACGCTATGGCTGTCTTAGCCTGTGGCGTGCCAGTGACTGGCAACAGCGGATCAACGACGGAGTCGCACTGATCCGCCAGAAGATTCAGATGGGCAAGATGGAGCAGAAGTGGAGCGAGGTGCAACGCCTCGGTCGACTGCTCTCCACTCGGTCTCAAGAGACGCGGCTGGCCAATCGGTCGCGGCTCCTGATCCCCGAGGGCTTTCGCGAATTCCTGGATGTCGACAAGAACCAGGACGTGATGGTTGTCGGTGCGGTCGTCTGTGTCGAGGTCTGGAACCCCAAAGCGTGGATGGAGCAACTGCGACAGGACATGCCGGACTTTGGCCCCTTGTTTAAGAGCCTCACGGATTGAGGCACAAACGCGGCGTCGGGCGGTTCATGGATTGGAACAACGGGCAGCGTCAGCACACGGATGGTGCTGCGACCCACGGATGCGAAAGCGGCCTGGCGCTCTCCGTTTTTTCAATCGTCGCAATACCTCTGTTCACCACCAGATCAATTTCGTGCAGGGTCTCCAAGAGGACCGGCACGCCTGGGAACAGTGACACGATGCGGAACACTCAGTAACTCCATTCGGGTTCCCACAACTCGACGGAGCATGGACGGCACCGGGCAAGGACGCTCCCGCATCGTGGACTCTCCCAGGCGTGTTTTTTTCTTTTATTCGTAGCATGACCACTTTGGGATGTCGAGCATGCTCGCCATCGCCATCGGCTTGACGGTCGGAATTCGTGTTGGTGTAATGAGGGTTAATGACCCTGTGCCCTGTTAAGCCCGGAGGAATTTGATGTTCGCCCTATCCGAGGTATTGTCAGCCAAGCGCTCCCTCAGCAAAACTTTGCTCGCCGCGGGACTGCGCGGAGGAGTCGTCGGTCGCGTCGCAGCTGCGACGGTGGCCAATGCGATCGCGTCCGTCGACAGGAACGTGCATGCGATCGGGGTCGGTCGCAAACTCGTCAATGGAAAGCCGACGGGGGAACTGTGTATCCGTGTCTATGTGGTCCAGAAGCTGGCCCCATCATTGATCCCGCCACTTTTTCGAATCCCGCCGATCATTGCGGGGATCTCCACCGATGTGATTCAGTCGGCACCGGCATTCGCGAGCGCCAAGAAAGTGACCGCAAAACCCACGAAAGGTGCCAAACCCGCGAAAAAGCCGAAACCCTCAGCCGCGACTCCCGTCGCCGCTGCCGCTGGCAGTTGTACGGTGAATCGCATGCTCGAGCAGAGGCCCGTGGTGGCCGGAATCAGCGGAGGTCACTTCCAGATTACTGCGGGAACGATCGGTTGCTTCTGTCGCTCCACGCGGACGACAGACAATCCGGCGGAAGTGTATTTACTCAGTAATAACCATGTGTTCGCCAATGTGAATCAGGCTGCGCTGGATGATGACATCTACCAACCCGGGCCAGCGGATGGAGGAACCCCAATCCAGGTGGTGGCTCGGCTGGCCCGCTTCGTCCCTTTGGAACTCGGGGGAGTACAGATCAACCATGTGGATGCCGCCATCGCACGCCTGATGAACGGCGTGGCACACACTCCCCAGATTTGCATGATCGGGGCCGTGGCGGGGGTGGCTGTGGGGACACAAGGGACTGCGGTCAAGAAACATGGACGAACGAGCGGATTTACCGAGGGCGTCATTACGGATGAATCGTATGATGCTCTCGTGGGGATGGATCACTCCGATCCCTCGGTTGTGGCGAAGTTTGAAGATCAGATTCGCATCGAGGTCGTGTCTCCACATTCGGCATTCGGGCTCAGTGGAGACAGTGGTTCGCTGGTGGTCAACAGTAGCAACCAAGCCGTCGGGCTCTACTTCGCGGGGCCTCCGGGGGGCTTTTATGGCATCGCAAATCCGATCGCGAATGTTCTCTCGGCCTTGGAGATCGCGATCTTGTAAGGAGTCGAGTCATGGATCTGCGTGAATTGAAAAGAGACCTGAGTCGAGTGTTCGTGGGCCAAGGGGGGGTCCACGGTCTCGGACTGAATCTGGCGAAACAGGCGATCCGGGTCTACGTGGATGTCCAGCCGCACCCCGATCAGCAGGAGGTTCTTGACAATCTCAAACGGGCGGCCGCTCCATTTCCCGTAATCGTCGTCTCCGAAGAGGCACCGCAAGCCCAATAATTTATGGGTCTCACGCCCTCATTTCCCCCTCAAGCTGAAGGTTCTTCCCATCGAGAGGCGCGGCTCGCGGCTCTCCCGGGGGTACTCCCACTACCCAAAGTCCTCGTGTGTTTCCCGACTCGTTCGAACACAAGTTCTCCGAATGGTGCTACGAACAGAGGGCAATAGGAGGTATCGCAGACCCGGTCAGATTCCACTGGCCGCTCGTCTGACGTGATCGACAAGTGATACGCCAGCACGCTGACTGCGGCAATGCAATCACCTCGTGTCTGGGGCATGCGAGTTTGGCAACAGATCCCCCGGAGTCTGGAAAACGGAATGAGACGCGGGTATCGTGTCAGGTAGCTGGGAGGCAGGATAGGCATCCCAACGATGTCCTTTGAGTATTGCAGTCATCTCGATCAGGAGAGTGGTCATGGCAAAGCAGGCAGGAATTTTCTCTCGGCGTCACTTCATGAAGGTGTCACTGGCAGCTGCGGGAGCGGCGTCAGTGGCTCCGATGATTATTCCGAGTTCGGCTCTGGGGCTGGATGGGGCGGTGGCTCCCAGCGAGAGAGTGGTGGTCGGCGGGATCGGGATTGGGAACCGAGGGACGTATGACCTGGGGTGCTTCCTAGAGCAACCGGACGTGCAGTTCGTCGCCGTCTGTGATGTGAAAGAGGCCCGGCGAGTGGCCGTCAAGAAGATCGCTGACACCAAGTATGGCAACGAGAATTGCTCAATGCACGGTGACTTCAGGGAGTTGCTCGACCGCAAAGACATCGACGCTGTGCTGATCGCCACGGGGCCGAACTGGCATTGCACGATGGCGATGCAGGCCGCGCGGGCGGGCAAGGACATGTACTGTGAGAAGCCGGTCACCAAGAACATCTCGCAGAGCTTGATCCTGGCGGAAACCATGCGCCGCACCGGTCGCGTGTTCCAGGCGGGGACGCAGCGTCGCAACCTGCCGCACTTCGCGTTTGCCTGCGAGTTGGCTCGCACCGGGCGGCTCGGCAAGCTCAAGAAGGTCTTCGCCCATCCGGCGGGGATGCAGGCGTTGATGAGCGGCTGGCTCGTGCCGGAAACCGCCCCGGACAAGAGCGTCGTGGACTGGGACATGTACCTCGGGCCAGCGGCATGGCGTCCATTCAATGCGAAGCTGCTCGATGGTTTCAACTTCGAGAAGGGCGGGGGATTCATCGGGGCCTTCAATGGAGGCGGTGTGCTGGAGTGGGGGTCGCACTGCGTGGACCTGTGTCAGTGGGCTGTGGGCGATTGCCCGCCGCCGGTCGAGTACAACGCCCCGAAAGACGGGCACCTTGTGGCCCGCTACGAGAACGGTTGTGAGTTGATTTTCCGCGAGACCGGTTGGATCCCATTGGGCTCGTGCCCAGTGCGGTTCGAAGGCGAGACCGGTTGGGTCGAGGCCGGGGACAGCGGCAAGATGGTCCTGAGTTCTCCGGAACTGCTAGCGGGCCGCGAGGTCGCCGAAATCGGTGGCTACCCAGCGACGTACCATGTGCGCGACTTCCTCAACTGCGTGAAGACTCGCAGTAAGCCGAAGGGGAATGCCGATGCCGCCTGCAACGCGCACATCGCCTGCCACGCGGCCAACGTCGCGCTGCATCTGGGCCGGACGGTCAAGTACGACAACACGACGAACATGTTCGTCAACGACGAGCAGGCCAACCGCCTCCGCTCCGAAGCCCTCCGCGAGCCGTGGCGGCTGTAAGTTGCCGTGGGTATGGGTTACAGCCTTTGTGTGCCGCGGCAGAGTAATGAGAGG
>JANPCU010000265.1:0-4021 GCA_031431195.1 Planctomycetota bacterium | reverse complement strand
GAAGCCACCACGGCCAGCAGCCGCACCGATGTCCACCTGTGCCTGACTCACATCATGGTCCGCCGCCTGACCAGAACCCCCAAGATGACTCCCGAGAATGAGCACCGGCTCGCCCACATCGCCTGACTTACCGGATGGCCTGTTAGGCGATTTCAGCACAGACAACTCACCACCATGAACCACCCCTGGATCGCTGACCACCTGCACCAGATCGACGCCTCCGGAATTCGGAAGGTGTTTGATCTCGCGGCGAACATGCAGAACCCGATCAACCTGAGCATCGGCCAGTCGCACTTTGACACTCCGGAAGTCATCAAGGCGGCGGCCCAGCGGGCCATCGACCAGGGGCGGAATGCCTATCGCCAGACGCAGGGGATTCGCCCGCTGATCGACAAGATTCAATTATAAGAAGCGTCTGAGGCGGGTCCGAAACAGTCCCCCGCGAGTCGCCAGCGTCTCCCTCGGTCGCTAACGTATCTCACCCTAGACGGACATTGATGTGAACATCCCTTCGTTGAATCTCTGAATGAAACGGACCCTTCACATGTGGCGCTGGATCAACCGACTTATCCTGACCCTCGGCGTATTGGCCATGCTGGTCTTTGTAGTGGGAATGGGGGACGACGAGCCCTTGCCGATCCCTTTTACAGGCGATCCAGTCATTGATTATTTGATTTTCGATGTGAGTTGCTTCTCATGCTCGGTACTCTTCCCGTTGCATGGTCTGATCGCTTGGTTGATTTCCAATCACGAACAGAGAACATCCACGTCAACGCATTCCACTGAACCGAACACAGATTCCATCCAACCATGAACCACCCCTGGATCGCCCACCGCCTGCACAAGATCGACGCCTCTGGCATTCGGAAGGTGTTCGACCTCGCGGCGAACATGCAGAACCCGATCAATCTCAGCATCGGCCAGCCGCACTTTGATACGCCCGAGGTCATTAAGGAGGCGGCCAAGCGGGCGATCGACCAGGGGCGGAATGCGTACAGCCAGACGCAGGGGATTCGCCCGCTGATCGACAAGATTCAGTCATCCGTCGACGCCGAATACCACCACGCCGACCGCAAGGCGTTCGTCACCAGCGGGACCAGCGGGGCGTTGATGCTGGCTCTGGAGTGCCTCGTCAATCCGGGGGATGAGGTGATCGCTTTTGACCCGTGGTTCGTGATGTACAAGCATCTGACCACGCTGGCAGGCGGGACGATTGTGCCGATCTCGACCTATCCCGATTTCCGCATCGACCTCGACAAAGTCCGCAATGCGATCACCCCTCGCACCAAGGTGATCCTGTTCAACAGCCCCTCGAACCCGACCGGCAGCGTGGCCACGGAAGAGGAGGTGCGGGGACTGGCCGCCCTCGCGAAAGAGAAAAACATCTGCCTCATCAGCGACGAGATCTACCGGGCCTTCTGCTACGACCGCCCGTTCGTCAGCCCAGCCAAATTCAATGACCAGACGCTGGTGATCGACGGGTTCAGCAAGTCGCACTCCATGACCGGCTGGCGCGTCGGCTGGGTCCATGGGCCGGAGTTCCTGATCCAGCAGATGATGAAGTTGCAACAGTTCACGTTCGTGTGTGCCCCGCACCCGTTCCAATGGGCCGGGGCCGAGGGGTGGTACCTGGACATCACGCCGTACGTGTCCGACTACAAACGCAAACGCGACCTGATGGCCGCAGAACTGAAGGACCACTACGAGATCATCGGAGCCGACGGGGCCTTCTACATGTTCATCAAAGCCCCCTGGGGCACAGCCACCGAGTTCGTCAAGCAGGCCATCGAGAACGAACTGCTCATCATCCCCGGCAACGTCTTCAGCGCCCAGGACACCCATTTCCGCCTGAGCTATGCGGCGAAGGATGAGACGCTGCTGCGCGGGGCGGAGGTGCTGCGGAAGATTGCGAAGGGTTAGCCGCCTGGCTTGCCCGATGTTCCCTTGCCCCTCATCCCGATAAATCGGCGAGCGTCCGGCGTAAGCGGAATATTCCGGAAACGTCTCGGAGGCGGGGTGGCCCGGGCATCGCTTCGGACGTCCGGCGGATGAAGGGACAATACGCCCGGAGAACGCCTCCCAAAAAAGCGACAAAGCGAGCCACCCGAGCAAAGATCAAGTCCCAGGATTCAACGCTGCCTGAATCTGTGTTGTGGCTTGTTGGCGGAATTGGATCGGCCCTCCATCTGGCTTATTGGCTTGCCTCCACAACGCCATCTCCAGTTCTTTCACTTTATCGCGAAACAATCTTGCATCGCGATCAGTCTTTGTCTCACACGCTCCAATCCCATCGTGATCGATGGTACTCACTACATTCGGCGAGACATTGCGATGTTTGCACCAATCGCCAAACCAAGATGAGATTACTAGGCCCGCGTTCCTCATTCGCATACTGAGCGAATGAAGTTGGCTCAAAAACAACCAGTTCAAATAGTTCTCACGTCCCCCGACTTGTTGAAGACATTCAAAGAACTGCTGTTCACGATCGCTGTTCGGTTGATGCAGGTATTTCGTGTACATGACTGCATCTATCAGTCTCTTCGCTTGGAATTGCACCGGGATGAGGTCGGAATGCGGCACATTGGGCACCGATGCCAACTCTACCTCGTATTCGTTTATTCGCCCGTTCACAAGACTTGAGATCGGATTGCCGGATAGAGCTAACTGAAAGGCTACGGACGCTTTGAGAATATTTGCAGGCTCTTTCGCCATGTACAGTCTCCGAAATACCATGAGGTGTGCGCGTATCTCGTCACCCGACACCGAAGTAGTGTGGATGATGTCACGATTCTTGACAGGGAATCGGAAAGAGCCTGGTCCCTCTGAGTAGAAGACTGTTGAGATAAGTTCTTCCATATCACGAGAGAAGTATGCAAAGAGACGCACCGCTTCGTCAGTCAGGTCGATTTCATCGCACGGGATTGGAATGTGTGCGTTTAATCGGTATTCGATCTCGTACTGTTTTGTTCCACTAGGCACGAGAAATGGGACCGGTTCTCCTGTGATGATTTCCGCTGCCTGTGTCAGCGAAATCTCAATACCGTCTTCCTCCTCGAAGTAATCTCCGACTCCGCAAGAAATGAGCGTTTGATGGTCAGGAAACGTCATGTCTTCATCACGGGCACGAAACAGTGCTCGATACTTCAACATATCACGACCAAAGGGGCGTTGCTTTTCGGCGGTCAATTCGACAGCCATTCTAAGAGCAGGTTCGAGCGTTTCAGTATCCAGACACAACTCGCGGTCCTTGAACTCCCGAGCAAGCCGATCAACGTAGCGAACGTTCCAGAATAGAAACACAGCCAAGCCTCCTGACAGAATCGTGTTTGCATCACAATTGTCTGTGATTCGAATCCGACTTCTCCCTCTCTCCAAGCGGGATTCTCCAGTGTTTCTCCACTCCAATCTGGGGAGAGAGAGACAGCATCATCAGCACCGACGTTTGAAACGCACACGCGACAGAATCGACCTTCTCTTCAGACCCTTGAAGTTTGGGAAAGTTCGCGCCGGGGTTGCCCAAGACGTTCCTGAACCGAGTGGCAGAATAGCCCATCCATGGAATGATACCTCAATTGGCGATGAAACTGTAAAGTACCAGAGGCTGACAATTAGCGGCGGGGTGGCCTGGCCAGCCTGAAATAGCCTCGGGTGGCGGGGTTAGGAGGCTTGGCGGATGGCCCCGACCTGGGATGCCATGTCGCGACGGGGTTTTCGAGGTCGGAGGAAGCGATCGGCCATGAAGGGCTGCTGGTCGGTCAAGTTGCCCGCGCCGGGGCCATCCGCAAAGCCTCCTGACCCCGCCACCCATGTTATTGGAAACATTTGTATCTCGGTCCTAACATCGCATTGGATGTCTGGGTGCCGCAGGAACAAGAGGGATTGAAGGGTAGGTGTCTTCTCCGTAACCTCTTGTGGCTCTGCAACCGTGGGATAGGCATACAGCCCGGCTCTGACCAAAACCCACCGGCTGGAAGCCTATCCCACGGTTGCAGAGCCACAAGAGGTTACGGAGAAGACACCT
>JANPCU010000264.1:0-23540 GCA_031431195.1 Planctomycetota bacterium | reverse complement strand
CCAGACGGGAGGGCCGAAACAAACACAAGAAACCAAAAAACGACCTCACCTCTTGGCGTTTCTTGTGTTTCTGGCGGCCTCTGCTCCCTTTGGTTGCGGCCCGTGGCCGCGCTGGGAATTCCCTGATTTCCAGAATCCGTGAGGCGCGCCGCCAGCAGACGACGCATGAAGGGGTGAAACCGATCCTTCTCTGGAGTTCAAGCCATGTCTGTTGCACCCGAGCCTGTGAATCCCGAACATGATCCCATGACCATCGATCCCTCCAATCTGGGCAGCGTGGACCCTCTGTCGGTCGAGGGGATATTTCTCATGGCCTTAGGGAAGCCGGGGGACGAACGGGCCGCGTTCCTCGCGGAACAGTGCGGCGATGATGATCGGCGGCAGCGGGTCGAGGCACTCCTGGCCGCGTATGAGAGCGCGGGGAGCTTCCTCGAAAAGCCGGCCATCGCCATTGAGCCCACGCCGGTCGGGCAGTACCTGGCTCCTTGCGAGGTGCCGGGGGCCATCGGCATGCTGGGGCCGTACGAGATCCTCGAAGAGATCGGGCGCGGCGGGATGGGTGTGGTGTTCCGCGCACACGATCCCCTGCTGCAACGCATCGTCGCTGTCAAAGCCCTGGCCCCCGAACTCGCCCGGCTTCCCACTGCCCGCCAACGTTTCCTCCGCGAGGCCCGCGCAGCTGCGGCGATCAGCCATCCACATGTGGTGACGATCTTCGCCGTCGATGGGACGGAGCAGACTTCACTCGGCACCGAGCGGACGACGCTGCCATATCTGGTGATGGAGTGCATCGTCGGCCAGACGCTGCACGACAAGATCAAGCGAGTTGGCGCTCTCAAGGTCGAAGAGATCGTCCGCATCTCCCGCCAGATCGCCGAGGGGCTGGGAGCTGCCCACAAACGTGGGCTAATCCACCGTGACATCAAACCCGCGAACATCCTGCTGGAAAACGGCGTCGAGCGGGTCAAGATCACCGACTTCGGCCTCGCCCGCACCGTCTCCGACGGCGGAATTACCCACACTGGCGAGATCCTCGGCACTCCGCAGTGCATGTCCCCCGAGCAAGCGCGCGGCGAGGTGGTCGACCAGCGCAGCGACCTGTTCAGCCTCGGCTGCGTGATGTACACGATGTGTACCGGGGTCAGCCCGTTCCGCGCGGATAATATGCTGGCCGTGATGAAGAAGGTGTGTGAGGCCACCCCGCGCCCGATCGCAGAACTCAATCCGGCGATTCCCGCATGGCTGGGCTCGCTCGTGCATCAGTTGCTGGAGAAGCAGGCGGAACAGAGACCGCAGACAGCGGAGGATGTAGTCGAGGTGCTGGAGTCTCAGGCAATTGGACAATCGCCGCATTCCGCCTCAGCTCAGAGGAGGCTGCTGACCTCCGTGCGACCTCGGTGGTACAAAACTCCAGCCTGGTTGAACTTAGAGGCATGCGTCTTATCACTAGTCTTGGGAGTGATGCATGGTGCCATGCCGGGCACCGTGATCCTGGAGAGTCTGGCCATCGGAGGAGCGTTCTGGATGATCGCACTCCAGGTGCGAGTCTTCGCCGGCGCAGCTCTCTGGGCCACCTGGACGACGATTGGAATCAGCATGGCGTCACTGGCCACCGGAAGTCTGATCGGGGCCGTACTTCGCCACGAAGCCGGTCCGCAGGTCCAGGGGATACTCTTCGTCTTCGGTCTCGCAGTCGGCATCTTCTGGCTGTTGACCCGCTGGTTCCCGCAGCTATTCCTGCAAAACGCACCGTTGGTCGCAAGGTCACACGAGTCCGCTCCCGTCTCAATGCATCGACCACGCGCTCACTGGTCAAATGCTGTACTGCTCGTGACCATTTTTCTGGCCGGAGGAGTCGCGTTGTTGAGCAATTTCCTGCCCAGCTTCGGCAGCCCCACAACACTCCGTGAAATGGCCATGCTAATCTTTGCAGCTACGGCCAGTCTCTGGATCTTCGTCCGGCTCGTGGCTTGGGGCATGAGTCACTCTCAGCCGCAGGCAGCTGCGCGACCAGCGACCTTTCCTTTGACCGCCACTCAAACACCCACGAACGTTCAGCCGACGACACGTTCTCCGTGGTCGATTCTGGGGTGGATTCTGGTGACGATTCTCGGTGTGGGTCTGCTCGGAGTGGGACTCTTCGTGATCGCTTTGATCGTGCCCTGGATTGCAATGAGCAACGCCCCGAAGCCGGTTGTACCGCACTCCGGACCACATCCCGCCCACGTCACGATTCGGTCTTCATTGGGAGAAAGAATCATCGGGGTGAATGTCGATGGGTCGCCCGCGTTTCTGACATCGTTGGGCGAGGGAATGTGCCAACTCAAAATTGAGCCCGGCTTGCGTGCGATTGTTGTGGCTTTCGAAAGCCCCGACCCCAAAAACTACGAACGGATCTACTCCACTCAGGTCAACGTTTCCAATTATCAGGCCGTGGAGATCGAAGCTGTACCGGTGAACCAAGCTCGGATGGCACCCAAGAAGGACATCTCGTCGGAAATCGAGGGCCGATTCGAGGCGGCGCTCGCGATGGAAAACGATACTTCACGTCACAACACGCTGGTCAGATTGGCGGAGGACGCCGCGAACGCTGGCTATGGCGAGCTCGTGCTCAATGTGATTGCAGAAGTGGACGCGGGCACCGCGCGGAATAACACATGTGCCATCTGCGTTGAAGCCTTGCTGAAACACGGCATGACCTCGGCAGCGACGGTAGTCGCTCTTCAGATGGACAACAATTCCGCTCGCCACAATACGTTGGCCAAAATCGCTTCGGCGGCGATTCCGGCGGTTGATTCGCCTGCCGCAGTATCCACCCCGAATCCGCAGCTCAATTCTGTGACAATGCCTGAACCGTCGGCAGTGTTGGTGGAACCCACTCCGATTCCAGATGCCGGAATCGACCGCAACAGTGCCGCGCCTAGCCCCTCGATCCCGCTGGCCGATGCAGTCGAGGTGCTGACCGATCCGCAGACGATGCCGATCTATCCGTACATTGTCGGTTCCACCGACGCGGGTGAACTCAAGACTCAGGTCTGGATCGATGAGCCGGGACTGATCGTCCGCCTCAAACCGCTCGACTTCGAAGGTCAAGAAAAAACAGTGGTCGAACTGGTTTCGAATCCCGCCTGGGGGGTGGGGTGGTTCACGAGCAGGGAAGGCAATAGCCCCTGGATGGAGATCCCTCCGGGACGCTATCGGGTTCTGGTCCAAGACCCCGACTATGGTTGGTCACTTGACCGGCGAGGAACGATCGTCATCGGACGGGGGAAACAGACGATCCACGTCAAGCGGTCGTTCGCGGGCCAGCAAATGGCTCCAGCTGAATACCCCGTCCCCTTCCGCTGGGCGGGGAAGAGTTATCAACTCACCACCGCCGATCAGGTTTCCACTGTCAATCGGTATCTGGCCCAACTCGCCGGGGAGACGTTTAAACCGATTCTTGGAGCGAGTGCGAAGGAAATGTTTGTCACCCACCCGCTCAGCGAGCAGCTTGCGATGGTCACTCCGCCTGGCGAATGGACGCTGAAGTACAGCCGCCCACTCTTGAAGCTGGAACTGCCCGATGATCCGGTCCAGGAGTCGATCACCTTCGACCACCCGCAGGGAGTGATCTCCTGGAGACGATCAGTTCCGGAAGGGTTTCACATTCCCCAGGGAGACCTCAAATACGATGTCAGTTACAAACCCGGATTCGGGTGGCCCGGTGAAGACTCTCGATCTCTCGACATCAGCCAACTCACGGACCAGCGGCTCGTAATTAGTCGCCTGACGAAGGCGATGGTACGGGAAGCTGTGAACCGCGAGTACGACTACTCTCAAGTGCAGCTTTCATCGATGAACTGGTTTCGTGAGCAGTCTACGACATTGCCTACCACAGCTGTTCCTGCCGCTAAGCGATTGATTCTCGCCTGGCTCGATGGCCAGCCCGATGTGCCGGAATCGGAACTGCTCACTCTCGGTAAAGCGGAGTCGTTCGAGTTGCTGTGGAAGGTGGGAGTTCCCGCTGACCAACTCATGCCCGCCTTCCTCGTCCCCGGCAGCACGCCCGGCACTTGGCGGATCAAGGAGCCACCGGAAGGGGCCGTGGTGAAGGACTGAATTGTGATTGACCCGGCGAGCCCCCGGCGTGAGCCGGGGTGTCCGTGCGAGATTGCTGTTCGACCCCGGAGAACTGTAAGGGATCAGAGTCGCTGGATGCCGAAACGCTGTCCGTTGTGGACACCCCGGCTCACGCCGGGGGCTCGCCGGTATGCCTCCTTCCATGTCATCTGAAGCTTGACTTCCATCCACTGACACTCATCGCGAATGACACCTTGTCTCTCTCCTTGCGGCTGCGTATAACGAATTCATGAACACCGC
Organism: Planctomycetota bacterium; assembly: GCA_031431195.1. Lineage (GTDB taxonomy): Bacteria > Planctomycetota > Planctomycetia > Planctomycetales > Planctomycetaceae > TH-plancto1. The sequence continues at coordinate 19,178 of JANPCU010000264.1, read as the reverse complement.
AGCCACCACCCTCTCCGCTGTCGCCCGGCAGCTGCTCACCGAGGCGGACGCTGGGGTTCTGGCCACGCACTCGCAGGGGTACGAGGGGTTCCCGTTCTCATCACTGGTGCAGTTCGCTCTCGACGTAGCCGGGCAGCCGATCTTCCTGCTGAGCGGATTGGCCGAACACACGAAGAACCTGCGAGGCAATCCCAAGGCCAGCCTGTTCGTGCGTGATCTCAAATCGGGCGAGCCGCAGTCGACCGCTCGCGTGACGATGCTCGGCGAAATCCAACTGATCCCGGAAGACGAGGTCTCCGCCGCTCGTGACCTCTTCTTAGCTCGCCATCCCCAGGCCGCCCTCTGGGCCAGTTTCGGGGACTTCCGCTGGTTCCGCATGGTGCCCAGTGCGACGTATGTGGTGGCCGGGTTCGGCCAGATGGGGTGGGTACGGGAGTGACCGGACAGTCGCCTTTCGCTCCTCGCTGTAAAGTTGCCTTTCGCTCCGCGAAAGAGCGTCCTTTTTCGGAGAAAAAGGCGACAATCGCAGCGAGCCCGCTGCGCCAGCCAGGGTATCTGGCATGCGGCACAGGCTGGCGCGGCGGACTGGACTGGAGGGTTCTCTTCTGTGCCATAAAATCTGGCGGCAGAATGCATGGCCGACGTGTGCCTCACAAAAGTAGGCCACTCTCAGAAATTCACGACCGCCGAGTGGGCCTCGAAAAAGCCGTCCGAGATTCATCACCGTTCCCGGTCCCCTCGCAAGAGAAACCTCCATCCAGCGCCCCGGAAGTGTGAAACGCAGAGGGCGCGGAGGACGCAGAGATAAAGAGATCCCCCTTCCGAACTCCGCGTCCTCTGCGCCCTCTGCGTTTTCACTCCGCCGGTCCGTCGCGTTCGAGGTGTCCCCTGCGGGTGTCGCGAGTTTCGTGTGAATCATGACCCTTGGGTTTTGGATAGCAACTTTCTTGACTCACACACGGCATGGCCGACGTGATTGCTGATTGATGAATCTCGCCGACTTGCGCCCTATAATACATCTTGACTTCATTGGTTCTTCACACTCCGGCGCGACACTTTGCATGGCGATGACACCCGAACTCTCTCAGTCCCGATTCATGCGTGCCGTGCGGGGAGAGCCCGTCGACATGACGCCCGTGTGGATCATGCGGCAGGCGGGACGCTACATGCCGGAGTACATGGCGGTTCGTTCGCGCGTGACCTTTATGGAACTCTGCAAGCGGCCCGAGCTAGCGGCGGAAGTGACACTCACGGCGCAGCAGGTGTTGGGCGTTGACGCGGCAATCCTGTTCGCCGACTTGCTTCCAATCCTCGAACCAATGGGGTTCAATCTGGAGTATCAACAAGGGGAAGGCCCCGTCATCCACAATCCGCTCCGTTCCGCCAGTGAGATTGATCGCGTGCGGGCCGTGCCGAATGTGTCGGACCTCGGCTATGTGTTCGAGGCCGTGAAGCTCATCCGAGCCCAACTGCCCCCAGACATCCCGCTGCTGGGGTTTGGAGGCTGTCCGTTCACACTGGCGTCCTACGCCATTGAGGGGAGCGGGTCGAAGAACTACACGCACACCAAACGCATGATGTACAGCCACCCCACCGAATGGCGGCTGTTGATGGAGCGGTTGGTCGACAGCTTGGTCCCCTACCTGATCGCCCAGATCAACGCCGGGGTCCAGGCCGTGCAGGTGTTCGACAGCTGGGTCGGCTGCCTGTGTCCCGAGGACTACCGGCAGTACGTGTTGCCGTACACGAAGTCACTCATCTCGCAGGTCGAACCGCATGCACCGGTGATTAGCTTCCTAACCGGAAATCCGGCTCTGATGAAGGATCAGATTTCAGCGGGGGGACAAGTGATCGGCGTTGACTGGCGAAGTGATCTGGCCGAGGTCCGGCAACTGGTCGGGCCGAAGAAAGCCCTGCAAGGGAACCTCGATCCGGTGACTCTGTTGGGGGACTGGTCGATTGTCGAGCAGCGAACTCGGCAGATTCTCCGGGCCGGGCGCGGGGGCGGACATATCTTTAACTTGGGGCACGGGGTGCTTCCGGAAACGTCCGCAGACGTGGTGAAGCGGCTCGTGCAATTCGTTCACGACAGCGGGCCACAAGAGTGAGGCTCTGCTTCGGCAGAGAGGAGAGGAAGCATGGCACAGGACTGGTACTACAAACTGCTGGGCGAAGAGACTGGACCGGTCTCCTTTGCGGCGCTGCGCGAACTTGTAGAAATCGGGCAAATCGCAGCTGAGGATGACGTGCGGACCTCGACCTCCCGTTGGAAGCTGGCGGAATGCGTCCCCGGTCTGTTTGAAGACAAGGATGCGGAAGAGCCGGAACTGGCCACGGACATGGACATCGACCTGCTGTTGGCCCCTTCGTCTTCGCCACCGGTGAAAGTCTCTGCGAAACGACAAGGACAACGTGCCGCTGTGGCAGCCGCTGCGGCTCCCGTGGCCCAGTGGTACTACAAAATGCTCGGCCATGATATGGGGCCGACCTCGACAGACGAGATTATTCAGCAGATCAAGGATGGTTCACTTCACGGAGAGGACTTGGTTTGTTTCGGTGAGAACGGTGTCTGGCAACCGCTGGAGAAGACTCCGCAGTTCTCCGCGATCATCTACGCGACGCGACCGAAACCCGAATGGTACTGCCAAGTTCTGGGTCAGGAACTCGGGCCGATGTTGTTCGAGGAACTCCAGCAGATGGCGAAGACGGGAGCTCTGCATGCCGACGATGAGGTACGGCACGGAGACTCTGCCCCGTGGGCCAAGGCTGATCGCGTGAGAGGTCTGAAATTTCCCAAGGTGTCCACCGCCGGGGTGACTCCCGCGCACGACCGGAGTTCTACGCTAGTCCCGTTTGGGGAGGCGGCCAAGAAGCGCGAGTGGTTCTACGAAATCGTGGGACAACAGATGGGGCCGATCTCCTTCATCGAGATGGCCAAGGCCGTCTCGAGCGGCACACTGAAAATGGAAGATCAAGCGCGACGCGGAAAATCGGGAGCCTGGGTCCTGGTCATGGATGTGCCGGGACTGGTCACCACGGAAGACAAGTCGGCCTACCTCGCGGCGAAAATCGAAGCCAGTCGGCCGAAGCCGCTGCCCCCGGCGGCGGTGGCCCCGGCCAGTCCGCCCCCCGTGGCCATCGCTCCCCCCAGAGTGGAAACGCAGCCTGTCGCAGATGTCAGTCCGCCTGCCCGGCCGCTGCCGAGTCCTACGCCTTCTGGCTCGGCATATGGGGCCTCGGGATCCCCCTCGGGCTATGGATCGATGGCGTCCACGTCTCGACCAGCGATCCCGCCCCGTCCACCGGCATTTACGCCTCCCCAGAAATCGGGAGGATCGTCGTTGGATCTCGGTGGTCTGCTGGCCGACCTCAAGGACAAGCTTGACATGAAAGCCATCGGGGCCATCGCGGTCATTTTGCTGGTCGGCGTTTACTTTGCCTCCACTCAGTTCGGATTCAGCCTCTCCTTCGGCCCTCCCGCGGGAGCCAAAGAGTTCTCTGATGTGAATGTGATGTGGGGCGAGATTCAGGCAATTCATAAAAAGGGCGATCAGCCTGCCGACTGGAAAGCCTTCAAGTCCGAACACGAAGGCGAGATCAAGGGCATCTTGGCATCTGTTAAAAAACAGAATCCCGGCTCGAGCCGTCGACTTCTGCAGTTGATGCTGTTCTGTACGGAGAACCACTTTCCCAAGATGATGGACGGGGGACCAGTCGCCAAAGAGCGGTATACCGCACTGGAAGCAGACATGAAAGAAGCCAATCAGATTGTCATGGGGAAATAGAAATGCGGCGATCTTCGGTGTCTCTGCATCGGGGATCTGACAACGATTGATCTTCCGTTCGCTTGTGAGTCACTGGACGATTTGTGATGCTCTGACTCCAGCTTAGCTGTTTGAACTCTCACTGCGAGGATGTCGTGCCCACTGACTTGCTCGTGCGTGCCTTGACCAAGACTTATCCATCCGGTGACGGAGAGGTCTCCGTGTTGCGGCACGTCGATCTGGAGGCCGCACCCGGAGATGCGATCGCCATCACAGGCCCCTCGGGCAGCGGTAAAAGTACCCTGCTTTACATCATCGGTTTGCTGGATACGCCGACCAGTGGCAGCGTGACAATCGGCGGTCAAGAACCGCACTCGCTGCCCGTCGAAGAGCAGGCCCGATTCCGCAACACCACATGTGGCTTCGTATTCCAGGATCATTTTCTGCTGCCGCAATGTACGGTGCTAGAGAACGTCCTGATCCCGACATTGGCCAACGACGGAGCGGGCCCGCCGGAGCACTATCGCGCCAAACAGCTGCTGGAGCGGGTCGGGCTGTCGCACCGCATCTCTCACTTGCCATCCCAGTTGTCGGGAGGCGAACGCCAGCGCGTGGCGGTCTGTCGGGCCCTCATCAATCAGCCGAGAGTGCTGCTGGCCGATGAGCCGACGGGGAATCTTGATCGCCGCACCGCCGAGACCATCGGCGAGTTGCTCCTCGGACTGGCCCGCGAGAACGAGACAATCCTGCTCTGCGTGACCCACAGCTCCGAACTCGCCGCCAAGTTTGGGCGGCGCTATGAACTGGTGGATGGACGACTCGAAAGTTGCTGAGTGAGAGGGCCCAGCGCCGCACAGCCGCAACCATTGGTGCGGAGTAATCAGTCGTCGTCGGTCAGTCAAATGGACTGTTCGGTGACGACTCTGTACCCCGAAGGGGTTGCAGGCGATCGCCCAGGATTGGCGACCAGCGGGAGCCTACCCTGGGTGGGGAGGTTGCCAGAGATCGAACCCTGAACGGGTTCTACGGGGCAAAACTCAGGTGTGTTTTCGATCCATCGAAGTCGCCTCCCTCTTTTGTCCCGCCAGGGACACGCGAAAATAGCCCACCGTTTCAACGGTGGGGCAGGCAAGGTGCGCGATCGCCGCAGCCCCGGTAGGGGCGACAGAAACTGCATCCTCGCCAGTTTCGAATGGGCGTCATCGATCCCGCTGCGAAGGCTTCTGTCGTCCCTGACGGGACTCTATCCGTCCTCCCGGTTTTTCGTCCCACCGATGAAACGGTGGGCGAGTATCGGGAGTCCCTAGGGGACAAAGACTCGGGAATCACCTTGTTGAAGTCACTGTGGAAGCCCTCCCCCAAAGGGTTGCAGCGGGCGGTGGCGGGGTTCCCCAGGGTGCGTCCCTGAGCTGCCAGCGACAACCCCTTCGGAGTACAGAGACTTCGCGACCACTGAGTATTCACGCAGCGTGCGCACTTTCTGGGGGTGAGTCGTACGGATTGGCAACAGGCTGCGGCAACGGCTTCGGGCGAGCGGTCGCATTCCTCGCCTCTGAATCTGTGGTGATCTGCGAAATCTGTGTACGAAACCTTAGCCTCGGACGAGTCGGGCGAGCCAAGTGACCCACTCCATGAACCTCGCCATTCGCTGACAGGCTGGGGGCTTCCGCGAGGAGTGTCCTGAACCCGGACCAATTCCTACGGGTTCTTCACCGGCCCATTGCCAGGCGAAGAGCTGGGAGTGTGGGGCGTGACGGGGAGTGGAGCGGGGGAGGTGATGGGCGGCGGACTGGAGGGCGTCGCACGATTCATCCACGCCCAGGTTCCGCCGCAGACCGCGACACCGCAGGCGAGAGCCAAGGCCCATGAGCCGTACGGCGGGGGACTCTTCGGCATCTTTTCGAGATACTCGATCCGGGCATTCAGTTCCGGCCACAGACTCTCGGGCGTATCAAACGTCGTATCGGGATCGGAGGCTCCCAGCAGGACCATCGACGACTGCAACGACTTGGCCTTGAGACGGCAATCGGGACAGGTGGCGATGTGACGACGCAGCTCCTCAATGCGCGCGCGGTCGTCGAGATCGTTCCCGACCCAGAGCGCTAATTCGAGTCTGACTTCGTCGCAGTACATTCCGGGGGAGCCGTTGAGGGTTGAGGGTTGAGACGGAAGGCGAGAGGGTTAGCCACAGATGAACACAGATCAGGAAGATTCTGCCCGGCGATCGCACTGGGATGATACGTCGCAAGATCCACAACCAGCACCGCCCACTTTCCGCTTCCCCATCTGCGTTCATCTGTGTTCATCTGCGGCAAAACTTCTTCTCGTTGAGGGTTGAGGGTTGAGGCGGATGGCCAGAGGGTTAGCCACAGATGAACACAGATGAACACAGATCAGGAAGATTCTGCGAGGCGATCGCACTGGGATGATACGTCGCAAGATCTACAACCAGCACCTCCCACTTTCCGCTTCCCCATCTGTGTTCATCTGCGGCAAAACTTCTTCTCGTTGAGGGGTGAGGGTTGAGGGTTGAGGGTTGAGTTTCTGTCGCTCAACGCTCAACCCTCATCACTCAACGATCCTTCGCCGGGTCCAGGCTTCCTGGAATCGGTTGCGGGCTTCGGCCAGTCGCCAGCGGATGGTGGCTTCCTTGCGGTCGAGGATCGCGGCGATCTCGCTCGAAGAAAACCCTTCCAGGTCGCGCAGAATCAGCACCGTGCGAAACTGTTCCGGGATCTGGTCGATGACATGGCGAATCTCTTCGTGCAGTTCCTGCTGGACCTTCGGGTCAGCTGTCGAGGGATCGGGAGCGCGATCCCCCGAGTAGTCGGTGAAGAAGAACGACCAGATTCGCCGCCGCCGCTTCTGTCTGCGATGGTAGTCCAGAGTGAGGTTCACCCCAATCTGAAACAGCCACGGGGCAAACCGGCGAGACGGGTCGAACTGAGCGATCCGTTCATACACACGCAGGAACGTCTCTTGCGCCAGGTCTTCCGCCACATCCGGGTCGCGGATGAAGCGTCCGATCACCCGTAACAGACGCCGCTCATACCGCTTGACCAGTGTTCCAAACGAGTCGCGTTTGCCGCGCCGGGTCTCCTCGACCAGTCGGGCATCACCCGCTCGGTCGTCCCCTTCGAGAGTCGTCTCATCTGGAACCATCATGCGTCGCTGATCGGTCTTCATGTCCGGCTCCTGTGGAGTCTGTGGCCGGTCTCAACACCCCTGTTATACGAGGGATACGACGAACACGGGAGAGGTGTTGGAGGAATTCGCCCCGATTCCTGCAAACCCTCCCGAAGCACAGGTTGCCCGAGGATCGTTACCATTGATTTCGCATCTCGCCTTGCCGATTCAGCACATACCATTTCCAGGTAAATAGTTACGGCGTGCGCCTCATGAAAATCAGCAGCGATTCCACGCGGCGCGACAGGATTCAAGAGGGAGCCGCAGATAAACGCGGATGAACACAGATCAAGAGGCTCAACAACGAGAGAACATCGCCCCGATTCATTTCTGATCCGCCTTGATCTGTGTTCAGCCGTGTTCATCTGCGGCTCACCCACTCCTGTTTTTCTCCTTGTCGAGTCTCTGCCAGCCGTTTACACAGAGTGCCAGAATCAAATCGCGCTGCCACCTCAGTGGCGTTTGTTGGCCACTGCCGATCTTTCTGAAGCGCAAACACAGTTATGGCTTTCTCGAATATGCGGGTGTCGACCTCTGAAAAGCTGCACAAGCTGGAGGGACTTTACCGATAACTCCGAATGTGTGTGCCGCACTGCGCGGTTTTTCCAGTTTCGGGGGGCAACCGACTGGAAGGACTTGAGTGGAGCGGCATTCCGGGAGGCGCGGAACCCTCTCTCACATTCCTACGAAAGCTCAACCCTCCATGTTTGGTCGCCCCGATTTCATTCGTCGCCACTCGTGGTCCTTGGCGGGCACTCTGGCAGCTGCATTGCTGGTCCCGGCCTTCGAGTGGAGCGCCCTGGCCGCTCCGCCCGAGGAGTTGGATACGACTCCTTCGAAGCAGTCAGCCCCCCGCACGGCCACGCCGGAAAGTACGGTCCATCTGAACCACATGTCGGCACCGTGGACCAAGGTGCTGCAAGACTTGGCCGATGGGACGCACTCCACGCTGGTGATGCACGACGCTCCAGCGGGGCGATTCAGTCGACACGACTGGCACAAGCACACGCGGACCGAAGCGGTGCGGATTCTGAACCGCGATCTGGAAAAACTCGGCTATCGCATTCTGGAGAAGGGGCAGTTCCTCACCGTGATTGAGGTGCAGCAGGCCCATGTCGATTACGAGCGTCACGTGGTCGGAGAACGCCGGGCCCCCGTCGTCGTGAGGGAGGCACTTCCCGCCGAGTCCACTCCGGGTGATGACTCAGCGGAAATTCAAATCATCAAACATGAACGGACCGCCAAGGTACGTCCCATGGGCTCTCGCTCGACCACCATCCAACCGGCTCGCCCCTCACGAGACAACCGAGTCACTCAGATCCAGCACCTTGATGTGGAAGAGGGCACTCCCTCCGCCCCGTCGAAAGTCACCGCTCCCGAAGCGGCTGCCGAAGCCGAACTCACCTCCGTCACCATCAAGCCCACCAAGCGTCGCGCCGCCGACATCGCCAAGCAGATTCACGCCGCCTTCGGGGATCGGTCCCAGCTGGCCGATGCCGGTCCGCATGACCTCCCCGCGTTCATCGTCTCTCACCCGCCCGCGAAGGACGCTCCGGACAACGGGCATCCGCTCCAGCCCCACTTTACCGTCGAGATCGATGCCGACCGCAACGAACTGATCCTGACCGCCAGTGAAGCCATGGTCGGCAATCTGGAGAGCTTGATCCGCATGCTGGACAAGACCCCGACGGCCAAGGGACAGAAGCAAGAAGTCGTCGTCGGGAATGCTGCAGCTGTGGCCGAGAAGCTGCAACCTCAGCTCTCAGAGTTGGTCGCTGACAAGCAGGCGGTCGGAGCGAAGCCGCCAGCCCGTCGCGGACCAGACATGGCTCAAGTCGAGTCCGAGTCTGCTGACCCCGCCCCGGAAGTGGGCACCGCCGAAGAACTGTTCAACCGAGGAAGCAAGTCCACGAAGGAGGCCGAGGTGTCTCCACCGGGGGCGATGAGCGAGGAGGGTTCGGACAACCAATCCGCACAGGATCAGTTGCCAGCCCTCCTCGATACTCTCAAGGGCGATGTCTCGCTCGAATCGATGCCCGATCTGGATCTGCTGATCCTGCGCGGCAACGAGAAAGATGTCGAAGCGGTCATGCGGGTCATCCGGGCGATCGAGCAGATGGCGGAAGGCAGCACGCCGGAGATTCATCTCCGGCGACTGGAGCATGTCGACTCCCAGTCCCTGTCGACTCTGCTGACCCAGGTCTACGAGCGGATGATTACGCTCCGTGGCACCACCGCTCAGAAGAGCGAAGCCCAGATCGCCGTGATTCCCGTGGTGACGCCCAATGCCGTACTCATCCTGGCACCGGCGAGCGCGCTGGAGTCGGTCCTGCGACTCACCGAGGAACTGGATCGCGAGGTCGACCCACTGCACACGGTTGAGGTCTTCCCTCTGGAGTTCGCGATCGCTTCGCAAGTGGTCAGCACCATCGAAGACTTCTACCCCACTGACGCCACGCAACGTCCGGGGCTGTCCGCACGCATCCGCATCTCGGCCGACACTCGGACCAACTCCGTCATCATCCAGGCCACCCCGCGTGACATGGAGGAGGTTCGCTCCGTCATCAAGAAGATCGACCGCGACGAAGCGGGGTCCGCTGTCCAGGCCAAGATCATCAAGCTCAAGAGTGCCAACGCCGAAGAGCTGTCCACCTTCCTGCAAGAGGCATTGCAAAGCATCCTGACCGGACAGACTTCGACCACCGGTGGCGGCGGCGGTGCGGGCGGCCAGAACAGCCAACAGCTGCGCGAAACAAAATCGGTCGTGCTGGAGTTCCTGGCTCATGACAAAAGTGCCCAGGAGATGATTCGTTCGGGGCTGCTCACGGATGTGCGTGTGAACGCCGATCCCCGCACCAACAGCATTATGCTCACTGCTCCCAAGCAGAGCATGATCCTGATGGAAGAACTCGTGCGTGTCCTCGATATGCCGAGTTCTGCGGTGGCCGAGATCAAGGTCTTCCAGCTCAAGAATGCCGATGCCGCCGACGCTGTCACACTGCTGACGGCTCTGTTTACCGAGACGGCCAACGCTCAGCAGGGAGCCATCGGAGTCCAACTGGCTGGCACCTCGGACGCGGGAAGCAATTTGGTTCCGCTGAAGTTCTCGACTGATGGGCGAACCAACAGCGTCATCGCGATGGGTGGCGGAGACGCTCTGCGAATCGTCGAGGCCGTGCTGTTCCGGCTGGACGACAATGACGCCCGCAATCGCAAGACCTCGGTCGTCAAACTCAAGAACAACCCGGCTACGGACATCGCCGCCGCGATCAATCAGTTCCTCCAGTCTCAGCGGGATCTGGCCCAGATCGACCCCACGCGGACCAGTAGTTCCCAGCTGCTCGATCAGGAGGTGATTGTCACTCCCGAGCCGCTGAGCAACAGCCTGATTATCAGTGCGACACCGCGTTACTACGACTCGATCCTGGACCTCACGAATCAGCTCGACCGCGATCCTTCGCAGGTCTCGATTCAGGCTCTGCTGGTTGAAGTCACGCTGGAGGACAACGACGAGTTCGGAGTCGAACTCGGGTTCCAGGACTCACTGCTATTTGATCGCAGTGTGATCGACAACATCCTGACGATCCCGGTGACCAACACCGCTCCCAACGGCGTGCAGACCACCACCAATACGATCATTTCGCAGTCGGCCACTCCTGGCTTCCCGTTCAACAACTTGCCGCTGGGCAACAACACCGCAGTGAATCCGGGCCGGGTCGGCTCACAAAGTTTGAGTAACTTCTCGCTGGGCCGCACGAACGGCGATCTGGGCTATGGCGGTCTGGTGTTGTCGGCGAGTTCGGACTCGGTCAACGTCCTGATTCGTGCGCTGGCGGCACGGAGGAATGTGCGAGTCCTGAGCCGTCCGTCGGTGACCGTTCTTGACAGCCAGATCGCCGAGATCCAGGTCGGGCAGGTCGTCCCGGTCACTGATGGCGCGACGATTGGCACCAACGGGAACGTGATCCCGACGATCACTCGCGACAACGCGGGCATCATCCTGACCGTGACCCCGCGCATTAGCGACGAGGGCCAGGTCGTCATGGAAGTGGCCGCCGAGAAGAGCCAGTACACCGGGGCCGGTGTCACCATTCTGACGGATGCCAATGGGCGGGATGTGACCTCGCCCATCAAGGACATCACCACCGCCAGCACGACCGTCAAGGTGCCAGACGGCCAGACAATCGTCCTGGGAGGGATGATTACAAACGTGGAAGACACGATCGAACGCAAGGTTCCCTGGCTCGGGGATATCCCGCTGGTCGGTGCCGCGTTCCGGTATGACTCGCACGCCCATCGCCGGACCGAACTGTTGATCTTCCTGACCCCGCGTGTGATCCGTAGCGATCAGGATGCAGAACAGATCAAGCAGATCGAAGCCCAGCGGATTCACTTCTTCGAGGACGAGGCCGAGTTGATGCACGGACCGCTGTTCGCGATCCCCGGCGAATCGGGCCCCGAAGGACCACCCACCTGGGAGGCGACGATCCAGCCGCTGCCGATCCCGCAGACTCCATCAGCGGCATCGGTTCCTACGCTTGCTCCGGCCCCTATCTTCGAAGACGACTCTTCCCAGTCGATTCAACAGATGAGCGGCGAGTCTTCCACGACAACCGTCCGGACCCCGGCCCGCAAGCCCCGGAGCTTCTTTAAGAAGAGTTCCCAAGCGACGCGGTAGCGAGAAGTTTTCAGTCGTCAGTCATCAGTCCAGAAAAGCCCGGGGGTTGCAACCCCTGGGCGTTCCGTTCGATTCGCCTCCGGGACACGCTCATGCACAACTCGCGACTCATGAATTGGCTCGGATTGACGCTCATCCTCGCCTCGGGGTGCAGCTCACTCCAGCTGTTCGGCCCACGAGTCGTCGAGGCCGATGCGAAGCACCCGGTCGGAGAGATCCTTTGTATCTGGGAAGCGGCGGAGGGGCGCGGGCTTGATAATCATCCTTGCCGGGGATTCGGCGGCCAGATCCTGTTCTTCGCCGCGGGGCGAAAAGCGCCGGTCAAAGTGAATGGGGATGTCCGCGTGTATGTCTTCGATGACGAAGGCGTCAACGGCGACCCGTCTTTGCCACTGCACCAGTTTGACTTCCCGGGCGCTGCCTGGAACGCTCTGCTGCGGCCTTCGAATCTGGGGACTTCCTACCAAATCTTTATCCCCTATACCCGCAAGGGGCAGAACCAGACGACCTGCTCCGTGCGAGTGAGTTTCACCCCGGAGGGCGGACTGCCCGTCTACTCGAAGTCCGCCACTGTCGACCTGCCGGGGACCGCCCCCGCCACGAAGCCCGAGGACAAGCAAGTCGTCACAGTATCGAATGAATCATCACACGGGGCCGGCCAGGGGATCATGACCGCCGACTGGTCCGAACTGATCCACAATCCCGAGTCGGCTTCCCATCTCGCCCCCTCCCGGACGCCGGGGATCTCACTGGCGACCCACCAGCAGGCCACCCGGCAATCCAACAACTGGCAGTCCCTGCGTCAGGCGGCGGATCAGGCCAACCTCGCCACGCCCGTGGAACCCCCGCAGGAACTTCCGGCAGCGGTCACCGGACTGAAGCTCAAGCCATTGCACCCGCTGGCCTCCGCCCCAGAACTGGATACCGAAACCGATTCCGTGCTGGAATCTGCCGATTCGTTGGCTGAAACTCCCGATTCCCCTGTTCCGGCTCACACAAATCGTCGGCATCCCTTGGCGGATTCCGACTCCGAATGATCTTGCCGGGTGTGAATATCTGATAGAGTGGTCAAGGTGCGGAGAGTTGTTGGTTCGAGGCGAGGGCCTCGCCATCCGGGAGTGACCATGACCATTCGAGTTTCCACTCTGGCGATCTGGGCTGGCGTTCTGTGGGCCGGTTTGGGCGTATTTACCACTCTGGCGATTGCACAGTCCCGCGCGACGGGTTCCACGGCGACCTCGGGTGCCACTCAGCTGACACCGACGCAGGCGACCAACCTGAATTCGAATGCGAGTTCCACCGGGACCACCAGTGGCGGCGGTGGCGGTGGCGGCGGAAGTTCAGTGCAGATGAACACGGGCGACCAGCCCGAATTCAATGCTGGAGACGGCTCCGTCGGGGCTCAGGTCGGCCAGAACGGATTCACCGGTCGCACCAACACCGCCTTTGCGGGCAACCGTAACGCGACTCCGGGCGGCACCACCAGCCTGCTCCCCCAGTTCAATCAGTTAGGAAACCAGGGGAACGCGACGAACCAGGGCAACACTGGCCGGTCGAACATCAAGCGGGCGCGTCCTCAACAGCGGATCGCCTTCACCTATCCGAAGGCCAACCTCGTCGCGACCCAGGTCCAGATGAGCGAGCGTTTCCAGCGGATGACAGGTGTCTCCGGAGCGAACGCCTCGATCTCTGATGAGGGCGTGGCCACCCTGACCGGAGTCGTCACATCCGACGATTCTCGCAAACTCGCCGAAGCCCTGGCCCGCCTCGAACCCGGCGTGCGGTCGGTGGTGAATGAGCTAAAAGTAGAGGCCGTTTCGCCATAATACGGTATGACGGACGTCCTCGTCCGTCCGTGAAGAGTGCTTGGATATGTGACGGACTCGGGAGTCGGTCTTCCCCTCATCTCGCCCCGTGACGACGTAAATTGCTGGGATAGAGTTCCGGTTCATCCGACCCTGTCTATTTTGAATCCCCTCTCTCCGTCCACGAGTATCACTGGCAGTGAGATTGTCCTCAATCGCATTGCGGCGTGATAGGGTCGACGGATTTCAGTGGGAAGAGTCATGGCCATTTGGAAGCATATCACCGGTTTTCGCGTCACGCTCATGATCATCGCTGTCGGGTTGGGCTTACTGGCCCTGCGGCGCCCCAGTGGCGAGGTGATGGCGGCCCTGCCGGAGGACCAGGTCGAGTTCACGGTCGAGATCGATAGCGAGACCTACAAGCTGGCCCACGGCATGGCTTACCGGGTGCAATCCGACGGGAAATGGGAGGTCGTCGAGCGCATCTTCGACCCCGTTGAGGTGGCTCGAATGTGGGTCACGGAGGGCGATCAGATTCTGCGAGTGACCGATGACCGCACCATGAAGATTCCGGTGCGTGTCCCGTTCGCGGACGACTTCGAGGGATTGCCCGAAGGAGTCAGCGGACTCCGCAGGATGATTGGTCCCGAGCGTGGCTGGTCCGATCTGACCTTACAGTCGCCTCAGACGGCGACCGTCCCGGATTATGTGAAGCTGCGACAGCGCATTCTCACGAAGGAGGGCGACTTCCTCGATGCCCGGGTCGAACCGCTGGCTGTCGCGGCTCGCACGGGAAAGATGGGGCTGCGCTGCTTCTGCCCCGCTGTCTCCAGCGAGATGATCTGCACGAAAGCCTCACTCGGAACCGGGCTGGTCTACTTCAAGTCGGGAGACACGCTCTGGTTCCAAGCGTGGTATCGCGTCGTCGGTCCGCGCTATCCCCACACGCTGGCGGACTTTGAATGCAGCTACGCTCACATGTCTCCCGGACCTCGCATTTGCCTCGGCGAGGAGGGCTATTTGGAGGTCGAGCTGAAAGCCCTGAGCAAGCCTCGATATCAACAACCGGAGGGGAAACGTCTCCGCTTCCCGACAGGCCAGTGGGTCTGCGTCACCGCCGAATTTCAACTCGATACCCAACACGGGCGCGTCAAGTTGTGGCAAGACCGACAATTGGTCTTAGACGCCACGGGCCCGAACTTCCCGTTCCCATCGGCAATAATCGATAAAATGGAGTTGGGGATATCTGCCCACTCGCACGGGACTGATCCGGCCACGCTGGACGTGGATGATGTTCAAATATCCAGGACTGAGTTGGCATTGCCGCCGCCGGAGTGAGTTCGCGACCAGCTGTCTCGCTGACTCGCCCGCCGCGCCAGCAAGGGCCGAGTTGATTGGGTTGTACGAATGGCCCGAGAGGCGTTCAGGCTCGGTGGATCGAGGTCATACAAAAACTGGCAGGACGAAAAGAAACACTGGAAGAACGGCCCGGACTTCAGTCTGCTGTCGGGGGACCGTAGAATGCTCGGCTCGCTCCGTTTCTCGATTTCGACCCGGTTGTGACGAACAGTCGCCTACCGGTTGGGGGTCTTGAGGGGGAATGTTCGCGGGATGGTCGGGAGCAATGGCAGGGCGGTGCCCCGCGCTGGTTCCTCCGGGAAATCCCCGACCACCCACTGGCAGCTGTCCGAACCGTCCGTGCTGAAGCCGCTATGCCCAATCCTGCCAAAGACTTGTTCGGTGACACCACGATGAGCTTCGGGGAGCACCTGGAAGCGTTGCGGTCGCACCTCTGGAAGTCGATTGCCGGGGTGGCGATCGGGTGCGTGATCTGCCTGTTCTTCGGCACCGAGATCGTAGGGATCATCCGTTGGCCCCTGGATCAGGCGCTGGCACCGACCGGCAAAAAATTCGTGGAAGATACCGGCGTGAACCCGCTCCCCTACATTTGGGCGTGGATGACCGGGAAGGAGTTGCCGAAGCCGGTGACTCCCCCCATCGATCCTGCCGAGAAGGCCCCTTATCTCATTGAGGCCACCGGGAAAATGGCTGTTGAAATCCCTGCCAAGACGCTGCTGGACGAATTGCATCGTATTCTGCCTCAACAGTTCCCGGTCCCCTCGGACCTTCCCGCAGACCAGATGATCAAGTTGACGCTTTCGTCTCCGGAGATCGAGTTGATGCAGCAGACGGTTAAAGATTCAAAGAAGCCCGTCGCGCTGAGCCCCCAAGAACCGTTCATGATCTATTTAAAGGTCTCCGGCCTGGCTGGCCTCGTACTGGCCAGCCCGTGGGTCTTCTATCAGGTCTGGCAGTTCATCGCCGCCGGTCTGTACATGCACGAACGCAAACATATGTACGGGTTCGGTACGCTGAGTCTGTTTCTGTTTGGCGGCGGGGTCTTATTCTGTTTCCGGCTCGTGCTGCCGATGGTGTTGATCTTCCTGATGAAGTACAACGACTATGTCGGGGTCAAGTTGGAACCTCGACTCTCTGAGTACCTGACGTTTGCCTCGATCCTGCCGCTGATGTTCGGCATCGGCTTCCAGCTACCGCTGATCATGGTGTTTCTGGAACGCATGAACGTCGTGACGGTTCAGCTCTTCATCGAGAAGTGGCGGATCGCCGTGTTCGGGATCTCGTTCCTCTCGATGCTGCTGACCCCTCCCGAGCCGATCAGCATGCTGATGATGATGGGCCCGATGGTGGCGCTCTACTTCCTGGGGATTCTGCTGTGTAAGTGGACCTCGAATAAGCGCGAAGTCGCCGCCGTGCCGAGCGTGTAGCCGCCGCAGGCACGTGGTTGATCATTGAGTAGGGTGGGACAAGCTCGCTTTGGAGCGCAGGCCCACCACTCCCAAGGGCTCGCTTTGCACACGGTGGGCCTGCGCCCAGAGCGGCTGGTCCCACCCTACACCCCACTTCCGGTCAGTCAAACTCTACCGGTCGGTGAGAGACTTCCAGTCCGTCCGGTTTTGACTCCCGTGGCACCCAGACCGCGCACGTACCCGCTGGGGTGGGGATTCTGCCCCTCACTCCCCGAGCAGGGCGACACTCGGCACCCCTCCGTCCGATACCCCTTGTAGACTTTCCGGCGGGGTCGTCGTTCCTTCCGGGTTGGGGCCTTCCCCCCACCCCCGACTGCCCGCCGGATCGAGAATGGGGTGTGGCGCGATGGAACGCAGCCTGAACGTATTGGCCTTGGTCAAGGACGGCGAACGGTTCGTTTTTCTCTACGACACCCAGAGCACTCCGCAGGTCCTCCAGACACTCGGCAAGTTCGCCGCCGATCCCGAGTTGTGCTTCACCTGGTACGACGCAGCTGTGCTGAGTCAAAAGGTCCGCAAGCTGCGCGAGATCGCGATCGATGAAGACGAAACGCCCTTCCGCCGGGCGGCGTGAGTATCGCCAAAGCCCAGGGGTTGCAACCCCTGGGCTTCTGTACTGAAAACTGATCACTGACGACTGACCCCTCCCCATGCAATCCGCCATCCAAGGCTTCCTGCGTTACTTGCGGATCGAGCGGAACTCGTCCGAGCATACGCTGAAATCCTACAAGGATGACTTCAACAGCTTTCAGGAATACCTCAGCGAGCGCGTCGGCATCGAGCCAACTCCTGATCAGATTACGATCCCTGTGCTGCGCGGGTACGTGACCTACCTGCACGAGTGCCAGTACGCCCGCACCACGATCGCCCGTCGACTCGCCTGCCTCCGCAGCTTCTTCCGCTACACCACGCGCGAGGGGCTGACCCCCAACAACCCCGCCAAGGCATTGCGAACGCCCCGAGTCGGGCGCAAGCTGCCGAACTTCCTCACCACCGAGGACATTGTCAAGCTGCTTGAAGCCCCGCCTGCTCACACCACAGCGGGGCTGCGTGATCGGGCGATTCTGGAAGTGATGTACTCCGCTGGGCTGCGAGTCGCCGAGCTGGTGGGCGTGAACGTCGAGGACTGGGACCGCGACGCGAACATCCTGCGCATTCGCGGTAAGGGGAAGAAGGAACGCATCACCCCCGTCGGCACCTTCGCCGCGAAGGCCCTCAACGACTGGATGCAAGTTCGCGTCGAGTCCCCGACGGGCAAGCCCCACGAGGTCGCGGCAATCTTCCTGAATAAGTTCGGCAAGCGGCTCACCACACGCAGCATCGGGCGGTTTCTCGATGGGCACATCGTCACCTGCCACCTGCAGCAGCATGTCTCGCCGCATACGCTGCGGCATACATTCGCCACGCACCTGCTCGATGGCGGGGCCGACCTCCGCAGCGTGCAAGAACTCCTCGGCCACAAGAGCCTGACCACGACGCAGATCTACACGCACGTTAGCACGAAGCGGTTGAAAGAGACGTACGAGAGTGCCCATCCGCACTCCAAACGCGACGCCGGATAGGGCGAGCCCCGGGCGTGAGCCGGGGTGTCCCGATCGAGTCATAATCGCCCGGCAGAAATGCTTCGGCGGAAGCGGACATCACTCGGCCCGAACACCCCGGCTCACGCCGGGGGCTCGCCATCAAATACTCGATGGGGGCGGCGGAGATCCTGCTTCCACTGTGTACTGAGCGGCGGGCCGCACCACCAACGGGAAAACGAAAACGAGGAGGCAACTCATGGTTGTGGCTCTCCGAGGGTCTGAAGTGGGATCGAGAGTTGATTCACGATACCAGGATACTGGCGGGCGACATTGTGAAGCTCTTGCGCATCGGACTCGTGATCGTAGAGTTCGATTTGCCCGTCGCTCCATCGCGTGAATCGCCAACGGGCGGTGCGGATGCTTTGTCCATAAAGTTTCGGACTGCGTGTGACGAGCGTGCAGGCGGCGTCTTTCACGGTGGCGACGGGGTTCTCCAGAACGGGGCGCAGGCTTTCGCCAGCGGCTGCGCGCGGCATCGTGAGCCCGCAGAAGTCCACGACCGTCGGATAGAGATCGACGAACTCGACCAGTGAGCGGCTGGTTTGGCCCCCCTTCATCCCCGGAGCAGCCATGACGAGTGGGGCGCGGCAGCAGCGTTCGAAGAGCGTGTTTTTGTTCCACCAGTTTCGTTCGCCCGTGTGGTAGCCGTGATCGCCGACGAAGATGACGAGCGACTTGTCCCAGAGTTTTCGCTGGTCGAGCACATTCAGCACACGGCCCAGCTGTGCGTCCATAAAGCTTGTGCCCGCGCAATAGGCGCGGAACAACTCACGTCTTTCGTGGTCGTTGAATTTGGCGAAGGCTTTGCCGTACGCGCCGAACCCGACCGCGTCCTGGCGAACAGTGGTCGTGTCAGCGGGATCGGTCCAGGGCTGAAGCGAATCCGGCGGATACAGATCGAAATACTTCTGCGGCGCGATACAAGGATCGTGCGGCTTCATGAATCCACAGCCAATGAACGAGGGCGTGTCGCCGAGCGTCTCGATCATCGTCACGGTGGCCGCTGCAATTTGGCCGTCGGGCTGGTCGTCGTCATTCCCCGGTGGTTGAGCGTAGCGACACCACCGGAATCGGGTCAGGTCACGCTTCCGCATCCCGAAGGGATGCCAGAAGGTGTCGCTCTCGGGCGGAATTCGCTCCAGATCGGCGGGCGACTGGCGTCCCTCCGGGATGAGGGATCGGCGGGCGACTGGCGTCCGGTGGTGTCGCTGCGCTCAACTACCGGCGAATGGCGATGACCCCTGCCGGGGTCGGATGGTGTTCACGGCCACCTCCAGCCGGGTGGCGGGGTCAGGAGGCTTTGCGGATGGCCCCGACTCGGAAGACCGTCGCTC